>NZ_JBWKOU010000003.1:0-463712 GCF_059416245.1 Curvibacter sp. GW821-FHT09D12 | reverse complement strand
GGGCCAACCCGCCGGCAGCAGGTGTACGAGCAATTGCGCCTGGCCATCGAGAATGGCGCTCTGGCGGCGGGCAGTCGGTGGCCAGCGCGAGTACCCAGGTGTGGCGCCAAAGCGCAGCAGCGAACCCTGCTGTCCCCAATTTTGGGGACGGTGTCTGAGAGCAGGCGGGTTGATAATCCTGACGCTACGGTGCGATAGAGAAAAATACCCCTGCTGGGCCTTGGCAACTCCATTTGTGCATCTGCCATGCTGATTCCCCCGGCTCCCACCATTGCCACCATGCCAACCCCACCGCCTTCTGCCCAAATTCGGGTTGCCCTTGTTGAGGATGATGTCGAGGTTCAAAACGCCATCGTGAGGGCCGTTGAGGCCTCAGTCGACCTGCTCATGGTCAGCATTGCCAGCACCCGATCTGAAGGGTTGTATGCCTTGCAAGGTCGTGCCGCAGATGTCTTGCTGGTGGACTTGGGACTGCCCGATGGATCGGGCCTGGACGTGATTGAGGCCGCCCGACACTTGTGGCCCTCCTGCGCCGTGATGGTGTGCACCACCTTTGCCGACGAAGCTCATGTCATGAAGTCGCTGGAGGCCGGCGCCTCAGGCTATTTGCTCAAAGACGGAGAGGCGGGCGATATGCTGCGTGAAATCCGGAGTCTCCATGCGGGCGGTAGCCCCATCAACCCATTGATCGCCCGCAAGATATTGACGCACTTTCGCACGCAGCCCGCTGTCAAAGCGCACGAGCCCATGCTCCGCCCGGACCCCATGCACTCGGTGCTTTCCGCGCGCGAAACGGAGGTGTTGGAGTTGATCACCAAAGGGTTCACGGCCGATGAGATCGCCAAGGTCATGCAGGTGTCCACGCACACGGTACAAACCTATGTGCGCCGCATTTATGCCAAGCTGAAGGTCAACTCCAAGGCTGAAGCCATCTACGAAGCCCGATACCAGGGCTTGGTATGACCACGCCTTGATGCCCATGACGCAGGTGCATCGCTCCAGGTGGCACGGCCGCAACGACAGTTTGGGATCCCATGGCCGCCGACTGATTGCCGTGTTCTGTGCATTGGCCTGGATTCTCATGCTGGCGGGATGCGAGCTAACCGCCAGCGAGACACATGCAACTCAATGGCATGAGGCGCAATTCCTGTCGGTGCCTGGTCGAGGCTACAGCCGGCCCCCCGCGCAATTGGCACCTGAGTTTTTGACCCAGAAAGGCTGGAAAAGCGTTTCGCTGCCCAGTACTTTCAAGCGCGAAGTGCTGCCCCCTGCGGAACAAGTTGGGCAAACCCTGACCGACTGGTATCGACTGGATTTGAGTCATTTCAATGCAAATCAAGAGCCCCAATACCTCTACATCCCGCGTTGGAAGACCATTGGCCAGTTGGCGGTCTATTCGGACAACCGCCTGCTGTATGCGTCTCAGGGCAGCATGACGCTGAATGGCTATAACCATCCACTTCTGATACCGCTCAATGCCGCTGTTGACGAAGCACCGCCCAAGACAGTCACGCTGCGCATAGACCATTTGCGAAACACCGGCAGCGCTCTTTCCACGGTCTGGGTCGGCTCGGTGGAGGCTCTTGCCTGGCGCTACCAGATGCGCCAACTGGTGCAGACCCAATTGCCATTCATCGGTAGCGGTGCTTTTTTGGCGGTAGGTTTTTTTGCATTGGCCATCTGGATCAAAATGCGTCGCGATTCGCTGTATTTGATTTTCTTTGCAACATCTGTGATGGCGTTTTTGCGCATGCTGCACTACCACGTGGGTGGCGGATTCCTGCTTCTCTCTGATGAGTGGTTTGAATGGATCAAGACCTGTTCTCTGATTTGGTTGGTGATCTTTTGTCATTGCATGATGGAGCGCCTTCACCAGAATCCCATGCGTAACATGACTCGATTCCTGGTTTGGAGCGCTTTGCTTTGGAGCGGTGTTTCTACTCCCGGACTGGGCATCCTGCCAACGCTGACACTGCTAACACCCGTCGTCAACATCTTGATGGTCCCAATTGCCGCACTCATTTTCTATGATGCGCTGCGCAAAGGGTTTCGTCAGAGCTCACATGAAACATGGCTTGTGGCGGGCTGGTTGTTATTCGCGACGCTGTGTTGCATCTACGATTTATTGTTGCAAACCAATTGGGTGAGTCCCGAGGGGATATATACCAATCCGTATGCCATTGTGGGTGTGTTTGGTATTGCCCTGTACATCATGTATGGTCGTTATATTGGTGCCATGGAGAATATAGAAAAAGCCAATCTGCACCTGGCTCAGCGTCTGTCGATTCGAGAAGCGGAGTTGACCGCTAGCCATGCGCGTTTGCGCGACATCGAGAAAATCCAGATGCTCGGCGAGGAACGTCAGCGCTTGACACAAGACATGCATGATGGACTGGGCTCTTCGTTGGTCACCGCATTGCGTGCGGTGGAGGGCGGAGGCATGACGCAGGCCTTGCTCGGCGACATCCTCAAAGCATGCATCGACGATTTGAAACTGACGATTGATTCGATGGAGCCCGTCGAAGCAGACCTTCTCTTGCTGCTGGCAACCTTTCGATTTCGCTTGGGTCCAAGGCTCAAAGCGGCGGGTGTACGGCTCAATTGGGAGGTTCAGGAGATACCCAGGTTGTCATGGTTGAATCCACGCAGCGGTTTGCATATCCTGCGCATCTTTCAAGAGGCATTCGCCAACATTCTCAAACACACTCGTGCCACCGAGGTCCATGTACGCACAGGGCTGCAGTGGCCGCATGTGGTGGTTTCGATTCAAGACAATGGGGCTGGGTTTGATTATGAAGCTGTCCGTTTGAGCCCCAAAGGGCGTGGCTTGAACAACCAAATGCGCCGGGCCCAAGCCATCAATGGGAGCGTTCAATGGACCTCTGGGCCTGAAGGAACGCAATTCAAGTTGTTGTTGCCCATTGTCGTCGCCCCGTAGTGGGTTTGCAAAACCTCTCAAGTCCGCGTGAAAAATGGACCCAACCCTGAGAGATTCCAACCCCTCAGGGCTGCCTCAATTTTTGTCACCCTCAGGCCGTCCTTGCCATCCACTTGCCCGGAGATCAGATCGAAGCCAGGGTTGCTTCCTTTCTTCAAGCCCAAACCCGCATGGTCAGTCAATGCAGCCATCGTTGCCAAGGCCGGACAGAACTCAGTTCTCGGCCAGGTGTCGTGCCGGAACTCAGGCGCATCAGTGTGCCAACGCCCTGCGGATGCGCACATGACCGATCCCCAGCAACAGCATCAAGAGCGTCAACATGGCAACGCCCCATTCCGACAATGACGGGACCGCCGTTGTCAATGCTGCAGCCGAGGGAACGCCGGGACCACCCGGATCCAAGATCGCTCCGTCGGGTGCGCCGTCGTCGTCGCCCACACCACCGTCTGTCAGCGTGAAGGTCACCGAATTGTTCGTGTAGTTGAACACCGCGCTGTTCAGCACCGACCAAGTGGAGGTGTTCGGGTTGTATTTGTAATAGACCGAGTTGGCCGGTATCGCGGAAGCGTAGGTCATCGTCACGGTTGCCTGGGTACCGGGAGTGCCTCCGCTCAAGCTCAAGGAGGCCAAACCGAACGGGAAGGTCGTTCCGGCAGGTACCACGGAATTGGCAATCGAGGGCGCCGCCACAAAACTTGCGCTTTGAAGGGTCCAGCCGTTGCTCCCAGCAGCCGTCACGGCGCCGCTGTTGGTGTTGCCTGGCGTGGCCTTCAAAGGTGCCGAGCAAGCTGCTTGTGACAGAGTGCCCGCGCAGGTCCACGACCAGTTGGAAGAGTTCAATGCCACGGCCGAAGCATTGCCTACAGCGCAGAGGTTGGCTGCCGGTTTCAGAATGGCGGCAACGCCTGCTGCGGCGCCACAGGCTCCAGCGCTTTGGTAGGTGAACTGGTCACCGGCGTTGGTGCTGCTGGTGCCTCCCGCCGTGGTCACCGTGACATGCACCGTGCCGACCGAACCCGCTGGTGCCGTGGCGGTGATCTGCGTTGCGCTGTTGACCGTGTAGCCGGTGGCATTGCTGCTGCCAAACTGGACGGCAGTGGCCCCCGTGAAGTTGGTGCCGTTGATGACCACCGAAGTGCCACCCGCGGCCGGGCCTGAAGAGGCTCCCAGGCTGGTGACGGTGGGCGCTGCTGCATAGGTGAACTGGTCACCGGTGCTGGTCGCGCTGCTACCCCCCGCCGTGGTCACCGTGACATGCACCGTGCCGACCGAACCCGCAGGGGCCGTTGCGGTGATCTGTGTTGTGCTGTTGACCGTGTAGACGGCGGCATTGCTGCTGCCAAACAGGACGGCGGTAGCCCCCGTGAAGTTGGTGCCTGTGATCAGCACCAAGGTGCCGCCCGCAGTGGGCCCTGCACGGGTTCCCAGGCTGGTGACGGTGGGCGCAGTCACGTAGCTGAACTGATCGGCCGTCACTGTTGCGCTGGTTGAGCCTGCGGAGGTCACCGTGATATCCACCGTCCCGGCACTGCCGGCTGGCGCCACGGCCGTGATCTGCGTGTCGCTGTCGACCGTGAAACTGGCCGCCGCCGTACCGCCAAAGTAGACCGCCGTGGTGCTGGTAAAGCCCGTGCCAGCGATGGCGACGCTGATTCCGCCGGCGCTGGGGCCGCTGCTTGGCGAAACAGACCAGACAGCCAGGGGCGTTAGTTGGAACAGTTGAGAGAAGCTGGGAATCGCGTTGACAAACATGGTCAGCCTGTAAGCCCCCAGGGCCAAGCCGTTGAGCGCGGCGCTGGTGTAAGCGGTATCAGAGCGTGCCGACGTCGGAGTGAGCCAACTCACCTGTTCATTGTCGAGGCGACGCAACTGCACCAGCGGGTAGTTGGTGGCGCTGCTGTTGGTGCTGCCACCCGAGGCCTCGCTCCAGCCATTGTTGCTGCCATTGAAGCCTGTCCCTCCGATCTGCAAGGTTTGGCCCGGTTGCAAAGCGCTGGCCAATCTGCTGATCACGGGCCGGCTGGTGTCTGCGAATCCCAGGCTGTGGGTGTAAAGCTCGGCACTGGCAAGATATCCATTGCCAACCCCCCCTACGACCAACACCTGGCCTGAGGCCAACAGGGTCGCTGTGTGATAGTACCGAGCTGCGCTCAGGCTGCCCGCAGCAATCCAGGTTTGGGTTGCCGGGTCGTACAGTTCGGCGCTGGTAAGGTATCCATTGCTGTTAATTCCCCCCACGACCAACACTTGGCCTGAGGGCAGCAGGGTCGCTGTATGTCTCCGACGCGCCGCGCTCAGGCTGCCCGCAGCACTCCAGGTCTGGGTCGCCGGGTCGTACAGCTCGGCGCTGGCAACAATTCCACCAATGCCAAGCCCCCCCACGACCAGCACCTGGCCTGAGGGCAGCAGGGTCGCTGTGTGATAGTTCCGAGCTGCGCTTAGGCTGCCCGCAGCACTCCATGTGTGGGTCGCCGGGTCGTACAGCTCGGCGCTGGCAAGATATCCACCGTTGTCATACCCCCCCACGACCAGTACCAGGCCTGATGGCAGCAGAGTCGCTGTGTGTTTAAACCGAGCCGTGCTCAGGCTGCCCGCCGCACTCCAGGTCTGGGTCGCCGGGTCGTACAGCTCGGCGCTGGCAAGATTTCCACTGTTGCCAAACCCTCCCACGACCAGCACCTGGCCTGAGGGCAGCAGGGTCGCTGTGTGCCAATATCGAGCCGTGCTCAGGCTGCCCGCAGCACGCCAGGTCTGGGTCGCCGGGTCGTACAGCTCGACGCTGGCTGTGGCTGCAGAGTTGCTATCAACGCCTCCCACGACCAGCACCTGGCCTGAGGGCAGCAGGGTAGCTGTGTGCAAATATCGAGCCGTGCTCAGGCTGCCCGCAGCACTCCAGGTCTGGGTCGCCGGGTCGTACAGCTCGACGCTGGCCGTGGCTGCAGAGTTGCTATCAATGCCCCCCATGACCAGCACCTGGCCTGAGGGCAGCTGGGTCGCTGTGTGATAAGTGCGCGCCATGTTCAGGCTGCCCGCAGCACGCCAGGTCGGGATCGCCGGGTCGTACAGTTCGGCGCTGGCAAGATTTCCACCGTTGCCAATCCCCCCCACGGCCAGCATCTGGCCTGAGGGCAGCAGGGTCGCTGTTTGGCCCCTCCGCGCCGTACCTAAGCTGCCCGCCGCACTCCAGGTCTGGGTCGCCGGGGCGTACAGCTCGGCGCTAGCCAGATTTCCACTGTTGCTAAACCCTCCCACAACCAGCACCAGGCCTGAGGGCAGCAGGGTCGCTGTGTGCCCAGCACGCGCAGTGCTCAGGTTGCCCGCCGCACTCCAGGAGTTGGTCGCTGGGTCGTACAGCTCGGCGCTGGCAGGGAACCCACCATCGCCAATTCCCCCTACGGCCAGCACCAGGCCAGAGGGCAGCAGGGTCGCTGTTTGGCCCCTCCGCGCCGTACTTAGGCTGCCCGCAGCAGCACTCCAGGTCTGGGTCGCTGGGTCGTACAGCTCGGCGCTGGCAAGATTTCCACTGTTGCCCCACCCTCCCACGACCAGCACCTGGCCTGAGGGCAGTAGGGTCGCTGTGTGCAAATATCGAGCCGTGCTCAGGCTGCCCGCAGCACTCGAGGTCTGGGTCGATGGGTCGTAAAGCTCGGCACTGCCAAGCAATCCACCGTTGCCAAATCCCCCCACGACCAGCACCTGGCCTGAGGGCAGCAGGGTCGCTGTGTGAACAGCACGCGCCGTGCTCAGGTTGCCCGCAGCACTCCAGGTCTGGGTGGCCGGATCGTACAGCTCTGCGCTGGCAAGAATTCCACCGTTGTCACTCCCCCCCAAGACCAGCACCTGGCCTGAGGGAAGTAGAGTCGCAGTGTGATCTGCCCGCGCAGTGCTCATGCTGCCCGCAGTACTCCAGGTCTGGGTCACCGGGTCGTACAGCTCAGCGCTGGTTAGGGTTGAGATGTTGTCCCGTCCCCCCACGACCAGCACCTGGCCTGAGGGTAGCAGGGTCGTCGTGTGGCTAGTCCGAGCCGTGCTCATGCTGCCCGCAGCACTCCAGGTATTGGTCAGCGCGTTAGCTGGGCTCACGATGCCGAGGAAGATCCCCAGCGTCAGCACCGCGACCAATAAACATCGGGCATGTTGTTCCGAACGAAAAATAATTCTCGAAACCAGACCACTTTGAGTTTTCATGCTGATTCTTCCCTATTATATCTTGTTGGTTTTTATTGAATTGCCAGATGCAATCTTGAAATCACGTAGTCAATGCAAATGCTTTTGTGCTTGGGGCGTTGGAGCGCTGAAAACTAACTTTTGAGCGAGATGCAAAGCCGGTCGAGAAAATTTTGCAGAATGTCGAAAGACATCTGCTGGTAATCGCTTTACCTTTTCCAGAGGCCGCGGCCCATCGCCGCGCATCTTCAGCGCCGCGCTGAACGCCTTCCAGTTTGTCGGGCGGTATTTGCTCTGCTGCCTCTTCTTTGTTTCTTTCGCGCTGTCAATCTACAGGCGCCCACGAGACGATTAAAACAACCAGTCCGTCGTGCGCCAACACTTACCTGCGCACGGACCATGCACTGAAAATCAGTGCCGATATCTGGGTGAACATTTGGAGCAGGGTGCTGATGGTTGGACTATCTGAAAAGGCGGCTTGAAGCGAACTTCCATGCTAATTGAGCATATTTTTTGATCCAGGGCGTCGGCGTTGAGCTTGATTTGTGCCAATGGTCGGTCTTATTTTGTTGGCTGTATGTCCCTAGTATTGGGGACATGCAGCCGGTATTTCTGGCCGTTATTGTCGATACTGATGATTCATGCCAGATTCGGGCCTGAACGTTGTGCAAGATCACGCACATGAACCAGAGAACCAGATCACGCCTGGCCTTGACCCCGCAGCCCCGGACGACCCACCAAGAAGTCTTTCTCGATGAGATGAGTCAGGAGGTGCCCTGGGGGGGGCGCTGGGCCAGCTGCATGCGCGCGGCGCACACCGGGCTTTGGGCGTGCGCCCGTCGTTTACAGCATGAGACCATGCTGCGCACTCTTGGCCTGCCGCCGTGGTGGAAGCCGTGCGCCCCGGCCAGGCATGAGGCGATTTGTGGGTTTGGAGGGCGCAGCCAGGCTGCCCGACGAGACAACCAGTCCCTGCGTTGGCAAAACCCCAAGTTCCCGCCATTTGCTGAAAAGACACGCAGTTGCCATGCAGGCCTCGGCAGCCATTCATGCCGGCCTGGCCCAGAAGGGCCTGCGGCTCAAGGCGGGCATAGAGGTCGATGCCAGCATCATTTCGGTGCCCAACTGGACCAAGAGCAAGATGGGCCAGCGTGACCCGGAGATGCCCCCGACCCAAAGGGCAACCCGTGGCACCATGGCACACCGATGCACACGGGCGTGGACGCTTGTGCCAAGGTGGACAGACTGAGGGAGGGGCCGCACAGCCATTCGCAGTCTTTTTTGATCACGTTCTATTCAAGGAGCCCAGTGCCCATGAATCAGGGGAGCCATCGGGGGCCAACCCGCCGGCAGCAGGTGTACGAGCAATTGCGCCTGGCCATCGAGAATGGCGCTCTGGCGGCGGGCAGTCGACTGCCCGCTACGCGGGACCATGCGCGCACCTTGGGGGTGTCGCGCAACACCTTGTTGTGGGCCATGGAGCGCTTGCAGGCCGAGGGCTACGTGACGGCCCGGGTGGGCGATGGCAGCTATGTCAGCGCCAAGCTGGCTGTCCCCAGCGGGGCCGGGGCCTTGAGCGCCTTGCCGCTGGGCCTGTCCCGGCGCGGGCAATTGATTGCCGAGACGGCTCGGCGCTGGAGCCCGCCCCGGCAGGCGGCCACCCCGTTTCGCATCGGTGCGCCCGATGTGGCCGGCTTTCCCTTCAGCACCTGGGACCGGTTGAGCCGACAGCGCACACCGCTGCAGCGGCAGGCGGGCGCTCAGTACCTGGACCCCGCTGGCGATCCGGCACTGCGCGAGGCGATTGCCCAGTGGCTCTGGGCCTCGCGCGGCATTCGGTGCGATGCCGGTCGGGTGCTGGTGTGTTCGGGCTCGCAGCAGGCGCTGGACTTGGTGGGGCGGCTGTTGCTCGATGTCGGGGACGAGGTGCTGGTCGAAGACCCGGGCTACCCCGGCATCCGGGCCAGCCTGCTGGGCCATGGCGTGCAGGCCCGGCCGGTACCGCTGGACGAGGAGGGCCTGTGCATCGCCGAGGCCGAGCGGCAATGGCCTCGGGCACGCCTGGCCGTGGTCACGCCGACGCATCAGTTTCCAACCGGCGTGCGCATGAGTCTGGCGCGTCGCCAGGCCTTGCTGGATTGGTCGCATCGCCACCAGACCTGGGTGATCGAGGACGATTACGACGGCGAGTTCCAGTACGGGCCCCACCGTTTGCCTGCCTTGTGCAGTCTGCCGCGGTCCGAGCGGGTGCTGTATGTGGGTACTTTCTCCAAGACCCTGCACCCCGGTCTGCGGTTGGGCTTCATCGTGCTGCCGCCGGCCTGGGTGGCTTCCTTTTCGATGGCCCGTGCTCTGAGCGATCGGCATGCCCCAGGCGACACCCAGGCGGTGCTGGCCAGCTTCATTGCGCAAGGCCACCTGCTGCGGCATCTGCGCCGCATGCGTGAGCTGTATCAGGGGCGGCAGAAGGTGATGATTGATGCGCTGGCCGAGGCCAGCAATGGGGCTTTGCAACTGCAGGCCAGTGACCGAGGCATGCACCTTTGTCTGGAGCAGCCCACAGGCACCGATGACGAAGCGCTGAGCCGGCGGGCAGCCGCCCAGGGGGTGGTGCTGACGCCGCTGTCCCGCTATGCGGTGGCCTCACCACGGCGGGGCTGGCTGTTCGGCTATGCCGGCTACGCACCGGCCAGCCTGCAGGCGGCGGCCCGCATCGTCGGCCCGATGTTCAAGGGCTGAGGCCGGGCCGGTCGCCGAGGCGACGGCTCGGCCGGGCTTGCCCCAATGCGCCGGGTGCCTGGGATGCTGAGAATCAGGTTTTGTCTTGTTGCCGGAGTCTGGCCTGATGCCTTCGTCCCCCATTTCTCTTGACCGTCCCTCCCGCCGCCGGGTGCTGACCGCTGCCGCCGGTTCGGTGGCCTCATTGGCTGCCCCGGCCTGGGCCCAGAATGCCGGCTGGCCGAGCAAGCCCATTCGCCTGATCGTCCCCTACACCCCCGGCGGCTTCACCGACCAGATGGCCCGCCTGATCCAGAACGGTCTGCAGACCCGCCTGGGCCAGACCGTGATCATTGACAACAAGCCGGGGGCCGGCAGCGTGATCGGGGTCGATGCGGTGGCCAAGTCGGCACCGGACGGCAGCACCTTCGGCGTGGTGATCGCCGCCTATGCGGCCAACAACACGCTGTACCCCAAGCTGCCTTATGACGCCCGCAAGGACCTCACCGGTGTGGCGCTGATGGGCATCTCGCCCCTGGTGGCTGCCGTACCGCTCGACGCCCCGTTCAAGACGGCCCAGGAGCTGATCCGCTATGCCAAGGCCAACCCGGGCAAGGTCAGCTATGGCTCGTCGGGCAATGGCTCGGCCGTGCACCTGACCACCGAGCTGTTCAAGATGCAGACCGGCGCCTACATGGTGCACATCCCTTACCGAGGCGCGGCACCGGCCCTGACTGACTTGATCGGTGGGCAGATCCAGCTGTTTTTTGATGCCGCCACCGGATTGATCAACATGGGCAAGCAAGGCAAGGTGCGCCTGATCGGTGTGGCCAGCGACCGCCGACTGCCGGTGCTGCCCGACGTGCCCACCTTTGTGGAGCAGGGTTTCAAGAACTTCACCGGCAGCACCTGGGCCGGCATGATCGCCCCGGCCGGCACGCCGCGTGACATCCTGCGGCGCATGTCCGACGAGGTGACCCGCATCGTGCGCAGCGAAGAAATGCGGCCTCGCCTGGAGGCCATGGGCACCTTCCCCGGGGGCGGCACGCCGGAGGAGTTCGACGCCTTTGTGGCCGCCGAAACCAGCAAATGGGGCAAGGTGATCCGCGAGGCCGGCGTCACACCCGACTGAGCATCCGCCCAGCAGAGCCTGCTTTTGGCTCCGGCAAGCTGCATTTTGCGCCCGTCTGACGCTGGTTTGTCGCAAGCCGGTGGTGGGCCCCGGAAGGCCGGTTGACACTGCCGACACTTGTTCAAACAGGAGTCGGAACCATGTCGATTTTGCAACGTGCTATTCGTGTGCTGCCCCTGGGCGGTGTGAGCTTGTTTTTGGGTGCCAGCCTGGCCCAGGCGGCCGACCTGACCGTGGTGGTCAGCGGCGTCACCAAGGCTGAGGGGCAGGTGATGGTGGCCTTGTTCAACGACGCGGCGGGTTTTCCGCGCGGCAAGGTGCTCAATGGTCAGATGACGCCGGCCAAGCCGGGTCAGGTCGAGCTGGTGTTCAAAGACCTGGCGCCGGGTACCTATGCCGTGTCGGCCTACCAGGACCTGAACAGCAACCAGCGCCTGGACGCCAACATGGTGGGCATGCCCACCGAGCCCTATGGTTTTTCGCGCGATGCCAAGGGCCAATTCGGCCCGCCCAAGTTCGACGACGCGGCCATCAAGTTGGGCACCGAGCCGCAACGCATCCAGCTCAAGCTGTCGGGCCAGTGAGGTGGGCGGCATGAGCACTGAACCCAAGACCCCCGAGCCCCTGTTGTCGCTGCGCGCCATCGAGCGCGAGTTCGCGCTCGGCGAGACCCGCATCCGCGCCCTGCGCGGCATCGACCTGGATGTGGCGCCCGGCGAATTCATGGCCATCTGGGGCCCCTCGGGCAGCGGCAAATCAACGCTGCTGAACCTGTTGGGCCTGATTGATGCGGCCGACAAGGGCGTGCTGCGTTTCGAGGGGCAGGACGTGAGCCAGCTCTCGGACGATGCGCTGTCGGATTGTCGCAACCACAAGATCGGCTTTGTGTTCCAGAGCTTCAACCTGGTGCCGGTGCTGACCGCGCTCGAAAACGTGGCCCTGCCGCTGCAGGTGCAGGGCGTGAAGGCCGCCGAAGTGCGGCGCCGTGCCGCCGAGTGGCTGGGCCATGTGGGCCTGGGTGAGTTCCTCCACTTTCGCCCGGATCGCCTGAGCGGCGGACAGCGCCAGCGTGTGGCGATTGCCCGTGCCCTGGTCGGCGCGCCGCGCCTGCTGATTGCCGATGAGCCCACGGCCAACCTCGACTCACAGACCAGCCGCGAGGTGATCGATCTGATCGAGCGGCTGAACCGGGAAACCGGTGTGACCTGCATCTTCACCACCCACGACCCCCGTCTGCTGGCCCGAGTGCCGCGCCAGTTGCGCCTGCAGGACGGCCTGATCTCACAAGACAGTTACCAGGAGGCCGCATGACCGGCATCGGCAACATCCAGCTCGCCTGGCGCAATCTGTGGCGCAACCGCCGCCGCAGCGCCGCCACCATCCTCAGCCTGGCCTTTGGCTTTGCGGCCGTGGCCTTGTTTGCGGGGTACACCAGCGCGGTGTATGTGGCGCTCAGCAACGCGGCCATCCATGCCGAGTTGATCGGCCACCTGACCATCAATCGCCAGGGCTGGCAGACCGAGGGCAAGCTGCACCCCGACAAATACCTGCTGACGGCCGATGAGATCCGCCAGGTGCAGGCCATTGTCGAGAAGCGCCTGCCAGGCGCCCGCCTGATCCCCAAGCTCAGCGCCACCGGGCTGCTGTCCAACGGCAAGAGCAGCACGATCTTTGTGGGGGCCGGCATTGCACCGGCTGATCTCGATCTGTTGCGCGGACCCTTCCGCTTTGCACCGGGCGCCCTGAAGGACGAGCAGCCCCAGGGCGTGACCGCTGCCCAGGGCCTGGCCGATGTGCTGGGCCTAAAGATCGGCGACAGCGCCTCGGTGCTGGCCAGCACGCTGCACGGGCAGGCCAACGCCTCTGACGTGGACATTGCTGATGCCGTCAACACCGGCAACGTGGCCACCAACGACAAGCTGATGTTGATGCCGTTGGCCCTGGTGCAGGACCTGATGGACGCCAAGGGGCGGGCCGAGACCCTGACCGTGCTGCTGCCCGGCGAAGGGCAGGCCGACAGCGCCGATGCCGATGGCCGCGTGCGTGACATGTACACCCGACCCGCGCCGAGTGAAACCCAGTCAGTGGCCGTGCGCGACCAGTTGAATGCCGACTTCAAGGCCGCCGGCCTCGACATGGAGGTGCGCACCTGGCAGGAAATGTCGGCCTTCTTCCGCCAGGTCAAGGGCATGTACGACATGATTTTTGCGCTGATGCTGTCGGTGGTGCTGGCCATTGTGGTGCTGTCGATTGCCAATGCCATGAGCATGGCGGTGGTGGAGCGCACCCGCGAGATCGGCACCCTGCGCGCCATCGGTGTGCGCCGCAGTGGCATCGCCCGTTTGTTTGTCAACGAGGCGCTGATGCTGGTGCTGGTCGGCACTCTCACCGGCCTGCTGCTGACGGCTGCGGTGCGCTGGGGGGTGAACGTGGCCGATATCCGCTATGTGCCCCCCAGCAACACCCAGAGCGTGCCGATCTATATCGGCTTTGACTTGCCGCGCACGGCGTTTGCTGCCGGGGTGTTGGCGGTGCTGGCGGTGTTTGCCGCCTACTGGCCGGCCCGCCGCGCAGCCCACCACTCGATCACCGCTTCTTTGGGGCATGTATGAACCACGCTGAATTTTCGTGTTGGACCCGCCGCAGCGCCCTGGTCCTGTCTTTGGGCGGCTTCTTGGGGGCCGCTCCGGCCGGGGCGGCCGAACCCGATGCCACCCAGTTGCTGCGCCAGGCCGATCAGGCCCGCGGGGGCGGCTTTCCGGGCTTGATCTGGGAGGTGCATGCCCACAACAGTGGCAGCCAGGCCGACGACCAGCCTGACCAGCGGCTGCGCATCAAGGCCATCGACAACGCCAGTGTGGCCGAAGTGCTGGAGCCCCTGAGCAGCAAGGGTTCACGCATGTTGCAGGTCGAGCGCAACATGTGGCTGACCAAGCCCGGCCTGAAGAAGCCGGTGGCCATCTCGCCACGCCAGCGCCTGACGGGGCAGGCCGCCATCGGTGACATCGCGGCCACCAACTACGCCAAGGACTACCAGGCCCGCTATCTGCGCCAGGAGGACGTGGGCAACGAGCCCTGCCACGTGCTGGAGTTGACGGCGGCCAGCCGCCAGACCACTTACGACCGCATCACCTACTGGATCTCGGTGCGCCGGGGCGTGGGTGTGCAGGCCGATTTCCTGTCGCTGGCGGGCAAGAAGCTCAAAAGTGCGCAGTTCGAATATGGCAACAGCTTGAGCATTCAGGGCAAGACCGTGTTGTTCGTGAGCCGGATGGCAATTGCAGATGCGCTCAGCGATGCCCGCACCACGCTGGTCTACAGCCGCATTTCGCCGCAGGCCATCCCCAGCTCGGAGTTCGACGTGGGGAACCTGCAATGAGGCCCGCCCGGATCCGATGGCGGGCGGTGGCCTGGGCCGTGGCGACTGCGCTGGCGCTGCCCACTCTGGCGCAGGAGAGCGCAGCGCCCGAGGCGGATACCGCGCAGTCCGATGCCCCTCAGTCCGGTACCCCGCAGGCCGAGTCCTCCTGGCGCCTCAGTGGCTCGGGCGAGGCCTGGGTGTACGGGACCCACAACGGTGTGTTGAGCACCAGCCTGCTCAACCCGGGCAACCGGGTGGCCGCCTTGCCACGCGAGCTGGGCTTGCTGGATGTCCGCCTGAACGGGCGCGCCGAAGAGGGGCCGCTGGCCCTGGTCGGCTCGCTGCGCTTGACCTCGCAGCGCAGTCAGACCGAACAGGCCGCACGGCCAGACCGGCGCGACAGTGACGACACCCAGCAGGTGGGCCAGGCGTTCGCGCGCTATCGGCAGGGGGAGGGGGTGTGGACGGTGGGGCGCGAACTGTTGAGCTGGGGCCCGGCCAATTTCCGCTCGCCGAGCAACCCGTTCTACTTTGATGCCGGCCGCACCAACCCGCTGGCCGCCACGCCGGGGGTGGACGTGCTGCGCTACACCGGGCAACTGGCGCCAGGCTGGCGCCTGGGGGGCGGCTATGTGCTGTCGACCTCGCAAATCACCCCGGCCACCGATCTGGGGCACAGCAGCTGGCTGAAGCTGGATCAGCAAGGTGACGCGCACCTGGCCAGTCTGGTGATCAGCCAGCAGCGGGGCGGTTCCACCTTTGTCGGCGGCTTTGCGCAATGGACGCCCGACGATGCCTGGCTGCTCTATGGCGAGGTGGGCAGCAACCGCCAGCCCGGCCTGCTGCAGGTAGGCAGCCCCGGCAATGGCCCGCTTTACCGGTGGCAACAACCGGCCCCGCGCAGCACGGATGCCCTGCTGGGGGCCAGCTACACCTTGGAGAGTGGTCATGTCCTGATCGGTGAATGGCTGCACAGCACGGGGGGCTACAGCGAGGCGGGGCAGGCCGCTTATTGGGCCCAGGCGGGTCGGGCCAATGCCTTGGCCACACAAAACCCGGCCCTGGCCTATGGCAGCCTGGGCCAGGCCCTGGGACAGGCGCCTCGATTGCTGGGGCGCGATTACCTGTGGCTGGGCCTGCAGAGCAATCCGCAGGAAAGCGGCCTTTATTGGCGTGCCGAATACAGCACGCAGCTGGCCGACCGAAGCGGGCAGGTGCTGCTTTACGGCGAGAAAAACTTCTGGCGCCAGCTGTCGGGCTTTGTGGTGCTGACCCGCACGGTTGGCAGTGTGCAGACCGAGTTTGGCAGCCTGGTGCGAAGCCGCCTCACCGCAGGGGTGAAGCTGTTTTTGTTTTGAGCGGGGAGGGCGGCGACCCCGGCAGGTGGGGGCCGCTCAAGAGGCCAGGGCGATCAAGACGATCAAGGCGCTCTGGGCTTCAGCGTGGGCTGACGTTGTCGGTCGAGGCAGAAACCGAGGGCACGTTCACGCGGCGGGCGCCATCGAAGCGGCGCTGCCAGTAGCTGTCGCGCATGTCTTCGACACGGATCTGGCTGCCTGTGCGGGGAGAGTGAATGAATTTACCGTCGCCAACATAAATGCCCACGTGGCTGAAGGCGTGGCGCATGGTGTTGAAAAACACCAAGTCGCCGGGTTGCAGTTCTTGCTTGTCGATGGTCTGGGTGGCGGCGGCCTGCTGGTCGGCGCGGCGTGGCAGCACCAGACCCACGGTCTGCTCGTACATCGCTCGGACGAAGCCGCTGCAATCAAAGCCGGTTTCGGCGTTGTTGCCGCCGCGGCGGTAGGGCACGCCCAGAAAGCCCATGGCGTTGACCACCAGCTCGGAAGCACGGCTGCTGAGGCTTTGACGCACATAGCTCAGTTGGGTGAGCAGGCCTCGGTCGGCGAGCAGGCGTTCCACGTCGTCGACCGGCTGGGTCGATGGCGCCGCCTGAGCCCGAAGGGCTAAACCGAAGATCGTGAGGCCGAGAAGGAGTAGGCAGAGCCAACGAGACATGGGCGCAGAGGTTAACGACCTGTCAGGTTCAAGTCAAGCGGGGATTCACGAGAAAGCACCGGCACCTGGGTTGACGTTGATCTGTCGCAGGGCGGAGGGCCACCCGGGGCGGGCATCCGGGGGCGGGACTGGGTTCTAATAAGGGCCGTGGCCTGCTGTAGGCCGGCATGATGAGAGAAGAACCATGTTGATTGACGCCCAGGAATCCCAGCTCGTGCTGGTCGACTACCAAACCCGCCTGATGCCCGCCATCCATGAAGGCCCGCTGGTGCTCGAAAACGCGCAGCGCCTGGCCCGTGCGGCCCGCCTTTTGCAGGTGCCTGTGTTTGGCACCGAGCAGAATCCTTCCAAGCTGGGCGAGAACGCACCCGAGCTCAGGGCCTTGTGCCAGCAGACGCTGGCCAAGATGCATTTCAGCGCCTGCGAAGAGGGCCTGTCCGAGTGGCTGCGCCCGCCGGCCAAGCCGGTTCAGGGCAATGCGCGAAGCCTGCCAAAGCATTTGCAAAAACCGGCCCAGGGTGAGCCCGAGCGCAGCGCCATCGTGCTGGCCGGCTGCGAGGCCCATGTGTGCCTGCTGCAGACCGCGCTCGATCTGCTCGAAGACGAATTCGATGTCTGGGTGGTGACCGACGCCTGCGGCTCGCGCACCGAACGCAACCGCGATGCGGCCTTTGACCGCCTGGCTGGTGCCGGTGCGGAACTGGTGACCACCGAGATGGTGCTGTTTGAATGGCTGCGCACCGCCGAGCACCCTCAGTTCAAGGCGGTTCAGGCCCTGATCAAATAAGCCGCTGGCGGCGGACCGGGCCTCAGGCGCTGTCGCGAAAGCGGCGCGTGATGTCTTCGATGGTGGCTCGCTCCTGGGCCAGGGCCGCGACGCAATGCGGGTCAAGCTGCCCGGCCTCGGCCATGTGCTGCAACTCGCTCAGGGCCTGGTCGGTCGGCCAGCCTTCCTTGTAGGGGCGGGGGCTGGTCAGCGCATCGAAGATATCGGCCACGGTGACAATGCGGGCCTCGATCGGGATCTCGGGGGCTTTCAGCCCCCGCGGGTAGCCGGAGCCATCGAGCAATTCGTGGTGATAGGCCACGATGTTGTGCATCATCGCCGAATTGGGCAGGTCATTGAGCTTGAAGTCGCCCATCATCTTGCCGACCAGCGCACAGCCGAGTTCGACATGGGTTTCCATGATTCGGTGCTCGTCGGCGTCCAGTGAGCCCTCCTTGAGCAGGATGCGGTCGGGGATGCCGATCTTTCCGATGTCGTGCAGCGGCGCGAATTGGTAGATGTTCTCCACAAACTCGTCATTCAGCCCATAGCGCGGCGCCACGCCGCGCGCAATCAGTCGTGCGTAGCGCGACATGCGCTCCAGGTGGGCCCCGGTTTCGAAGTCGCGCAGGTTGGCAAAGTCCCGTGCGATCTGAGTCGACGCCAGCAGCATGCGCACCGTGGCCATCTCACTGCTGATCATCATGTTGATCAGGCTGCAGGCCAGCACCAGATCGCGCTGTACGGTGGGGTTGAAGACCTCGGGCTGCAGAGAGTCGAAGAACACGAAGCCCAGCAGCGTTCCCTGGCCATACATGGGCACGGTGAACGACGACTGGTAGCCCTGCTGGTTCAGCCATTGGGCATGCTCACTGCCCTGGCCGATGACCTTGGGGATGTGGTCCAGCACGCGCAATTCGCCGCTGCGTGCCAAGGCAAGAAGCGATTGGCTTTCGTGCAGGGGAAACTCATAGCCGCGCAGCGCCTCACCGGTGCGGGTGCTGTGCAAAAAGGTTTTCAGGCGGTCTTCGCTCTCGTCATAGAGCGCACAGGCGACGCGGTCAAGCGAGGGCACGGCGGCTCGCAGATGCTCGTGCATCTCGCGCAGGCGTTCGCTCAGGCTGCGGGCGCCTGCAAACAGGTCGACAAAGTGGGGAATGGGTATTTCGGTCATGGAGCGTGGAGCGCGCCCGCGTGATTGGAGCACCGATGTCAGGGGCGACAAGCGTTCAGTATCGGGCTTTCTTGATGCAAATCAAGCTGTGTTGCCGGGCCGGGCCGGGATGGCCTCGTGCTGGGGCCTGTGAGGTCGAGATGACGCGTGTCAGGTCTGAGCAAGCCCCTGATGAATAATTATGAATTCAATTGAATAGACCCAAGCCCCCAGCCCGGCTTGCAGCGGGGGGTCCCAGAGTCGGTGAGAGGAGATCAACCGGATGACTTACGCACAATTCCACCAGCGCTCCCTGACGGAGCGCGACGCCTTCTGGACCGAACAGGCGGCCTTGATCGACTGGCAACAGGCGCCCCAGCAGGTTTGCGATGACAGCAACCCGCCTTTTGCGCGCTGGTTCGTCGGTGGCACCACCAACCTGTGCCACAACGCGGTGGACCGCCATGTGGCCACCCGCGGTGACCAGGCTGCGTTGATCGCGGTGTCCACCGAGACCAACACCGAGCGGGTCTACACCTTTGCCGAGCTGCAGCGCGAGGTCGAGCGCATGGCTGCATCGCTCAAATCACTGGGTGTGGGCAAGGGCGACCGGGTCTTGATCTACATGCCCATGATTGCCGAGGCGGCCTTTGCCATGTTGGCCTGCGCGCGCATCGGGGCGCTGCACACCGTGGTGTTCGGGGGCTTTGCCTCCGGCGCCCTGGCCTCGCGCATCGATGATGCCGAGCCGGTGGTGATCGTGAGTGCGGACGGTGGTTCGCGTGGTGGCAAGCCCGTGCCCTACAAGCCCTTGCTCGATGCCGCCATCAGTCTGGCCGCGCACAAGCCCGCCGCGGTGCTGTTGGTGGACCGTGGGCTGGTGCCCATGAACTGCGCGGCCGGCCGCGATTACCGCTGGGCCGATCTGCGCCAACAGCACCTGGACACCCGTGTGCCTTGCGAGTGGGTGGACTCGACCCACCCCAGCTACACCCTGTACACCAGCGGTACCACGGGCAAGCCCAAGGGCGTGCAGCGCGACACAGGGGGCTACGCCGTGGCCCTGGCCGCCAGCATGAAGCACATCTTCCAGGGCAATCCGGGCGAGACCTATTTCTCGACCAGCGACATCGGCTGGGTGGTGGGTCACAGCTACATCGTCTATGGCCCGCTGATCGCCGGCATGGCCACCATCGTCTATGAAGGCCTGCCGACCCGCCCAGATGCCGGCATCTGGTGGCATTTGGTCGAAAAATACAAGGTCACCCGCATGTTCAGCGCCCCCACGGCTGTGCGCGTGCTCAAGAAGCAGGACCCGGCCTACCTGAGCAAGTACGACCTGTCCAGCCTCAAGGCCCTGTACCTGGCGGGCGAACCGCTGGATGAGCCCACCGCACAGTGGATCAGCAGTGCGCTCAATGTGCCCATCATCGACAACTACTGGCAGACCGAGTCGGGCTGGCCCATCCTCACGCTGGCCAACGGCGTGCAGGCCCAGACCAGCAAGTTCGGCAGCCCGGGGTTGGCCATGTATGGCTACGACGTCAAGCTGTTCGACGAGTCCACCGGTGAAGAACTCAAGGGCCCCAACCAGAAAGGGGTGGTGGCCATCGAAGGGCCGTTGCCTCCGGGTTGCATGCAGACCGTGTGGCGTGATGACCAGCGCTTCGTGAACACCTACTGGAAGAGCATTCCGGGCAAGCTGGTGTACAGCACTTTCGACTGGGGCATTCGCGACGAAGATGGTTATTTCTTCATCCTGGGCCGCACCGACGACGTGATCAATGTGGCCGGGCACCGCCTGGGCACCCGCGAGATCGAGGAAAGCATCTCCAGCCATTCCAACGTGGCTGAGGTGGCGGTGGTCGGGGTGGCCGACAAGCTCAAGGGCCAGGTGGCCATGGCCTTCGTGGTGCCCAAGGACGCGGCCTCGGTCGACAGCGAAGCGGCCCGCCTGGCGCTGGAAGGCGAGATCATGAAGGTGGTGGACGGCCAATTGGGCGCCGTGGCCCGCCCGGCACGCGTGCTGATCGTCAACGTGCTGCCCAAGACACGCAGCGGGAAACTGCTGCGCCGGGCCCTGCAGGCCGTGTGCGAAGGCCGCGACCCGGGTGACCTGACCACCATGGACGATCCCGCGGCCCTGCAGCAGGTGCGCGACATGGTTCAACCTGGCTGAGCACGGCCCCACGCCGCGCCTGCAGGCCAGCACCGTCTGAACGTGACGGGGCCAGTTCATCGGGTCCTGATTTGACAGCCCAGAAATCCGAAATGGGATGTACGTGTACATCCTATTTTGTTTTCAAGGCCGCCGTGATTCAGACCAAGCTATTCAAGAACGGCAATTCCCAGGCGGTTCGCATCCCTGCCGAACTGGCCTACACCCAATGGGACCTCGATCTGGTCATCGAGCGTCGAGGCGACGAGTTGCTGATTCGACCGGCGCGTCGCCGAATGGGCGATGTGCTGGGCAAGTTAGCCCAGTTTTCACCCGATTTCATGGCCGACGGCCGTGAGCAGGTCGAGGCCGGTGAGCGTGAGGCCCTTTGATGCCGCTACATGCTCGACACCAACATCTGCATCTACCTGATGAAGCACCAGCCTGCGGAGGTTCGTGAACGCTTTGCGGCTTGCTATGTCGGGGATGTCGTGCTCTCGGCCATCACGCTGACCGAACTTGAGTACGGCGTCGCGTGCTCTGGCGAGGCTCAGGCACGCAATCAGGCGGCTCTGAGCAGCCTGCTCGAAGACATCACGGTGGCTGCTTTTGAAACCGGTGCAGCGCGCGCCTACGGACCTTCGCGGGCACGACACCGTGAGCGAAATCGGCATGCCCTGGACAAACTGATCGCCGCGCATGCCCTGGCGCTGCAGGTGGTGCTGGTCACCAACAACGAGTCTGATTTTCTGGCTTTCCCGGGCCTGAGGGTCGAGAACTGGGTGAATGCCCATTGATCAGGGTGGATGGCCTTACTATTCGCTATTCATTAACGGAATAGCGATCATGGACCACTTCCTCATCCGCGCCCCCCGAAGGCTTGTTCTGCTGGCTTTGATGGGCCTGGCACCGGGTTTTGCCCTGGCCCAGGCCCCTACCCAGGAGCTGACCGTGTCAGCTGCTGCCAGCCTGACCAATGCGTTTCAGGACATTGCCAAAGCCTTTGAGAAGGCCCACCCGGGCAGCAAGGTGGTGCTCAACTTTGCGGCTTCCGGGCCCTTGTTGCAGCAGATCCGCCAGGGCGCGCCGGTGGACGTGTTCGCTTCGGCAGACCAGGAAACCATGGACCGAGCGGCGGCCGCGCAATTGCTGGCGCCGGGCCGGGTCGACTTTGCGGCCAACACCCTGGTGCTGGTGCAGCCCGTCACCTCCACCGCCACCCCCAAGGCCCTGGCCGATCTGGCCAGTCCGGCTTTCAAGCGCCTGTCCACCGGCAGCCCGGCCACCGTACCCGTAGGGCGTTACACCCTGGAAGCCGTGAAGACCGCCGGGCTGGAGGCCGATTTTCAACCTCGCTGGATCTACGCCGACAGTGTGCGCCAGGTGCTGGCCTATGTGGCGCGAGGCGAGGTGGACGCCGGCTTTGTGTACCGCACCGATGCCCTGATCGAGAAAGACCGGGTGCGCATTGCCTTCACGGTGCCCACCGGCACGCGGGTCAGCTACCCGATCGCACCGGTGGCTGCAGGCAAGAACCAGGCCCTGGCCCAGAGCTTCATCAGCTACGTGCGTTCGGCGCCTGCCCAGGAGATTCTGGCGACTTACGGTTTCGCCAAGCCCTGAGCCCAGGCCTCGGGCGCGCGCCATTGGGCGGCCCAGGCCTTCAGTTCGTGGGCCGGCATGGGCCGGGCGATGCCATAACCCTGGCCCAGCAGGCAGCCCATCTGCAGCAGGCGCAGGCCTTGCTCGGTGGTTTCCACCCCCTCGGCGATCAAGGTCAACCCGAAGGAGCGTGACAGCCCGATCACCCCGTCCACGATGGCCATGTCGCCGATGTCGGTCATCATGCCCATCACAAAGCTGCGGTCGATCTTCAGCGTGTCGGCCGGCAATTGGCGCAGGTAGGTGAGCGAGGAGTAGCCGGTACCAAAGTCGTCGATGGCGACCGACAGCCCCATGTTGCGCAATTGGACCAGTGTGGCCGACACCGCATCGATGTCGGTCAGGGCGGCGCTTTCGGTGATTTCGATCTCCAGCAGCGAGGTGGGGACATCGGCGTACTCGGCGAGCAACTGCTGTACGCGCAGCGGAAAATCGGCCATCTGCAGATGCCGCGCCGAAATGTTCAGGCTCAAGGGCACGCGCAGCCCCTGGGCCAGCCACTCCCGTTGCAGCGTCAGGGAATGGGTCAGCACCCATTCACCAAAAGGCGCCTCCAGCACGGAACCTTCGATCTGAGGCAGGAACTCGCCCGGCCCCAACAGGCCCTGTTCGGGGTGGCGCCAGCGGGCCAGGGCCTCAACCCCTACCAGCGTGCCTTCCTGCATGTCCACCTTGGGTTGCACGTACAGGCAGAACTCGTTGGCCTGCAGCGCTGTGGCCAGGCGGTCCAGCCGGGTGTGGTGCTCGCGAGAGGCCCGTTCGCGTTCGGCATCAAACAGGTGGATTCGGTTACGCCCTGCCTGCTTGGCCAAGTACATGGCTTGATCGGCGTGGCGCAGCAGGGTGTCGGCATCGGCGTCGTCATCGGGGTACAGCGTCAGCCCGATGCTGGCGGTCACGGTCAGGGCCTCACCCTCCAGGCGCACCGGCTCGGCCATGCGCTGCATCAGGCGGCCGAGGGTGGCTTCGCAATCCCTTCGGCATTCGGGCTGGGTCAGCAGGATCACAAACTCGTCGCCGCCCAGTCGGGCCACCAGATCCTGGGCACGGATGGCGCTTTGCAGCCGGCGCGCAATCTCGACCAGCAACTGGTCACCCACACCGTGGCCCAGCCGGTCGTTGACCGGCTTGAAGCCATCCAGGTCCAGGTAGGCCACCCCCAGCAGTTGGCCGCTCTGGCGGGCTTCATGCATGGCCGATTCCAGGGCCTGGGCCAGTTGCACCCGGTTGGGCAGGCCGGTCAGGGCGTCGAAGTGGGCCAACTTCTGCAGTTGAGCCTCTTGTTCGCGCTGGCGCGTCACGTCCAGCCCCACCCCCACCATGCGAAGGGGCCTGCCGTCGACCTGGCGGGCAATCACTCGGCCCAGGTTGCGCACCCAGCGCACGTTGCCGTCCCCATGCTGCAGGCGCAAGGTCACGTCAAAGGGCTGATTGGGGTGGTTTTGATGGCGATCCAGTGCCGCAAATGCCAGCGCGCGGTCGTCGGGATGAACCACGTCGCCCCAGCGTTCCGGCGCCGAGCTGGGGTCGGCCGGGGGCAGGCCCCGCAGTTCACGCCATTGACGGTCTCCCACCACCTCACCGGTCTGCATGTTCAGGTCCCACAGGGCCAGGGCGGCGGCTTCAATGGTCAGCGACAGCAGGGCCTCGCGCTCTTGCACCAGGCGTTCGGCCTGTTTGCGTTCGGTGATGTCCTTGATGCCGAACAGCCAACAGGCCTGGCCATCGAATTCGATGGTCTGCATGGATTGCAGGCCGGTGCGTGTCGGGTGGCCGCGCGGTGTGAAATCGACTTCGTAGGCATTCAGCACGCCCTGGGCGTTGGCCATGCTCAGCAGCGCGTCGCGATCGGCCTGGGTGTACAGACCCAGGCCCACCGAAGTGGTGTCTTGCAAGGCCTCGTTGCGACTGATGCCCGTGGCCTGCTCCCAGGCGGGATTGACCTCCAGGTAATGCCCGGTGGCCTTGCTGCAGATGCCCATGGGGTCGGGAATGGCCTGGAAGATGCGTGAAAACCGCTCTTCCGATTCGCGCAGGCGATCACGGCCGCGGCGTGCTTCATCGATGTCGCGGATCACGCCGCGCACCCGGCGCACCCGGCCGTCCTGAACCACAGGCTCGGCCATGGCTTGTACCCAGACCACACGCTGGTCACGGCGCACGATCTGGATCTCATGTTCAAAGGGCTTGTGCTCCAGCACGGCGAGCCGCATCGCCTCGCGGAAGACCTCACGGTAGGGCAGGGCCACGAACTGATCGACATACTGGTCTGGCACACCTTCACCCGCAGACAGGCCGTGCAGTTCGTAGCAGACGTCCGACCAGTAACGCTCGGTGGGGTCGGGCGAGTCTTCCCACACCCCCAGGCGGGCAATGCGCCCGGCCTGTTGCAGCAGGGCGTTCACCCGCACCAGCTCATCTTGCATGGACTGGTGCTCGCTCATGTCATGGAACAGGAAGATGAAGCAGGGCTCGCCGTCCATGTTGATCTGCCGCGCCGACATGCGTCCCGGGATGATGCTGCCCTCAACGCTGCGCGCCAGCAGGGGCAGGCTGTCGACCTGCCCCTTGTCGCGGAAGCATTTCAACAGTTTCTCGCGTTCCGCGGGGCTGGCCCAGATGCTGAGTTCGAGGGAGGTGTGCCCGACGATGTCGTCGCGCGGGCGGCCCAGCAAACGGCAGAAAGCGGGGTTCACCTCGCGGTAGGTGCCATCGCTGATGCGGGTGATGCCTGCCGCATCGGGCAAGGCCTCGTAGATGGTCTGAAACTTCGCTTGCGACAGTTGCAGCGCATCGCTGGCCTGGTGGCTGGCCGTGATGTCGTGGTGCATGCCCACCACCCGGCTGGCCCGGCCGAGTTCGTCACGCTCGACAATGCGCCCACGTGCCAGCACCCAGTGCCAGCGGCCGTCGCGGTCGTGCACCCTGAACTCGGTCTCAAAAGCATCGTCGGGGCTGCGCAGCAGGTCCTGTCGGACGTTTTCGAGCCGATGGGCGTCGTCAGGGTGCCAGTGTTGGTACCAGACCTTCCAGGGGTCGGTGCCACGGGGGCCGCTCAGATCGAACTGTTCGTAAAAGCTGCCCTGGAAGGTGGTCCGTTGCTTGGGCACGTCCCAGATCCAGCGTCCGCCGCCCGAGGAGTCCAGTACCTGAAGCAGCTCGTTTTCTCGCCGCTTGAGCTGAAGTTCGTACCGTGCCCGTCCCAGCATCAACTCCAGGCAGCAACCCAGCAGCAGGGTGCTCCCCCCGTAGCGCCACAGCTGGGCGTGCGATTGATCACTCAACCAGCCCAACTGGCTGGCCAGCAGCATCAGAGCCTGCACCCCTGCCGCCAGCATCAGCAAGGACAGCCACACCCTGACCCGCGGCGAGGCCTTGGACCGCTCACGCCGCAGCAATTGGCGGCAGACATCGGCCCAGGCCATGAGCATGAAGATCAGCAACATCTGTGTGTCCGCAGAGGGGGTGCGCAGGATCACGGCCGCCAGCAAAGCCGGTACCAGAGCGATCAGCCCGACCCGGCGCCCCATGATGTACAGCGCCAGGGTCAGGTAGGCTGGCCGCAGTTCGGCCATGGGCGACAGCCCCGCCAGCACGTTCCAGTACATGGCCACCACTGAGGCCAGGCCCAGCAGCGCGCCTGTGAACAGGCGTTGTCGAAGGCTGGGGGTCAACAGCCAGCCGGGGGGCAGCAGCAGGAACACGCCGACCACGGTCGCCGTGATACCGCTGTTCACCGCCAAGTCAAGCGGAAAGTCAATCAACCCATCACCTCGTTCATATCTTGAAGCCGGGCATCCGGGCGCAGGCCTCAAGGCCTGGGGTGAGGCCTTCAGCCTGAGGCAGGGCGCCGGACTGCGTTACTGAACACAAGTGTAGAGGGATGGTGGCCCGCCTCAGGGCGCGCCAGGGCAGGTCCAAGGGGGGGCAAACCCGGGGAGGCCCCCTGCCAGGGCTGCGTTTGCCTATTTTTTGATCTGTATCAGGCCGGTGGAGAGCGCGGTGCCGCAAACGATCACCAAGCCGCACAGCACCATCCATGGCGTGATCTGTTCGCCCAGAAACAGGCCACCATAGGCCACGGCGAACAGGGGCGTGACGAAGGTGACCGTCATGGCACGGGCCGGACCGGCATGCAGGATGAGCCTGAAATACAGGATGTAGGCAATGCCAGTGCAAAACACCGCGATCGCAGCGATGGCGGCCCAGGCCTGCAGGCTGGGAGCCTGGGCTGGCCACGACAGGGCGGTGGGCACGGCCAGCACCAGGGCTGAGCCCAGTTGGCTGCCGGTGGCATTGGCCAGGGCGGGCACCCCACCGAGGAAGCGCCGCGTCAGATTGGCGGCCCAGCCATAGCAGAACGTGGCCGCCAGGCAGGCCAGCACGGCGAAGCCGCTGCCACCGGGTTTGAAGCTGGCCTTGTCCACCGCCAGCAGCACCACGCCCGTGAAGCCGATGGCCAGGCCCAAGGCCTTCATGCGTCCAGGGCGTTCACCCAGCCACAACCAGGCCAACAGGGCGCCACACAGGGGGGTGGTGGCATTGAGGATGGCCGCCAGCCCGGTGTTGATGGACAGCACGGCCCAGGCGTACAGGGCGAACGGGATCGCTGAATTGACCACGCCGATCAGCAAAATCGACCGCCATTGGGCCTTCAGTGCCGGCCACTGCCCCCGCGAGACCATGATGGGCCACAGAAAGACCGTGGCCAGAATCACCCGCAGGCCGGCCGTGGCCAGCGGGCCGAACTCGGAGGCCCCCAGACGCATGAACAGAAAAGACGCGCCCCACAGCGCTGCCAGCAACACAAACTCCAGGACCCAGGCGGCGCTCATGCGGGCACCTCGGTCCACAGCAAAGCTTGGCTGGCAGGCCCATCGGGCAGGGCCTGGCCTTCCAGGCGCAGCAGCGCCTGCTTGCGCTCCAGGCCACCGGCATAGCCCGTCAGGCTGCCATCGGCGCCCACCACTCGGTGGCAGGGCACGATCACCGACACCGGGTTGCGCCCCACGGCGGCGCCGACCGCTCGTGCCGCGGCGGGCCGCCCCAACTGGGCGGCCAAGGCCCCATAGCCCTGCAACTGGCCGCAGGGGATGCGCAGCAGCGCTTGCCACACGGCCTGCTGGAACGGCGTGCCCTGGTTCAGGTCCAGTGGCACGGAGAACTGCCTCAGGCGCCCCTGCAGATAGGCCTGAAGTTCATCACAGGCCTGCAGCAGCAGGGCGTGCCCGGGGGCCAGCGGCCAGGCGTCCGGGCCATCGAGTCGGGCCGGGGCGTGGCGCTGGCCGGCAAACCAGGCACCGGCCAGGCCGAGTGGGCTGGCTGCGAGGTGCATGGGGCCCAGCGGGGTGTCAAACACCAGTTGAACCCGTTCAGAGGGGGAGGTCATCGGCAAATCCTGTGGGGTGAATGCGGGGAAGTGGGGAGGGGCGGGGCCCGGAGGGCAGCGTCAGGCCGTGTCGGCCGCCGTGGGGGGGCCGTGTCCCCAGATGCGCAGCACGGCATAGCCGCGCCAGGGTCGCCATGCGGCCGAGGCGGCTTCGGTGGCCAGCAGGCGCTGGCGCGGCGTGCTGCCTGGCTGGCGCGTGCCCAGGCGCTCTTGCAACACACCGTCGCCAGCCGGAAACGCATCGGGCCAGCGCAGGGCACGCAGCGCGATGTACTGGGCTGTCCAGTCGCCAATGCCGGGCAAGTCGGTGAGTGCGGCCAGGGTCTGGGCCAGTGGAGCGCTGCCATCCAGCGTCAGGCGCCCTGCGAGCAACGCCTGGGCCAGGGCCATCAGGGCGCGTTGGCGTTGGCGCACGATGCCCAGTTCGCCCAGGCGGGGGGCCAATCCCTGCCCATCGTCCAGAGCAGCCAGGGCCGCAGCATCAGGAAACACGCAGGTCAGGCCCACAGGGCGTGGGATGTCGGCGGGCAGTGCCTGCCCCAGCAGGTCGACCAGGCGTTGGCACAAGGTGCGCCCACCCGCCACGGTGACCTGCTGGCCCAGGATGGCACGCACCGCCAGTTCAAACCCGTCCAGTGTGCCCGGCACGCGCAAGCCGTTGAGTGGCCCGAAGTGGGGCGCCAAAACCTGGTCGATGGCGCCTGGGTCGGCGTCCAGGTCCAGCCACTGGCGCACCCGGCGAATCACGGTGGGCAGGGCAGGGCTCAGGCTTTCGCTGCAGGTCAACAACACCTGGTGCGGTTGCGTTGGCCAATGCACCTGTACCCAACCGATCAGCGGTTGGCCTCCGCCGTGCAAGGCTGGCAGGCGCAGCGTGCGCGCCACGCGCAGGCCATCGGCGGCCTGCTCAATGGCTTCCAGACCCTGCAAGGCCCGCTGGGCCAGAAACCCAACCAGGCCCGCCTGGTCGTAGGGGGGGCGGTAGGCCAGGCGGATGGCGGTCTGGGCGGTGTCCGCCACGGCGGGGCTTTTGCGCCATTGGCTGGGGTTGAGGCCGTAGTGTTCAACAAAGGCGGCATTGAAGCGGCGCAGGCTCGCAAAGCCACTGGCCTGTGCGATGTCGGTCACCGGCAGGGGGGTGTCAGTCAGCAACTGCTTGGCCGTCAGCAGCCGCCGGGTCTGCAGGTAACGCAGGGGTGCCACCCCCAGGCTGGCTTCAAAGACACGCCTCAGGTGCCGGTCGCTCACCCCCAGGTGAGCGGCCAGCCGGGCCATGACGGGGGCTGCGTCCGGTTCGCCGACCTGAGGCCAGTGGCTGGGGTCGTCCAGCCAGCGCGAGGCCTCGGCAGCCAGAATCCGGCGCGCATCGGTGCTGGACCACGCCAGTGTCTGCGGGGCCAGCTCGGGTCGGCAACGCAGGCAGGGGCGAAAGCCCGCCTGCTCGGCCTGGGCAGCCAGCTCGAAGAAGCGGCAGTTCTCGCGTTTGGGCGCACGCACCGTGCAGACCGGGCGGCAATAGATGCCGGTGCTGGTGACCCCCGTGAAAAAGTGGCCATCAAAGCGCGCATCGCGGGTGCTGAGCGCCAGGTAGCAGGCCTCGGGGTCGGCGCTCAGCCCCGCGGGCTGCGCCCGCCCACCCGCCCGGGGGGGGCTTTCGGGCAGCGCCGTGGAAGGGACAGGTGGTGAGGCCATGCCGGCATGATACGCAGCGCAGGGTGATGCGCTGGCCGTTTTCGGACCCCGTCCTTCCCCTAAACGGATGAGTAAGAATTTGTCAACTCAGGCTTTCCCCTCACTACAATCGGTCGGAGTTCCGGCGCGTGGTGTGCCGGTTTTGATCAGTGACACATCCTCCGTACGGGCTCTATCCATGCAAGTGAATGCAGCGATCTTCAAGGCTTATGACATCCGGGGCATTGTGCCCACGACCCTGAACACCGAGGTGGCCGAGGCCCTGGGGCTGGCATTTGGTGCCGCTGCCCAGGTGCTGGGCGAGAAGACCGTGGCGGTGGGGCGCGACGGCCGTTTGAGTGGGCCGTCCCTGGTTCAGGCGCTGATCCGTGGCCTGATGGCGGCCGGCATCGAAGTGATTGATGTGGGCGCGGTGACCACGCCCATGCTGTACTTTGCCGCCAGCACCCTGTGCCGCAGCGGCATCCAGGTCACGGGCAGTCACAACCCCAAGGATTACAACGGCTTCAAGATGGTGCTGGCTGGCAAAGCCATCTACGGCGATGAGATCCAGGCCCTGCGTCGCACCATGGAGGCCGACAGCGCCCCGCGCCTGGCTGGTGGCAGCGTGCGCCAGGCCGATGTGGGCCCTGCTTACCAGGACCGCATCGTGGGTGACGTGAAGCTGGCCCGCCCGCTGAAGATCGTGGTCGACTCGGGCAACGGCATTGCGGGTGCATCGGCCCCGGCCATCTTCCGCGCCTTGGGCTGCGAGGTCACCGAGTTGTTCAGCGAGGTGGATGGCGACTTCCCCAACCACCACCCTGATCCGAGCAAGCCCGAGAACCTGCGTGACCTGATGGCGGCACTGCAGGCCGGTGATGCCGAACTGGGCCTGGCCTTTGATGGCGACGGCGATCGTCTGGGCATCGTCACCAAGGACGGTCAGAACATCTTCCCCGACCGCCAGATGATGCTGTTTGCACGCGACGTGCTGTCGCGTGTGCCTGGGGGCGAGATTGTTTTTGACGTCAAGTGCACCCAACGCCTGGCCCCTGAGATCCGTGCTGCCGGTGGGGTACCGGTGATGTTCAAGACCGGTCACTCGTTGATCAAGGCCCGCATGCGTGAAACCAATGCCCCTCTGGGCGGCGAAATGAGCGGCCACATCTTCTTCAAGGAGCGCTGGTATGGCTTTGACGATGGCACCTATGCCGGTTGTCGCCTGCTGGAGATCCTGAGCCGCCACCCCGACGCCAATGTGGTGCTCAATGGCCTGCCGCAAAGCCATTCGACACCCGAGTTGAACGTGGCCTGTGCCGAGGGTGAGCCGCACCGTGTCACGGCCGAATTGCAGGCCGCCGCCCCCGCCTTCCTGGCGCAGCGAGCCACGGCGCGGGGGCAAAGCGTCACGCCGGCCACCCCGACGATTTCGGCCATCGACGGGCTGCGCGTTGACTGGGCCGATGGTTTCGGGCTGATCCGGGCCTCCAACACCACGCCGGTGCTGGTGCTGCGCTTTGAGGGGCAGGATGCCGAAGCCTTGCACCGCATCGAGGGCGACATGCTGGCCCTGCTGCGGCAGATCAAGCCCGACGCCCAGGTTGGCAGTGCGGCTCACTGACGCGGCGGCCACGGTGTCGACCGCAGGGCCTCCCCCATCCTGGGCGGGCCGCGCATGACGCTGGTGCGCACCTTTTACTCGGCGGCCCTGGTGGCTGCACAACCCTTGTTGCGGCGCAAACTGGCGCGCCGTGGGGTCACTGAGCCGGGGTACCTGGAGGCGATCGAAGAGCGCTTCGGTCACTACCGGCAAGCACCCGGGCAAGGCTTTGTCTGGGTTCACGCGGTGTCGCTTGGTGAGACCCGGGCTGCCGGGATCCTGATTGCTGCCTTGCGGGCCGAATGGGCACGCCGAGGCTGGTCATTTCGATTGCTGCTGACCCACGGCACCGCCACGGGGCGGGCTGAAGGCCAGCGCCTGCTGCGTGGCGGTGATGTGCAGGTCTGGCAGCCCTGGGACACGCCGGCGGCGGTGCAGCGTTTCGTGCGCCATTTCCAGCCGGCGCTGGGGCTGATCATGGAAACCGAGGTCTGGCCCAACCTGATCGCGGCCTGCCAGGGGGCGGGGATCCCGCTGGCCCTGGCCAATGCGCGGCTCAATGAGCGCTCACGCGCTGCGGCCCAGCGCTTGCGCTGGCTCAGCGAGCCGGCCTACCGAGGCTTCAGTGCCGTCTGGGCCCAGACCGAAGACGATGCCGGCCGCCTGCGCGCCGTGGGGGCGCCGGTGAAGGCGGTGTTGGGCAACGTCAAGTTCGACGCCCAGCCTGACGAGGTCCAGCAGGTGCTGGGGCGGGCGCTGGCGCGCCGCCTGGACAACGAACGGGGTCAACGCGTGGTGCTGCTGGCCAGCTCGCGCGAGGGCGAGGAGGCAGCCCTGATCGAAAGCTGGCGCAGCAACGCCGGCAGCGTGGGCAATGCCGCCATTCAATGGCTGGTGGTGCCGCGGCATCCGCAACGCTTTGATGAAGTGGCTGAACTGTTCAAACGCGCGGGCTTGACGGTGGCCCGGCGCAGCCAATGGGGCGATCTGGCGGCCCCGGTGCTGCCCCCTCAGGCCGATGTCTGGATCGGCGATTCACTCGGTGAAATGGCCTTGTATTACCGGCTGGCCCGCCTGGCCCTGCTGGGCGGCAGTTTCGAACCCCTTGGGGGGCAGAACCTGATCGAGGCCTGTGCCAGCGGCTGCCCGGTGCTGGTGGGCCCGCACACCTTCAATTTTGCCGATGCCGTCGAGTTGGCCCTGCAGGCCGGCGCGGCCTGGCGCGTCAGTGACATGGCCCACGCGGTGGGCCAGGCGCAGGCCCTGCTGGCCGACGAGCGCCGTTGCCTGGACGCCGCCCAGGCGGCGGTGGCCTTCACCCAGGCCCATCGGGGGGCGGCCCAGCGCACGGCGGAGGCGGCGGCTGGTTTGTGGGCGGCCGTGAACGCTTGATCGGGGCGGGAACGTACCCGCCGCCGTTTGACTTCAAGCCTCTTTCGTTGCGGGATCGTCGCCGTTGAGCAGATCCTCTTGGGCCCGGGTGATGAGCACGCTCAACGCCGGCAGGTCGCTTTGGAGGGGCTGCCAGACCACGCCAAGATCGACTCAGAAGTAACCGTGCGCCAGAGCATTGCGCATGTCGTCGGCAATCGAAAGGGGCAACTCTGGATGTGCCGCCGCGAACCTGGGGTGGTGCTTTTCGATGTTGTTGGCCGCTTCGCCGATGATTTCCAGGTGACGGATCACGGCGTCTTGCACCAGTTTTTGATGGAGAAACGCCCGGGGCATCCAGGTGTTTGGCGTAGGCGCTGATGCGATCCAAGGCTTCCTGGATGTGGGCGAGGTAGTCGAACAATCGCTGCTCATACTGGAAGCGCTTCCGCCAGAACCCGGGCTCGGAAGCTGTCTGGAAGCGCATGGGGTGTGAGCACATCCACCTTCACACCCAGCAGCAGGCGCAGCTCATGCATGATCGCGCCGATATCGAAGAGGGTCGTTTGAGGCGTCGGGTCAATCAGGAGATCGAGGTCGCTGGTGTCCGTATCGCGGCCATGCAGCACCGAGCCGAACACCCGAGCATTTCCAGCCCGGTGAGATGCAACGACTTCACGGATCGCGGCTCGGTTCAAGGCCAAGGCTTCAGAAGGTCTCATGGGCTTTGCTCCCGCAATGAAACCTGATGCCAGGGCCGAGCCCTGTCAAAAGGCTGCCTGGGTTTCGGCGCCATGGCGCATTCGACTCAAGGTACCAGCAACTGATTCACCGCCTGCAGGTCTTCCGGTTTGAGGCTGCCGTTGGCCTGGCGCAGCTTCAGGCCGCCGAGCAGCACGTTGTAGCGGGCCTGGGCCAGGTCGCGTTTGGTCTGGTAGAGCTGGCTTTGCGAGTTCAGCACATCGATGTTGATGCGCACGCCCACCTGGTAACCCAGGCGGTTGGCGTCCAGTGCCACCTGGCTGGAGGCCTCGGCTGCCTGCAGGGCCTGCACCTGGCTGGCCCCCGACACCACGCCGTAGAACGCGGTGCGGGTGGCCTGCGCCACGTTGCGGCGGGCGGCGTCGAGGTCACTGCGGGCCTTGTCTTCGAGCGACAGGGTTTCGCGGATGCGGTTCTGCAGCGCGCCACCGGCGTACAGCGGGATGTTCATGGTCACGCCAATCGAGCCCTGGTAGATGCGCGAGCTGACGGTGCTGGTAGGCGACAGGCTGGAGCCGTTCTCATTGCGGGCGTAGCCATAGCTGCCCGTGAGGTCGACTGTGGGTTTTTCGCCCGCCTGGGCTTTGCGCACCTCCAGTTCGGCCACGTCGACGGCGGTCTGGGCCAGCTGCACGCTGGGGTGTTCGTTGGTGGCGTCAATCCATTGACTGATCTGCTCGGCCGGCGGCGCGCTGACGGGCACGTTGGGCTGCAGGGGCTTGGGGCTGGTGTTGTTGCGGCCCACCAGTTGATCCAGGAACAGACGCTTCACCCGCAGGTCGTTCTGGGCAGCGATCTCCTGGCTGAGCACCAGATCACGCCGGGCCTGGGCTTCGCGGGTGTCGGTGATGGTGGCGGTGCCCACCTCGAAGTTGCGCTGTGCCGACGCGAGTTGCTCTTCGACAGCGACCTTCTGAGCCTGCACGAAGACCAGGCTGTCTTGTGCGGCCAGGACGTCGAAATAGGCCTGGCTGACGCGCACGATCAAGTCCTGTTCGGCCAGGGCCAGTTGGGCATCGGCCTGCTGCAGCAGTTTTTCGCCTTGCTGGTAGGCCGCTAGGTTGCCGGGGCGGTACAGCGGCTGGGTCAGGTTGACCCCGTTTTGCCGCACGCCATACGGGTGCTTGAAATAGGGCACCGAATCGATGTTGCCCGATACCGTGCTGCGGGTGATCGAGGTCTGCATGCCAATCGTGGGGCGCAGATTGGCCTTGGCCTGGTCAGCGCGGGCCAGCGTGGCCTCGAACTGCGAGCGGGCACCGCGGTAGCTGGCATCGTAGTCGCGAGCGGCCTGGTACAGCTCGTCCAGGCTCTGGGCGTGAAGCGAAGCACTCAGGCCCGTGGCCAGGCCGATCAGGGTCAGCAAGGCGGGCAGGCGCCGCAGGGCGTGTAAGGAAACTGGCATGGAAAGCATGAAAAGGGCACTCCGGGGAGGTTCATCAATAAACGGGTACTTCGGGGTCGCGCTCCAATGCCCAGGCGTGGATGCCGCCGGCAATGTTGACGACCGAATCAAAACCGTTTGCTGCCAGGAAGGCAGCGACGCGCTGGCTGCGGGCCCCGTGGTGGCACAGGCAGGCCACCGGGGTGGCGGGGTCCAGTTCGGCCAGTCGCGCCGGAATCTCTCCCATCGGAATGCTGACCAGTCGGAAGTCCGCCGCAGGCTTGATGCTGGCGGTCTGCAGCTCCCAGGGTTCGCGCACGTCCAGCACGACGGGCTGGATGCCGGGGTGGGCCTGGAGCCAGTCGTGCAGGCTGGCGGGTCGGACTTGGTCAATCATGCAAGGGTTCCGGTGAGGGTCAGAAACGGAAGCGCGAAGGCTCGGGGAAGTTTTGCAGGCGGGGCGCGATGGTGTCCCAGGGGGTCTTGGTCTCGAAACGCTTGTCGCCGCTGCGGGTGATGTAGTGGGCGCGCATCACAGGCTCGTCGCCCACGATGGCGAACAGGCGGCCACCCACCTTGAGTTGGTCCAGCAGGGCCGCAGGCACTTCGGCCACCGAGCCGCTGAGCACGATCACGTCGAAGGGGCCGTCGGCCTGCACGGTGCGGGCGCCATCGGCCAGGCGCACTTCCACGTTGTGGATGCCGGCGCGCTGCAGGTTGCCACGGGCGAACTCGGCCAGTTCAGGGTTGATTTCCAGGCTGACCACGCGCTGCGCCTGATGCGCCAACAGGGCGGCCATGTAGCCCGAGCCGGTGCCGATTTCGAGCACTTTTTCGTTCTTCTGCACCTTCAGCTCTTGCATCACGCGGGCTTCGTACTTGGGGGCCAGCATCACCTGGCCGCCGGGCAGGGGCACTTCCATGTCGACGAAGGCGATGGCACGCTGGCTTTCGGGCACGAAATCTTCGCGGTGCAGGGTGTTGAGCAGTTCCAGGATCTCAGGCGCATGCACATCCCAGGGGCGGATCTGCTGTTCGATCATGTTGAAGCGGGCTTGCTCGAGGTTCTGGGGCATGGACATGTTGGGGTTCTCCGGCGGTGGATCAGGACAAACCATCGATTTTAGGCGGGCTGGCCGGTGTTTGGCCGCGCTGCCGCGAACGACGCAGCCAAGCCGTCAGGTCATCAAGGTAGCAATACACCACGGGCACCACGACCAGCGTCAACAAGGAGGAGGTGATCACCCCCCCGATCACGGCCTGGCCCATGGGGGCTCGCTGCTCCGAACCCTCGGTGATGGCGAAGGCCAGCGGCACCATGCCGAAGATCATGGCCAGCGTGGTCATCAGGATGGGGCGCAGCCGCACCCGGGCGGCCAGCAGCAGGGCCTCTGCACGGGGCAGTCCGGCCACCGGCTGACCTTGCTCATCCAGGCCGCCCTCTCGGGCCCGAATGGCAAAGTCGACCAGCAAAATCGCGTTCTTGGTGACCAGGCCCATCAGCATCACGATGCCGATGATGGAGAACATCGACAGGGTCGAGCCAAACATCAGCAGGGCCAGCACCACCCCGATCAGGGTCAGGGGCAGCGAGGTCATGAGGGCCAGGGGCTGCAGAAAGCTCTTGAACTGGCTGGCCAGGATCATGTAGATGAAGATGATGGCCAGCGCCAGGGCCGACACGGCGTAGCCGAAGGACTCGGCCATGTTCTTGGCCGAGCCGCTGAAGGCATAGCGGTAACCTGGCGGCAATTGCACACCCTGCATGGCTTTCTGGATGTCGGCGGACACCTCGCCGGCCGAGCGGCCGTACACGTTGGCATTGATGGCCACCTCACGCGTCAAGTCGCGGCGGTTGATCTGGTTGCTGCCTGCGGTGTCGAGGACCTGGGCCACCTGGTTGAGGCGAACCACCCGGGTGCTGCCGTCGGCGGCGGTGGCCAGGGCAAAAGGCAGTCTTTCCAGATCTTGCGGGCTGTTGCGGGCGTCCGGGGCCAGGCGCACGTTGATGTCGTAGGTCTGGTCGTCGGGCGCCCGCCAGGTGCCTTCGGTCTCGCCAGCCACCAGCAGGCGCAGCGACTGACCCACCTGGCCCACGCTCAGGCCCAGGTCGGAGGCCGCATCGCGGCGCAACTGCACCGAAATCTGTGGGGCCGCGTCCTTCACGCTCGAATCCAGGTCGACCAGGCCCGGGATGCTCCGCACCTTGTCCATCACCAGCCGGCTCAGCCGTTCCAGTTCGTTCTGGTCAGGGCCCTGCAGCGAGAACTCAACCTGCTTGTTGCCACCCACTGAATCCAGCAGGCCCACATGGGTGACCGTGATGCCCGGCACCTGGCGCAGGCGCTCGCGCAGGACGGCCGACATCTGATCCACGCTGCGGCTGCGCTGTTTGCGATCGACCAGGCGCACGTACAGGCTGGCGTACATCTTGCCCTGGGCGGTGCCGGTGTTGAGGGTGGCCAGGGTGTAGCGCACCTCAGGCGCCTCGCGCACGATGGCCTCGACCTGGCGTGCCTTGGCCTCGGTCGCCTCCAGCGACGAGCCGACCGGGGTGTAGAAGTTGACGGTGGTCTCGGAGAAGTCGGCCTTGGGCACGAACTCGGTGCCCAACAGCGGCACCATCACCACGCTCAGCACAAAAATGCCCAGCGCGAGCAGCAGGGTGGCCAGGCGGTGCCCCAGTGCCCAACGCAGCAGGGTCTGGTAGCCCTCGGCCAGCCATTCGGTGGCATCGTCAAACGCGCCGGTGACGCGGCCGATGGTCTTGTCGTACAGGGTGACGGGGGCTTGCCGCTCGCCATGGGCGTGGATGCTGGGGTCGTGCCAGACGGACGACAGCATGGGGTCGAGCGTGAAGCTGACAAACATCGAGATCATCACGGCGGCCACGATGGTGATGCCGAACTCGTGGAAGAACTTGCCGATGATGCCCTCCATGAACCCGATGGGCAGGAACACCGCCACGATGGACAAGGTGGTGGCCAGCACCGCCAGGCCGATCTCCTGGGTGCCGTCGAGCGAGGCCTGGAAGGCTGTCTTGCCCATCTGCACGTGGCGCACGATGTTCTCTCGCACCACGATGGCGTCGTCAATCAGCAGGCCCACGCACAGCGACAGCGCCATCAGCGTGATCATGTTGATGGTGAAGCCGAACAGGTTCATGAACAGAAAGGTGCCGATCAGCGCAATTGGCAGGGTCAGGCCGGTGATCAGCGTGGAGCGCCAGGAGTTCAGGAACAGGAACACGATCAGCACCGTCAGCACGGCGCCTTCGATCAGCGTGCGGCGCACGTTGTCCACGGCCACCCGGATCGGGCGCGAGCCATCCAGGATGGGCTGCAGGGTGAGCCCCGGGGGCAACTGGCCCTTCATCTCGTCAATGGTCTTGTACAGGCCATCCACCACCTGGATGGTGTTTTCGTCCTGCGCCTTCTGCACCGACAGCAGCAGGGTGCGCTGGCCGTTGTACAGCGCCAGGCTGTCCAGCTCCTGGGCGCCGTCGGACACGCGGGCGACCTGCTCCAGGCGCACCGGGCTGCCGCCGCGCCGCGCCACGATCAGGCGACCGAAATCCTCGGGGCGCTGCATGCGGGCGTCGATCTGCACCACGCGCTCCTGGGCCAGCGAGCGCACCGAACCCACGGGCAGGTCCTGCGCCTCATTGCGCACGGCGGCCGCCACCTGATCGGCCGTGACGCCGAAGGACTCCATGGCGGCCGGGTTCAGGTAGATGTTGATTTCGCGCTTGGTGCCGCCCACCAGCGACACCGAACCCACACCGCGCACGTTCTCCAGTCGCTTTTTGAGCACCTGGTCGGCCCAGTTGGTGAGTTCGACCGGGCTCATGCCCTGGCGGCCATCGGGCCCGGCTTCGGGCAGCACGGCCAGCGACCACACGGCCTTGCTGGCTGGATCGAAGCGAAGCACGCGTGGTTCTTTGACCTCAGTCCTGAAATTGGGCCGGATCGATGCCACTTTCTCGCGCACATCTTCGGCGGCCTTGCGACCGTCGATCTGCAACTGGAACTCGATGATGACCACCGACTGGCCCAGGTAGGTGCGCGACGTGAGGTTGTTGATGCCGGCGATCGAGTTGACGCCTTCTTCGACCTTCTTGGTGACCTCGCTTTCAACGATCTCGGGCGAGGCGCCGGGGTATTCGGTGGTGACCACCACCACCGGGAAGTCGATGTTGGGGAACTGATCGACCTGCAGGCGCTGGTACGAAAACAGGCCCAGCACCACGATGGCGAGCATCACCATGGTGGCGAACACGGGGTTTTTCAGGCTGACGCGGGTGAACCACATGGTGCGTCAGTTCCGGACGGCCGGGGTGGCCTGGGTCGATGCGGCTGCAGCGGCGGGGGCTGTGGCGGGGGCAGATTCGGCAGACAACTGCACTGCCGTGCCTTCGCGCAAGGGCCCCAGTTCGCCGCGCAATACCGCGGTGCCTTCGGGCAGATCGGGCACCGCCACCCAGAGGTCTTGCGCTACATCGCCGCGGGCACCGGGTGTCACCGCCAGGTGCCTGACCTGGCCCTGCAGCACGGTCTGCACATAGGGCTTGGGTTTGTCGGTGCGCACAGCCGAAAGCGGCACGGCCAGCGCTTTCACGCTGACGGTGTCGAGCATGCCCTGGGCGAACAGGCCCTGGCGCAGCACCGGGCCGGTGCTGCCGGGGGTGTCCAGCGTCAGGTAGGCCAGCACGCTGCGGCTGCCGGCCTGGGCACTGGGATTGATGCGTGAAACCGTGGCCCCCACGGTGGCACTGTCCTGGCCGTTCTGCTCGATGCTCAGCCGCGCCCGCTGGCCCACGTGCAGGGCCAGCGAGTCGGCCGGGCTGAACGTGGCTTCGAGTTCCAGCCGGCTCAGGTCGACGATTTCCAGCACCTTGCTGTCCACCGGCAGTCGCTCGCCGGGTTGCGCCAGTCGCTGCGCCACCTGGCCGCTGATGGGGGCTTTGAGCACGGTGTCCTCAAAGGTCTTGCGGGTGACTTCGACTGCGGCCTGGGCGGCCTTGTAGGTGGAAATGGCGGAATTCAGCGTGGCCAGTGAGGTGTCCAGCGCGGTCTGCGAGATGAAGCCCTGGGCCACCAGCGCCTTGTTGTTGTCGTACTGGCGCTGAGCGATGTCGATCTGCGCCTTGGCCGAATCGGCCTGGTCCTGGGTCTGACGCAGCCGGAACTGAAACTCGGTCACTTCGATGCGCGCCAACACCTGGCCTGCCTTGACGCTGTCACCCTCGCGCACCGTGAGCTCTTGCAGCTCGCCGGGCACCCGGGTGCGGATGAAGGCCGAATTGACGGCCCGCAGCGTGCCCGACACCGGCAGGCCCTGGCTCAGGGTCTGGACCTTGGCCAGCACCAGGTCGGTCGGGGCCAGCTCGATCACCGGTTGCGCCCGCTGACTGGCCTCAGCCACCACCGCCTGTTGGGCCTTGCGGGCCGACAGGGCCCGCAGCACGCTGAAGCCCAGGGCCAGCACGACCAGGGCCAGCACGGCCCACTTGATCCACCGGCTTCGGCCGGACGAGGGTTGCATTTGCGTCATCACTTGTCTCGTTGTTATTCAGGGGGCGGGTGGGCCTGATGGGGCGGCTGGCGCGCTGACACCGGGGGCACGTGTCTGCAGCCCATCGACCAGCAGGTCGATCTGCTGGTCGATGAAGCGCTCGGGCGACATCTCGAAGTCATTGGGGGCGCAAGCCCCGACCGAATGGCGCCACATCATCAGGAAAATCATGGGCGACATCACGCAGTAGACCGCGTGGTCCATGTCCAGCGGGCGGAACTCGCCGCGCGCCACGCCGCGCTCCAGGATGCGGCGGATCAACTGGCGCCCTGGCAGGATCACCTCTTGCTGGTAGAACTCGGCGATCTCAGGAAAATTGCGCGCCTCGCTCATCATCAGCTTGGTGATGCCCGAGGCCTTGGTCATGCCCACGCGCTCCCACCAACTGCGCATGGCATAGGCCATCAGCTCGGCGCTGGTGCCGGTAAAGGCTTCCAGCTCGGCCTGCCATTCGGTGAAGCGGCCGGAGATGTTCTCCCGCACCACGGCCTTGAACAACTCTTCTTTACTGCCAAAGTACAGGAACAGGGTGCCCTTGGACACCCCGGCGCGGGCCGCCACCTCTTCGGCCCGAGTGGCGGCAAAACCTTTTTCAACGAACAGGTCGAGCGCGGCCTCCAGCAGTTCGCCGGGGCGGGCTTCCTTGCGGCGCTCGCGCTTGGCATGGCTTTCGCTGGCAGAACAGAGCTTGAATTTGGGCAGGGGCATGGGGTTAATGACTGATCGGTTAGTAATGTAACGTTCGCATTTGCCGCGCGTCAAGCCAGGAGGCCGCTCAGGGTCGGGCGGAGACGATGACCCCCGGCATGCGATTCTTTCGGGGGCAGGCTACATTGCGGGATTGTGTTGTTGTGCAAAAAGGCTTGAAAACATGACGATCGAGACCATCACCCTGGGCGGCGGCTGCTTCTGGTGCACCGAGGCCGTCTACGTGCGTGTGCGCGGTGTGCTGGACGTGGAGTCGGGTTACTGCAATGGCCAGGTGGTTCAGCCCAGCTATGAGCAGGTGTGCAGCGGTAGCACCGGCCATGCCGAGGTGGTGCGCCTGCGCTTCGATCCGGCCGTGATCTCGCTGGACGAGATCCTGCAGATCTTTTTCTCGATCCATGATCCGACCACGCTCAACCGGCAGGGCAACGATGTGGGCACCCAGTACCGCAGCGGCATCTATGCCGAGGATGCGGCGCAACTGGCCCAGGCGCAGGCCTTTGTGGCTGCCGTGAACGCCAGCGGCACCTGGTCCCAGCCCGTGGTCACGGAGCTGGCCCTGCTGGACAACTACTGGCCGGCTGAGGATTACCACCAGGACTACTTCGAGCAGCACCCGGGCCAGGGCTATTGCGCCTTTGTGGTGGGCCCCAAGGTGGCCAAGTTCCAAAAAACCTTTGCCCGTTTTCTGAAAGGTTGAACTGGTTTTTGTCACAATCCCGTGACTGAGCGACAGCACAATCGCTGTTTGCGCCGGTCACCGCCCAGTTCAGTTTTGTGAAGATGATTTCCCTGTCCGCCATGAAAGTCATGCCCGCGCCCGGCCTTGCCGACGTGTGCGGTGCGTTGCTGCGCGCGGGTGGGCGGCGCCTGGGGTGGGTGGGCTTGCTTCTGGTGCTGGTGCTGGCCCCTGTGTTGGGGCAGATGCACCGGATCCACCACCCGGCCTGGCGCGCTGCAGCTGCGCCGGCTGTGCTCGCTCTGACCCCTGACATGGCGGCTGCTGAGCCAGGGCAGGTTCGCGCAGAGCAATGGCTGGATCGCCTTTTTTCACACCACAGCGGCGACGCAGACTGCCTGGTGTTTGACCAGTTGGGGCATGACGCGCCGCCCCAGGCCATTGCCGTGGCCGACCTGGGCCCGGCACTGAGCCATTTCCTGCCCTGGTGGCTGGATGCGACCCTGGTGGCCACCACGGCCGCCCGCTGCCAGGCCAGGGCGCCCCCCCTATCTCGTTGATGTCTGCCTGATCGGGCGGCCAAGCTGGCCGCCCCCGCCGCGTTGCCCATGGGGCGCGCGGCATGTGTCCGACCCTGTTTCAACGAGATTCGCCATGACTTCCTTGCCTTCTGCTGCGCGTTTGGCGCGCCTGCCTTCCATTCGTCCCAGCCTCTTGCACCTGGCCTGCCTGTCCCTGATTGCTTCGGTGCCCCTGGCGCAGGCCCAGAGCAGCACTGAAGCCAACCCCCCTGCCAGCAGCAGCTCTGGCCCGAGCCTGCGCGAGGTGACCGTGACCGGCAACCCGCTGGGCGCCTCCGAGCTGGTGGTGCCGGTCACCTCCTTGCAGCGGGACGAGCTGACCGAGCGTGCCCGGGGCACCCTGGGCGAGACCCTGGACGGCACCCCGGGTGTGAGCAGCACCTATTTCGGACCCAATGCCAGCCGACCCATCATCCGGGGCCTCGATGGAGACCGCATCCGGGTGCTGAACAACGGCGGTGCCACCGTCGATGCCTCGGCTCTGAGCTTTGACCATGCCGTGCCGCTGGAGCCCATCACGGTGGACCGCATCGAGGTGCTGCGTGGGCCGGGGGCCCTTCAATATGGTGGCAGCGCCGTGGGCGGCGTGGTCAATGTGATCGACAACCGCATTCCGCGCGAAGCCCTGGACGGCGTCACTGGCAAGGTCGACCTGGGCCTGGCCAGCGGCAACCGTGAACGCAGCGCCGCCGCGATGGTGGAAGGCGGCAACGATCGCTACGCCCTGCATGTGGATGGTTTCAAGCGGCGCACCGGGGACGTCAACGTGCCGGTCAGCCTGCCCTGCGAAAAGACCGGGGCCAGCCCGCAGGCCAGCCGCATCTGCAACTCCGCCAGCGACGCGCAGGGCGGGGCGGTGGGGGGGAGCCTGTTCTGGGACAAGGGTTACCTGGGCGCCTCGGCGGCCACCTACCAGACCACCTACGGCACGGTGGCCGAGGACAACGTGACCATCGGCATGCGCAGCAACCGCTACGCGTTGGAAGGCGAGTGGCGCCCCCCGGTGGCTTTCATCCAATCGATCAAGGGGCAGTTCAGCCATTCCGACTACGCCCACACCGAGTACGAGTCGGGTGTGGCGGGCACGCGTTTCACCAATCAGGGCAATGACTTGCGGCTGGAGGCGCGGCATGAACGCTTTGTGGGCCTGGACGGCGTGATCGGCCTGCAGGCCGAGACGGGCCGCTTTGCGGCCTTGGGGGAGGAAGCCTTCGCGCCGATGAGCCGCAGCAGCAGCCAGGCCTTGTTCATCCATGAGGAACTGCCGACTTCCTGGGGCAAGCTGAGCGCCGGCGCCCGCACCGAGAGCGTGTCCGTGCGTTCGCTGGGCAGTGCAGAGACCAGCCGCTTTGAGTCCGGTGAGCGACGCTTCAACCCTCACAGTGCGGCGCTGGGGGCCCTGTACAAGCTGAGCCCGGCCTGGCAGATGACGGGCAATCTGGCCTACACCGAGCGGGCCCCCAAAGACTACGAGCTGTTTGCCAACGGCCCCCACATGGCCACGGTGGCCTGGGAAACCGGGGATTCCTCGCTGGGCAAGGAGCGCTCTACCAGCGCCGAACTGGGCCTGCAATGGAAGCAGGGCGCTCATCAGGCCTCCGTCAATGCCTATCAGACGCGCTTTCGCAATTACATCGGTCTGTTGGCCACCGGCGATCAGCTGACGGCCGACGGTCAACGCAACCCTGCCGACAGCAGCCTGACCACCTACCCCGAATACCGCTACAGCGGCATCCGGGCCCGCTTCACCGGGCTGGAGGGCAACGCGACCGTGCGCTTGATGGGGCCGGGCGGCCTGCAGCCCGGTGGCAGCGCCGGGGCACTGGATCTGTTGCTGCGGGGCGACCTGGTGCGGGCCATCAATGCCGACACGCAAGTGCCTTTGCCGCGCATTGCCCCGGCCCGGCTGGGCGCCTCGCTGGCCTGGACGCGCGGGCCCTGGTCGGTGCGCGGTGGCTTTGACCACTCGGCCGCCCAATCCCGGGTGCCCAGCGACAGCCGCGCCACCTCGGCCTACACCTTGTGGAACGCCATGGGCAGCTACAAGACCACGGCCCGCCTGGGCGGGCAGGCCACGCAGATGCTGTGGTACGCACGCCTGGACAACCTGACCAACCAGCTGGCCTACAGCGCCACCTCGATCCTGACCACCACGGCGTACCCCAAGGCGCCCTTGCCCGGGCGCAGTCTGAAGGTGGGCTTGCAGATCGCGTTCTAGGTCCTGGTTGTCAGACAACCCGCGCCAAAGCAGCGACAATCGGTGGCTTGATAGCGGCCCGCAGCGTGCGGGCCGTTGTGTTTTGGCCCACCAGACCGTTTTGCCGTGAATCATCCTGTCGTTGTTGCCCTGCTGCCCGTTGTCCTGTTCATTCTCACGGGCTACGTGGCGGGACGGCGGCGCTGGATTGGCGGTGGGGCGGTGCGTGACCTGTCGAACCTCGTCTTCATGCTCTTGCTGCCCGCCCTGCTGTTTCGCACCATGAGTGCGGTGCATCTGGGGCAGCTCGACTTCAAGCCCATCGCCATGTACTTTGGCGCGGCCGGTCTGGTGTATGCGCTGGTGATCGCGGTGAAGGGTTACAACCCCACAGGCGCGGTTTTGGCCCTGGCCGGTACCTTCAGCAACACCGGCATGATCGGCATTCCCTTGATCGGGCTGGCCTATGGGCAGCCTGGCATGGTGACCCTGTTCACGCTGATTTCACTGCATTCGCTGGTCTTGCTGACGGCCGGCAACATCGTGCTGGAGCTGGCGGCCCAACGCGAAGATGCCCGCCGCGGCGTGGCCCCGGCGCACAGTGTGTGGGTGACGGTAGGGGGCGCGCTGCGCAAGGGCATCATCCATCCGATTCCGCTGCCCATCCTGGCCGGCTTGCTGTTCGGATCGACCGGTCTCAGCATCCCGCCGCTGCTGGACCAGCCGCTGCAGTTGCTGGGCAATGCCATGGGGCCGATCGCCCTGGTGTTGGTGGGCGTGACCCTGGCCTATGGCTCGGTGGGCAGCCACCTCAAGGGGGCGCTGATGATGGCGGGGGTGAAAAACGTGTTGCACCCCGCGGTGGTGCTGGCCCTGGGTTGGCTGCTGGGGCTGGGGGGCGTGCCCCTGGCGGTGATGGTGGTGACCGCCGGGCTGCCAATCGGCGCCAACGTCTACCTGTTCTCGCAGCGGTATGGCGTGGCCGAGGAACTGACCACCGCCAGCGTGGCGGTGACCACCGTCATGGGGTTGGTCACGCTGCCGCTGGCCATGCTGCTGGTGCGCGGCGTGCTGTGATCCTCACGGGGCCAGACGTTCGCGAACCCAGCTGCCGTTGTCTTCCAGGCGATAGCGCAGGCGATCGTGCAGGCGGCTCTTGCGGCCCTGCCAGAACTCCCAGCGCTCGGGCACCAGCCTGAAACCGCCCCAATGCGGCGGGCGTGGCGGCTTCAGCATGAACTGTGCGCCATAGCGCGCCGCATTGGCCACCAGCACGCTGCGGCCGCTGATGACCTGGCTTTGTGGGCTGGCCCAGGCGCCGATGCGGGAATCCAGCGGCCGGCTGTTGAAGTAAGCGTCGCTTTCCTCATCGCTGACCTTTTCCACCCGACCCTCGATGCGCACCACGCGCTCCAGCTCGACCCAGTGGAATTGCAAGGCGGCAAACGGGTTGCCGGCCAACTCATGCCCTTTGCGGCTTTCGTAATTGGTGTACCAGACGATGCCTCGCTCGTCATAGCCCTTGATCAGCACGATGCGGGTGCTGGGGCGCAGGTCGTGACCCACGGTGGCCAGGGTCATGGCGTTGGGTTCGGGTACCTCGCCCGTGATGGCCTCGTTGAGCCATTTCTCGAATTGGCGCAAGGGTTGCGCCTCGGAGGCGTCTTCGCTGAGTTCTGCGCGCTCGTAGCTTTTGCGCAGGTCGGCAATCGCCGAAGGGCTGGTTTTGTTGCTCATGCACCGATTTTGCCTGCTGCCCGGCCCTTGCGTTTGACCCAGCACAGGGGCAGGGCATCGGCCGCACGGTGTTCACACCTCCTGCGGCGGCAGGCGTTGCAGCCGACTGATGGCCGGCCCCGAGATCAGCAGCAGTTGCCAGGCGAAGGCCAGCACCGCCAGCCCCAGGCAGGCCGATTCGCCCCAATGCGCGCCCACCAGCCCACCCAGGGCTGCGCCCAGAGGGCGGGCGCCAGCATTGCCGGTCAGAAAGATGGCCGACACCCGGCCCAGCAAGGCCCCGGGCGTGACGGTCTGGCGCAGGGTGGTCGAGCTGATGGTCCAGACGATGGCCCCGCAGCCAAACACAAAAAAGCCCAGCCCGGCCAGTGCGGCCGAGGGCCACAGCACGGTGGCCGCCAGGGTGCTGCAGGCCAGCAGCGACATGGCCGGCCCGAACTGCACGGCTCGGCCCAGGGGCAGACGGGCCAGCACCCGGCTGGCCAGCAGGGCACCGCACACCATGCCGGCACCAAAGCCAGCCAGGGTCAGCCCCACGCTGGCCGCGTTCAGGCCCAGGTGGCGCACCGCATAAGACACATAAGTGCCCTGCAGCACGAACCAGCCGATGTTCCAGATCACGGCGGTCTGGAAGATGGGGCGCAGCAAGGGTTGGTGCCACACCTGGCGGGCGCCCTCGCGCAGTTCGGCCCACGGGTGGCGCGGCGGCGCCGGGGTGCGGCGGGGCTCGTGCAGGCCGCGCATCCAGGCCACGGCCAGGCTCGAGCCGACGGCGGCCACCACAAAGGCGGTCGAGCCGCCAGCCCAGGCCACCAGGCTGCCGGCCAGGGCTGGGCCCCCCGCATACGCCAGGCTGCGCGCCAGTTCCAGCCGTCCGTTGGCCCGTGCCAGGGCGCTGCCCGGCACCAGCGACGGCACCAGGGCCGGGGCCGCCACGCTGAAGCCCACCGTGCCCAGGGCCCCGATGAAGCCCATGGCCAGCAGCCAGAGCAGGTTGGCCTGGCCCGTCAACAGGGCGCCCAGCAGCGCCAGCAGCGAGACGGCCCGCAACAACTCGGCACCCACCATCAGGCGCAGGCGCGAGCCGCGGTCGGCCAGCAAGCCCAGCGGGATCGAGAACAGCAGAAAGGGTAGGGTCTGGAAGGTGGCGAGAAGCCCGGTTTCACCCGGACCGGCCCCCAGCAGCGTGACCGCCACAATGGGCGTGGCCGCCAGGCTCAGTTGTTCGGCGGCCTGGGCGGCCAGGTTGGCCCAGGCCAGGCGGTTGAAGGCAGCGGGCAGCTTGGCGTCGGTCATGCAGGGGGCTTGTGCAAAAGGAGCGGATGGGTGGGCAGACGGCAAGTCTCGCAGCTTCTGTGGGGCCTTGCTGGCCGTTTGCGGACCTGAGGCCGTCAACACGTTCCGAGGCTGCGGGCTCGCTTATAGTTCGGCCGCCGATCCCTGCCCATCCCTGCCCACGCGGGCCCCGAACCTGCCACCCCATGTACAAGCCTGACCGTCCCGCCGTTCTGCCCATTCGCCAGGGGGTCAGCCCCAGTTGTGTGGCGGTGCCCGCAGGCCCTTGGCCGACCCTGCTCGATTTTCTGGTGCATCGCCTGCCCAAGGTCAGCCGGCAGGACTGGATCGAACGCATGGCCCGCGGTGACGTGGTCTGTGAGCGCGGCAAGACGGTCACCCCCGAGCGGCCCTTTGAGCACAGCCTGCGCCTGTTTTACTACCGTGAGCTGGCCACCGAGCCGCAAATCCCTTTCGAGGTCGGCGTGGTGTACCAGGACGAGCATCTGCTGGTGGCCGACAAACCCCATTTCATGCCGGTCACACCCGGCGGGCGCTATCTGCACGAGACCTTGCTGGTGCGCCTGAAGCATCAACTGGGCATTGCCACGCTGTCACCCATCCACCGCATCGACCGAGAGACCGCCGGGCTGGTGCTGTTCTCGGTGGACCCGGCCAGCCGGGGGGCTTACCAGGCCCTGTTCCGCGAACGGGAGGTGAGCAAGCAATACGAGGCCATGGCGCCCTGGCGGCCCGAACTGAGCTTTCCGATCCGACGCCAGAGCCGCATCGTGGAAGACCCGGCGCAGTTCTTCCGCTGCTGCGAGGTGCCCGGCGAGCCCAATGCCGACAGCACGGTCGATGTGCTGGAGGTGCGTGGCGAGTTGGCGCTCTACCAACTCAGCCCTGTCACCGGCAAGCGCCACCAACTGCGGGTGCACATGAATGCGCTGGGCCTGCCCATCCACGACGACCACTTCTACCCGGTGGTGAACGACCCGCCCGAGGGCGATTACTCACAGCCCCTGCGCCTGCTGGCGCGGGCCCTGGCCTTCGACGACCCGGTGACGGGCCAGCCCCGTCAGTTTCGCAGTGGGTTGAGGCTGCGCTGGCCAGGGGAGGCCTGAGGGCGATCCGATGTCGAGGCAAAGTTCGCCTCGTCACATTGTTAACAAGTAGCTTGTTTGTTATCCTTAGAGTGCTAGCTAATATTGCAAGCATGAACGGCAAACATGCAAAGACACTGGCGGCCATTTTTGCAGTGCCCACCAGCAAGACTTTGGAGTGGGCAAAAATTGAAGCGCTTCTGATCGCTGTGGGTTGCCTTGTGGTGGAGGGGCGTGGGTCCCGCGTGCGCTTCGTGCACGGCCAAGTGGTGGCAAGCTTTCATCGCCCACACCCTGCCAAGGAGGCCAAGGCCTACCAAGTCGAAGACGCCCGTGACTTTCTGAAATCCATTGGAGTAACGCCTTGAACACCATGATCTACAGGGGCTATACCAGTCGCATCGATTTTGATGACCGTGATGACATCCTGGTGGGCCGCCTTTTGGGTATTCAGGATGTGGTGAGCTTTCATGCGGACAGCGTGGCTCAACTTCGGGAGGCTTTCCACGAAGCGGTGGATGATTACCTTCAAACCTGCGAAAAAATTGGCAAGCCTCCCCAAAAGCCTGCGAGCGGGAAGCTCATGTTGAGGGTGCCACCAGAGGTTCACGGCTCTGCACTGATTGCCGCCCAGGCCGCGGGCAAGAGTTTGAATCAGTGGGCAGCAGAGGTCCTGGCAACAGCCGCGCACGCTTGACACTCGTTTTGACACTCGTTCGTCAGCATGGGCGGTAGGACCCGTTCAGCCCCGAGCCGCCACCAGATCGATCTCGACCGACGCATTCTTCGGCAGTTGCCACACCCCCACCGAGGTGCGGGTGTGGCGGCCGGCGGCCCCCAGTACCTCGACCAGCAGGTCAGAGGCGGCATCGGCCACCTCGCTGTGCTGGGTGAAGTCGTCGGCGCATTGCACATACACGGTGACGCGCAGCACCTGCTGGATGCGGTCCAGGCTACCCAGTTGCTGCTGCAGCAGGGCCAGTGCGCGCAGCACGCTGATGCGGGCGCCGGTGCGCGCCTGCTCCAGCGAGGTGCCGGCCCCCACGCGCCCGGTGACCTGCACCGTGGTGCCCACGCGGGGCACCTGGCCGCTGACATACACCGTGTCGCCGTGGCTCAGCACGCTCTGGTAGTTGCCCCCGATCACGATGGGGCCGGCAAAGGCATCGCCCCAGGGGGCGCAGGCAGCTTCGAAACGGGCTTGGCGGGTGGTCATGGTGGTGGCGAGGCAGGTGGCGTTGGGGCGGATCTTACCCGTGGTGTCGACGGACCGCGCTTCGCCAGTTGGCATCAATTCACGGTGCCGGTCGATTGGTCACACTGAACGGGCTGGCTGGATGCTCCGGAACGAGCTCGTTCTACCCCTATAATGCCGGCTGCCGCGGGTGTAGTTCAATGGTAGAACGGCAGCTTCCCAAGCTTCATACGAGGGTTCGATTCCCTTCACCCGCTCCAGATTCCCATCTCATAAGGCCTCAGGCCACCTCAGAACCCGCTGACCTCATTCTGGCAAGCGGGTTTTTTGTTGTTCATCCACAGGGAAGTTCGGCTTCCCTGTCCGCCCCCCGTGTCGTATGTCAGCCCGGTTAGCCTGCCTGGGTTGCCGATCTGGACGACGACTACCTTTGGCAACCCTTGGTCACAGCGCAGTCATGACACCCCCCCTATACTGCGCGGTCTTGCAAATTGGATGCGCTTGTGTACTTTCGTTTCAATCTTCTTTCCGGCCTGCTTCTGAGCGCTCTCAGCATGGCCACGCTTCCGGTCTGGGCCGATGCAGGCGAGGGTACAGACCCCTCTGCCGCTGACGAATCCAGCATGGCGCGCTTCCAGAGCACCTACATCTGGCAGAAAAAGAAGGCCTTCCAGGCGCCTTACTCAGGCCCCAACAGCCTCACACCGCAAGCGGAGCGAAGCTATACCCTGACCTTTGACGCCTTCCTGGGCTTCAAGCCCTGGAAGGATGGCGAGGTCTATTTCGTTCCCGAGATCAACCAGGGCCTGCCTCTGTCCTCACTCACGGGCCTGGGCGGCTTCACCAACGGTGAGGCCACGCGCGTCAGTGGCACCAACCCCACGCTGTACCGGCAAAAGCTGTTTTTGCGCCAGACCTGGAACCAGGGTGGCGGGCAGGAGAAGGTGGACGCGGCGGTCGATCAGATGGCCGGCACGGTGGACCGCAACCGGTGGGTACTGACCGCCGGTAATTTCTCGACGCTCGACGTGTTTGATGACAACGCCTATGCCAAAGACCCGCGCACCCAGTTCATGAACTGGTCGGGCATGTCGCACACCTCGTACGACTACGCGGCCGACGCACGTGGCTTTGGCTGGGGCGCGGCGCTGGAGTGGTACCAGGGTCCGTGGGTCTTGCGCGCCGGCCGCATGACCGGCCCGACCACACCCAACGGGCAGCCGGTGGACCTGCGCATCTTCAAGCACTACGGCGATCAGTTTGAAGTTGAGCATGCGCACGAATTGGCAGGGCAGCCCGGCAAGGTCCGGGTGCTGGCTTGGCGTGCCCGGGCGCAACTGGCCCGTTACGATACCGCACTGGCCTACGGGCAGGCCAACCCGGGTGCCGCCGACAAGCAATGGATTGCTGCAGTCCGCGGGCCCGAGCAGACCAAGTATGGCCTGGGCCTGAACATCGAGCAGGCCATCAACCCCGAATCCGGTGTGTTCATGCGGGCCATGAAGGCCGATGGCAAGACCGAGACTTATGCCTTTGCCGAGGCCGATGCCTCGTTCTCGACCGGCTACGCCAGCTCAGGCAAGGCCTGGGGCCGGTCGCAGGACACGGTGGGCTTCATGTTCGCACGCAACATGCTGTCGGCCGATCGGCGTACCTACCTGGCGGCTGGCGGCATCTCGTTCTTCATCGGCGATGGTGCCTTGCGCTACAAGCCTGAAACCCTGGTTGAGCTGTACTACAACATGAACGTGCACAAGAATCTGTGGGTGTCGCTCGATTACCAGCGCATCAGCAACCCGGCCTACAACGCTGACCGTGGTCCGGTCAATGTGGGGTCCGTGCGCCTGCACGCCGAGTTCTGAGGTTCCTGAGGGGCTGACGCAGCCCCCTACGCTCAGTGAAGATCAGGAGCTGCCGCCCTCGGTGGCGGTCCAGCGGATGCCGGCCACACCCAGGTTGTGTTCGCTGATGTGCTCGGCAAACACCGGGATCAGGGTGGTCAGGTGGTTGTGATAGCGCTCTTTCCACATGGCACGCAGGTGGTTCAGGCCTTTTTCATTGCGGTACAGCGTGCCGTCCCAGCCAATCAACAGCACGGCGGCCTCGCCTTCGTCCACCAGCACGCACAGCAAGGCATCGTCGGCGTCTTCGTTGAGCGAAGCGGCCAAAGCGGCCTCATGGGACGCAATGCCCTCCACATACAGGTCCAGGCTCAGCGCCTGCTGACCCGAAAAGGCACGCAGCAATTCGCTGGCGATCTGGATTTGGTCTGTCATGCGCGTTGGAGCCATCGGCTCAAGAGTTGCTGCCACCCATCCTAGCAGCGCCCAAGCCTCGCCAAAGCGCAGTCAACTGACAAATGCGCAGGGATTGGCCCGATGTTTGAAAGGCAGTCGCATTGAGCCCAAAACCGCCCTGACCAGGCTTCAGTTCGTCACGGCGCCAAGGCCCCGATGGCCGCGGAGCAGGCCAAGCCAGCGGCACCCGAGGAGCTGGCTCTGCCAGGCCTCTGGGTGTGCCCCTTGAGGGGGAGGGGGGCCACACGCAGTGAGGCCACCAACAGGGTGGGCCATGTCCTCCAGGCCTCTGGGTGTGCCCCTTGAGGGGGATGGGGGGCCACACGCAGTGAGGCCACCCAACAGGGTGGACCTATTTCATTTCAAAATGTCACCCAGGCACAGGTACTTCAGTTCGACGTAGTCGTCCATGCCGTGGTGCGAGCCTTCACGGCCCAGGCCCGACTGCTTGACGCCGCCAAAGGGCACGTGCTCGGTCGCGATGACGCCGGCATTGATGCCGACCATGCCGTATTCCAGGGCTTCGCTCACGCGGAAGATGCGGCCCACGTCGCGGCTGTAGAAATAGCTGGCCAGGCCGAACTCGGTGTTGTTGGCCGCGTCGATGGCTTCTTGCTCGGTCTTGAAGCGGAACACCGGTGCGAAGGGGCCAAAGGTCTCTTCACGGGCGCACAGCATGTCGGCCGTGGCATCGGCGACCACGGTGGGTTCGACGAATTGACCACTGAGCTTGTTGCCGCCAGCCACCACGCGAGCGCCCTTGGCCAGGGCGTCGGCCACATGGCGATGAACCTTCTCGACGGCCGCATCCTCGATCAGCGGGCCCTGGTTCACACCTTCCTCGAAACCATTGCCCACCTTCAGGGCCTTGACCTTGGCGGCGAACTTTTCAATGAAGGCGTCGTAGACGCCATCCTGCACATAGAGGCGGTTGGCGCACACGCAGGTCTGGCCGGCGTTGCGGTATTTGCTGGCCATGGCGCCTTCGACCGCGCTGTCCAGGTCGGCATCGTCAAACACGATGAAGGGTGCGTTGCCGCCCAGTTCAAGCGACATTTTCTTGACCGTGGGGGCGCTTTGGGCCATCAGGATGCGGCCCACCTCGGTGCTGCCGGTGAAGCTGATGTGGCGCACCACGTCGCTGGCGCAGAACACCTTGCCCACGGCGATGCTGTTGCTGCCATCGGCCGTCAACAGGTTCAGCACCCCGGCCGGGATGCCGGCGCGCACGGCCAGCTCAGCGGCGGCCAGCGCGGTCAGGGGGGTCAGTTCGGCGGGCTTGATCACCACCGGGCAACCGGCCGCCAGGGCAGGCGCCACCTTGCGGGTGATCATGGCCAGCGGGAAGTTCCAGGGCGTGATGGCGGCGCACACGCCGATGGGCTGCTTGAGCACCATCAGGCGACGGTTGTTGTCGAACTGGGGCAGGGTTTCGCCGTTCACGCGTTTGGCTTCTTCGGCAAACCATTCGACAAAGCTGGCGCCATAGGCCACTTCGCCCTTGGCTTCGGCAAAAGGTTTGCCCTGTTCGGCGGTCATGATGCGGCCCAGGTCCTCCTGGTTGGCCATCAACAGCTGGAACCACTTGAGCAGGATGGCGTGGCGCTCTTTGCCGGTCTTGGCGCGCCAGGCGGGCCAGGCGGCGTTGGCGGCCGCGATGGCGGCTTCGGCATCGGCCGCGCCCAGGTTGGCCACGTCGGCCAGCTTCAGGCCGGTGGCCGGGTCGTTGACGTCGAAACGGCTGCTGCCGGCCACCCATTGACCATTGATCAATGCGTCAGTCTTGAGCAGGGTGGGGTCTTTGAGCAGGGCGAGGGGGGAGGTCTTCATGTCCATGGCTTGGGTTTCCGTGTCGGCAAGAAAAGAAGGGGGGGAGGGGGCTCAGCGGCAGGGCACGCCGGGCAGCACGCACAGCATCTCGTACAACAGGTTGGCCGCCAGCAAGGCCGTGTTGCCGCTGGTGTCGTAGGGCGGGCTGACCTCCACGAGGTCGCAGCCTATCACGTTCAATCCGCGGCAGCCGCGCACGATTTCCAGCCCCTGGGGCACGGTCAGGCCGCCGATTTCAGGGGTGCCGGTTCCGGCAGCGTAGCTGGGGTCGAGACCGTCGATGTCAAAGCTGATGTACACCGGATGATCGGGGCCGATGCGTTCGCGCACCTGGGCCATCAAGGGGGCCAGCGACTGGTACCAGACCTCGTGTGCCGGCACCACGGTGAAGCCCTGCTGGCGCGGCCAGTCAAAGTCATCGGCGGCGTAGCCGGTGCCGCGCAGGCCGATCTGCCACACCTTGTCGCCGGCCAGCAGGCCTTCTTCCACGGCGCGGCGGAAGGGCGTGCCGTGGGCGATGCGTTCGCCGAACATGTCGTCGTTGATGTCGGCATGGGCATCGACGTGGATCAGCGCCACCGGACCGTGGTGTTTGGCCACGGCGCGCAGGATGGGCAGCGCGATGGTGTGATCGCCGCCCAGCGTCAGGGGCACGCAGCCGTGGCTCAGCACCTCGTCATAGAAGGCGGTGATGATGTCCACCGACTTGGGCAGCGAGTAGGTGTTGATCGGCACATCGCCCAGGTCGGCCACCTGCAGCGCATCAAACGGTGCGGCACCGGTGGCCATGTTGTAGGGGCGCAGCAGACAGGATTCGGCGCGGATCTGGCGCGGGCCGAAGCGGGTGCCCGAGCGATTGGAGGTGCCGATGTCCAGTGGCACGCCGATGAAGGCCGCATCCAGCCCCCGCGCGGAGGTGGTGACGGGCAGGCGCATCATGCTGGCCAGGCCGGCAAATCGCGGCATGGTGTTGCCGCCCAGTGGCTGGTTCAAGTGGGATGGAGGGGTGTGGCTCATGGCAGGCCCCCGCTCAGCGTTTGCGCCCGCGCAGCCATTCCAGGGCCAGCAGCAAGGCGGTGGTGAAGCAGATCAGCAGGGTGGCCACCGCGGCAATCGTGGGCGAGATGTTCTCGCGGATGCCGGTGAACATCTGGCGCGGCAGGGTGGCCTGCTCGGCCCCGGCCAGGAACAGCGTCACCACCACTTCGTCAAACGACGTGGCAAAGGCGAACAGCGCGCCCGAGATCACACCCGGTGCAATCACCGGCAGGGTGATGCGGAAGAAGGTGTTGAACGGGGTCTCGCCCAGGCTCAGCGAGGCGCGCACCAGGTTGTGGTTGAAGCCCGCCAGCGTGGCCAGCACAGTGGTTAGCACAAAGGGGGCGCCCAGGGCAGCGTGCACGATGATCAGGCCGAAGTAGCTGTCGGCCAGGCCCAGCGGCGCAAAGTACAGGTAGGTGGCCACGCCCACCACCACGATGGGCACCACCATGGGCGCGATCAGCACGCCCATCAGCAGGCCCTTGAACGGGAAGGTGGCGCGCGACAGGCCCACCGCAGCCAAGGTGCCCAGCGAGGTGGCCAGCAGCGTGGCAGCCGGCGCCACGATGAAGCTGTTGCGCGTGGCCCGGGCCCATTCGGTGGACTCGAACAGGTTGCGGTACCACTTCAGCGACCAGCCCGGGATCGGGTAGGCCAGAAACGAGCTGTCGGAGAACGACAGCGGCACCATCACCAGGATGGGGGCCAGCAGGAACACCAGCACGGCCACGCACAGCAGCCGCACCGCCCACCAGCCGGCCTTGTCGGCGGCGGTGGCGTACAGGGGGAATTCAGGCATTTTGATCATGGGCATTCACCTTCTTTTTCTTGATCAGCCGAGGCTGAGTTCAGCCTTGCCGATGCGGCGGTACACACCGTAAAGAATCAGCGTGGCGCCCAGCAGGATGGCGCCCAGGGCGCAGGCCATGCCCCAGTTCACCTCGACGTTGGTGTAACGGGCGATGTAGTAGCTCAGCATCTGGTCGTCGGCCCCGCCCAGCAGGGCCGGGGTCACGTAGTAACCAATCGACAAAATGAACACCAGCAAGGCGCCAGCCCCGATGCCCGGGTAGGTCTGCGGCACATAGACGCGGAAGAAAGCGGCCAGCGGCGCGCTGCCCAGCGACACCGCGGCGCGCAGGTAGGTGGGGGGAACGTTCTTCATCACGCTGTACAGCGGCAGGATCATGAAGGGCAGCAGGATGTGCACCATGGCGATCACCACGCCGGTGCGGTTGAACAGCAGGGGCAGGGGCTCGTGGATCAGGCCCAGGCCCATCAGCCCGCTGTTGACCAGGCCTTCGGACTGCAGCAGCACGATCCAGGCGGCCACACGCACCAGGATCGAGGTCCAGAAAGGCACCAGCACCAGGATCATCAGCACATTGGCCGAACGCTCGGGCAGTGAGGCCAGCCACCAAGCCAGGGGGTAGCCCAGCAGCAGGCAACAGATCGTCACCACCAGGCTGATGTGAAAGGTGCGCAGCAGGATGGCGCCAAAGGCACGCTGCTCTTCAGGCATGCGCTCGATGGCACCCTCGGCGTCGCGTTTCAGGTCGAGCGAGGCCAGCAGGTAGTCGGGTGTCCAGCGCGAGCCGTTCTTGGCAATCGCCTGCCAGAACGGGACCTCGCCCCAGCGTGGGTCGGCCTGCAGCAGGCGGGCCTGGATGTCGGCGTCGCTGCCCTCGAAGGGCAGGGCGCGGTAGGCGCCCATCACCAGCGAGCGGGCACCGGGCACCTCAGTGTTGAGTCGGCGGGCCAACTGGCCGGCATCGGCACTGTCGGGCAGTTGCGCCAGGTCCTTGACCAGGGCGCCGTAGGCCGCGGCAGCGGGGGTGTCACGCCCGTTCCAGCCGTCCAGCGCGCGGATGGTCAGGGGCAGGGCGTTGGCCACCTCGGGGTTTTCGACCGCGCGCTGGAGCAGCGCGACGATCGGCACCAGCAGGGTCAGGAGCAGAAACACCAGCAAGGGCAGGGTCAGTCCGAAGGCTCGCCACTGGCGGCGCGCTTCGGCTCGGGATAAGGCTTTGCGCAGTGCGCCGGGCTCATCGCCCGGTGCGCCGGCGGCTCGGATGGGTGCTGCCATGGTGAATCGGCTCCGTCTCTCAGTCAGTGTTGCTCAGGCTCAGGCGTGTTTACTGGGTGGCCCAGGCAGCAAAGCGCTTTTCAAGCGCTTCGCCCTGGTCGGCCCAGAAGCTCACGTTGAACTGCAGGGCTTCCTTGGCGTTGGCGGCCGAGGTGGGCAGGTCGTCCAGCACCTTCTTGTCGAGCTTGGCCAGGGCCTTGCTGTTGGTCGGGCCGTAGGCGATGTTTTGCGCGTACACGGCCTGGTTGCCAGCTTGCAGGCCGAAGGCGATGAACTTTTGCGACAGTTCCTTGTTCGGCGCGCCCTTGGGGATGACCCAGTAGTCCAGGTCATAAATGCCGCCGGGCCAATAGATCTTCAGGTTGCGGCCTTCGCGGTTGGCGGCGTCGATGCGGCCGTTGTAGACCGTGCTCAGCACCACGTCACCGGCGACCAGGAACTGGGGCGCCTGGGCGCCGGCCTCCCACCACTGGATGTTGGGCTTGAGTTCGGTCAGCTTCTTGAAGGCGCGGTCGGCGCCGTCCTTGGTGGCCAGTACCTTGTACACATCGCCCGGCTTCACGCCATCGGCCAGCAGTGCGAATTCGAGGTTGTAACGGGCGCCCTTGCGCATGCCGCGCTTGCCAGGGATCTTCTTGGTGTCAAAGAAATCGGCCCAGCTGCTGGGGGCGCTCTTGAGCTTGTCGCCGTTGTAGGCCATCACGGTGGACCACACGAACACGCCCACACCGCATTCGGTGACGGCGGCGGGCAGCAGGTCGGCCTTGTCGGCCAGCTTGCTGTAGTCGAGCTTTTCGAACAGGCCTTCGTCGCAGCCGCGCACCGCGTCGGGCGATTCGACCTCGACCACATCCCAGGTCACCTTCTTGGTCTCGACCATGGCCTTGATCTTGGCCTGCTCACCGTTGTATTCCACCGGCACCACCTTGACACCGGTTTTTTCGAAGGGCTCGTAGTAGGCCTTCTTCTGGGCGTTGGCGTTGGCGCCGCCGAAGTTGACGATGGTCAACTGCTGTTCGGCAAAGCTGGGCAGGGCCAGGCAGGCGGCCAGGGCGGCGGCTGCGCAGGGGATCAGGCTCTTTTTCATGGCACGTTTTCCTTTGTTGGAAGTTGAGGTTCTAGAGAGAGGGAGCGCGAAAAAAACGTTGTCGTGGTTCACACCGCGTACAGGCGGGTGGCCGCGGCCGGAAACTCCAGCCGCACCGGCTCGCCAGCTTGTGGATGGGGGTTGCTGTCGGCACGGGTCAAAGGCAGCTTCACGGTGGCCTCGGCCTGGCCCTCGCCCAGCGAGCACAGCAGGCGCAGGTGGTCGCCGTAATAGATCACGCGGGCCACGGTGGCGGCCAGCGAGTTGGGCACCGGCGCGGCCGAGCCCAGGTGCAGCACGATGCGCTCGGGCCGCACACAGGCTTCCACGGCGGCGCCGTCGGCCACGCCGTTCACGTTCAGGCCCTGCAGGCGCTGGCCGTCGGCCAGTTGCAGCGCGTTGCCACCCTGCAGGCTGCCCTTGAGCACGGTGCTGTCGCCCACGAAGCCGGCCACGAAGCGGTTGCTGGGGGCTTCGTACAGGTCTTCCACCGAGGCCAGTTGCTGGATCACGCCTTCGTTGAACACGGCCACACGGTCGCTCATGGTCAGTGCCTCGCCCTGGTCGTGGGTCACGTAGACAAAGGTCACGCCCAATTGCCGGTGCAATTCCTTCAGCTCGATCTGCATGTGCTCGCGCAGTTGCTTGTCGAGCGCACCCAGCGGCTCGTCCATCAGCACCAGCTGTGGCTCGAACACCAGGGCGCGGGCCAGCGCCACCCGCTGTTGCTGGCCGCCCGAGAGGCGGCCCGGCAGGCGATCGGCCATGCCACCCAGGCGTACCATGTCCAGCGCCTTGGCCACGCGGCGGGCCTGCTCGTCCTTGGGCACCTTGCGCACGGTCAGCGGGTAGGCCACGTTCTGCCCCACGGTGAGGTGGGGAAACAGGGCGTAGTTCTGGAACACCATGCCGAAGTTGCGCTTGTGCGGCGGCGTGCCGGTGATCTGGCGGCCGTCCAGCAGGATGTCGCCCGCCGTGGGCGATTCAAAGCCGGCCAACATCATCAGCGTGGTGGTCTTGCCCGAGCCCGAGGGCCCCAGCAAGCTCAGAAATTCGCCGCGCTGGATGTCCAGGTTCAGATCGCGCACCACGAGCTGTTCGCCGTCGTAGGTCTTTTGCACGCCGGAGAAGCGCACCAGGGGTTCTGCTTGAGACATGTTTGTGTGCAAGGGCAGGAAAGTAGCGTGTTGGATCAGCGCTGGGCTTTGAAGCTCTCGGCCAGGATGGCCAGACCTTCATCGATCAGTGCGTCAGAGGCGGTCAGCGGCACCAGGATGCGGATCACGTTGCCGTAGGTTCCGCAGGACAGCAGCACCAGACCGCGGCGAGCGGCTTCGGCCACCACGTTCTTGGTCAGGTTCGCGTCGGGGCGGCTCTTGTCACCGTTCTCGAACAGCTCGATGGCCACCATGGCGCCCAGGCCGCGCACATCGCCAATCGAGGCTTCGCTCTCGGCAATGCGGCGCAGACCTGCTTGCAAGTTTTGGCCCAGGGTCTTGCTGCGCTCCAGCAGCTTCTCGTCTTCAAAGGCCTGGATCACGGCCAGGGCGGCGGCGCAGGCCACCGGGCTGCCGGCATAGGTGCCGCCCAGGCCACCGGCGGCGGGGGCGTCGATCACTTCGGCGCGGCCCACCACACCCGACAGCGGGAAGCCGCCGGCCAGCGACTTGGCGGTGGTGATCAGATCCGGGGCCACCGGCCATTGCTCGCAGGCGAACCAGGTGCCGGTGCGGCCGGCGCCGGTCTGCACTTCGTCGGCGATCAACAAGATGCCATGGCGCTCGGCCAGGGCCTTCAGGCCCGAGATGAACTCGGGCGGGGCCACATTGAAGCCGCCTTCGCCCTGCACCGGCTCGACGATGAAGGCCGCCACGCGCTGGGGCTCGATGTCGTTCTTGAAGATCAGTTCGATCGAATGCAGGGCATCGGCCACGCTCACGCCATGCAAGTCGTTGGGGAACAAGGCATGGTAGATCTCGCCCGGGAAGGGGCCGAAGCCGACCTTGTAGGGGGCGACCTTGCCGGTCAGGCCCAGGGTCAGGTTGGTGCGGCCGTGGTAGCCGCCGGTGAAGGCGATCACACCCGGGCGGCGGGTGTGGGCGCGGGCGATCTTGATGGCGTTTTCAACGGCTTCGGCGCCGGTGGTCAGCAGCAGGCTCTTCTTGGCAAAGTCGCCGGGAGCCAGTGTGTTCAGGCGCTCGCAGACTTCCACATAGGGTTCATAGGCCACCACCTGGAAGCAGGTGTGGGTGTACAGCGCCAGCTGGGCCTGCACGGCGGCGATCACCTGGGGATGCAGGTGGCCGGTGTTGAGCACGGCGATGCCACCCGCGAAGTCGATGAAGCGGCGGCCTTCCACGTCCCAGAACTCAGCGTTTTCGGCCTTCTGGATGAAGATCTCGTGCGACTGGCCCACGCCGCGGGCGACGGCGGCCTGGCGGCGAGCAAGAAGGGCGGCGTTGGTGAAATGGCGTTCTGACTTCATGGTTTCAAGCGGTTGGTTGAAAAGATGGATGGACTTTACGGATCGTTTCTGTTTTGAACCATGTACACACACTTCAGGATTTGGACGCACTGTGCAGGTCGAGTTGCCTGTACATGGAATCCCTGATCTGGTGCCTTGCACCGCAGTGGCGCAAAAGCCTGTGTCGCTTGGCCAGGCATGCGCCGGCTTGGGGCGTCGTCAGATTCTGAATCGCGGGTTAACCCTTGGATTTGCGCCCCATCAAGGCCCTGTTTTGGGGCGTTTCCGCAGCGCCAGCTTGAATCGATGGGTCGATGGCGTTGGGCGTTAGACTTCCCGCTGGTGGCTGCCCGGCCAGCGATCCCCGGGCGCCGTGTTTTTTCGATCCGGGTCTTCTGTCTTCCTGATGCTCACACTCCGTACCGATGTCCAGACCCCGCTGGTGAGCCAGATCGTCGACGGCTTGCGCGGCCTGATCGCGGGCCAGGTGATCAAGCCGGGCAGCAAACTACCTTCCATTCGGGCCTTTGCGGCGGCCCATGGCGTGAGCGTCTTCACCGTGGTCGAGGCCTATGACCGCCTGGTGGCTCAGGGCTGGCTGGTCTCGCGTGCCAATGCCGGTTTTTTTGTGAAGCGGCGCGACGAGGGCGCGGCGCCAGCGGTGGCCGGTCAGGCGCCGCGTGAGGCGCCGCGCTTTGATGCGCGCTGGTACCTCAAGCAGATTTTCGAAAACCGCAACCTGCCCATGAAGCCGGGCTGTGGCTGGTTGCCGCACGACTGGCTGTTTGGTGACGCCGTGCGGCGCAGCCTGAGGCAACTGTCCACCGACGGCCCCGAACTGGACGGCTACGGTCTGCCCTCGGGCCACATGGCCCTGCGCATGATGATTGCCGAGTCGTTGGCCGAGCACCAGATCACCGTCGATGCCGACCAGGTGCTGCTCACCCATGGCTCCAGCCAGGCGCTGGACCTGGTGGCGCGCTGCCTGCTCAAGCCCGGGGATGCCGTGCTGGTGGACGATCCGGCCTACCCCAACCTGCTGTACATGCTGCGCTTCGCCGGTGCCCGGCTGATCGGCGTGCCGCGCACCCCCACAGGCTATGACCTGCCCGCACTGGAGGCGCTGGTTCAGTTGCACAAGCCCAAGGCCTTCTTCACCCAGCCTCGCCTGCAAAGCCCTACATGCTCGCTGGCGTCGGTGGCGCACCTGCACCGCTTGCTGCAACTGGCCGAGCAACACGATTTTGTGCTGGTCGAAAACGACCTGTATGCCGACATGGACGGCACCTCGCGTTCCTCGCTCGCCAGCCTGGACCAGTTGCGCCGGGTGGTCTACATCGGCAGCTATTCCAAGACCATCTCGCCCAATCTGCGCGTGGGTTACTTGCTGGCCCGGCCCGACATGCTGGGCGAGTTCGTGCAGCTCAAGATGGTGGCCGGCCTGACCTCCTCCGACATCGCCGAGCGCGTGACGTTTGGCGTGATCACCGATGGGCGCTGGCGCAAGCACCTCAAATCGCTGCGCGATCGCCTGGGCGAAGCCCACCGCCAGGTGGGGCGGCGCCTGGACAGCCTGGGTTTTGAACTGTTCCATGAGCCCGAGGCCGGCATGTACCTGTGGGCCCGCCACCCCGACCTGCCCGACAGTGCCGAGCTGTCCAAGGAGGCCACGGCCGCCGGCATCATGCTGGGGCCGGGGCAGCTGTTCCTGGTCGAGCCGCGGCCCACCGGCTGGCTGCGCTTCAACGTGGCGTTCTGCCAGGACGAGCGCCTGTGGCAGTTTCTGGCCCAGCGCATCGAGCTGGGGCGTCAGGTGGCGCAGTGATGCGCTGCCCGGGCCGCCGAATCTTATAATTGCCTGTTTGGCCCGGCACTGCGCGCGGGCCCCGTCACGGCGCGGGCGGCGCCATGAGCTCACCAATGGGTGAGGGCATGGACCACCCACCCAACCAGAACCCTCTCTTTGCACCCCATGAGCACACCTATCACCGTCGCCCAGATTCGCAAGACCTTCCTCGATTTCTTCGCCTCCAAGGGGCACACCGTGGTGGCGTCGAGCTCGCTGGTGCCGGGCAACGACCCGACGCTGATGTTCACCAACTCAGGCATGGTGCAGTTCAAGGACGTGTTCCTGGGCACCGACAAGCGTCCCTATGTGCGTGCGGCTTCGGTTCAGGCCTGCCTGCGTGCCGGCGGCAAGCACAACGACCTGGAAAACGTGGGCTACACCGCCCGCCACCACACCTTTTTCGAGATGCTGGGCAACTGGAGCTTTGGCGACTACTTCAAGCGTGAGTCGCTGAAGTGGGCCTGGGAACTGTTGACCGAGGTCTACAAGCTGCCGGCCGACAAGCTGTGGGCCACGGTCTACATCGACGACGATGAGGCCTACGACATCTGGACGAAGGAAATCGGCCTGCCGCCCGAGCGTGTGGTGCGCATTGGCGACAACAAAGGCGCCAAGTATGCTTCTGACAACTTCTGGATGATGGCCGACACCGGCCCCTGCGGTCCCTGCAGCGAGATCTTCTTCGACCACGGCCCCGAAATCCCGGGCGGCCCTCCGGGCAGCCCCGACGCCGATGGCGACCGCTACATCGAGATCTGGAACAACGTGTTCATGCAGTTCGACATGCAGCCCGATGGCTCGGTCAAGCCGCTGCCGGCCCCCTGCGTGGACACGGGCATGGGCCTGGAGCGCCTGGCCGCCATCCTGCAGCATGTGCACAGCAACTACGAGATCGACATCTTCGACACGCTGATCAAGGCGGCCTCGCGCGAAACCGGCGAGAAAGACCTGGACAACAAGAGCCTGCGCGTGATCGCCGACCACATCCGTGCCACCGCCTTCCTGGTCAGCGACGGCGTGATCCCCTCCAACGAAGGCCGCGGCTACGTGCAGCGCCGCATCGTGCGCCGCGCCATCCGCCATGGCTACAAGCTGGGCCAGAAGACCCCGTTTTTCCACAAGCTCGTCAAAGACCTGGTGGTGCTGATGGGTGATGCCTACCCCAAGCTCAAGACCGATGAGGCCCGCATCACCGAGGTGCTGAAGGCCGAAGAAGAGCGCTTCTTCGAAACCTTGGCCAACGGCATGGAAATCCTGGACGCCGCCCTGGCCGATGGCAGCAAGACCCTGCCGGGCGAGGTGGCCTTCAAGCTGCACGACACCTATGGCTTCCCGCTCGACCTGTCGGCTGATGTGTGCCGTGAACGTGACGTGGCCGTCGATGAAGACGGCTTCAAGCTGGCCATGGACAAGCAAAAGGCCCAGGCCCGTGCTGCCGGCAAGTTCAAGATGGATCGCGCCCTGGAGTACACCGGCGCTGGCAACACCTTTGTGGGCTACGAGCAGCTCGAAGCCCCGGCCAAGGTGGTGGCCCTGTACGTGGATGGCACCCCGGCTGCCGAACTCAAGGCCGGCCAGACCGGTGTGATCGTGCTGGACACCACCCCCTTCTACGCCGAAAGCGGTGGTCAGGTGGGCGATGAAGGCGTGATCCGCAGCGGCTCGGCCATGTTCGCCGTGGGCGACACCCTGAAGATCAAGGCCGATGTGTTCGGTCACCATGGCACGCTGGAATCCGGCACGCTGGCGGTGGGCGACCACGTGACGGCTGCCGTGAACACCGCGGTGCGCGCTGCCACCATGCGCAACCACTCGGTCACCCACCTCATGCACAAGGCCTTGCGCGAAGTGCTGGGCGACCACGTGCAACAGAAGGGTTCGCTGGTCAATGCCGATCGCACCCGTTTCGACTTTGCGCACAACGCCCCCGTGACCGATGAACAGATCCGCGCCATCGAAGCCCAGGTGAACGCCGAAATTCTCGCCAATGCCCCCACCCAGGCCCGCGTGATGGACATCGAATCGGCCCAAAAGACTGGCGCCATGATGCTGTTCGGTGAAAAGTATGGCGAAACCGTGCGTGTGCTCGACATCGGCAGCAGCCGTGAACTGTGCGGCGGCACCCATGTGCAGCGCACCGGCGACATCGGCCTGTTCAAGGTGGTGGCTGAAAGCGGCGTGGCGGCGGGTGTGCGGCGGATTGAAGCCGTCACCGGTGTCAATGCATTGACCTACCTGCAAGGCCTCGAAGCCACGGTGCAGCAGGCCGCTGGCACGCTGAAGGCGCCGGCGGCCGAGCTGCAAGGCCGCATCACCCAGGTGCTGGACCAGGTCAGGACGCTTGAAAAGGAAGTGGCTGCGCTCAAGGGCAAGCTGGCTTCCTCGCAAGGCGACGAGTTGATGGGCCAGGCGGTGGACGTCAAGGGCATCAAGGTGCTGGCCGCTTTGCTCGATGGCGCCGATGCCAAAACCCTGCGCGAGACCCTGGACAAGCTCAAGGACAAGCTCAAGACCGCCGCCATCGTGCTGGCTGCCGTGGACGGTGGCAAGGTGCAGTTGGCGGCCGGCGTCACGGCCGACAGCGTTGGCAAGGTCAAGGCGGGTGAGTTGGTCAACTTTGTGGCCCAGCAAGTGGGCGGCAAGGGGGGCGGCAAACCCGACATGGCCATGGCGGGGGGCACGGATGCCTCCGGCCTGGCCAAGGCCCTGGCCTCGGTGCAGGGCTGGGTGGCCGAGCGCGCCTGAGGCGGGGCTTCTGAGCAAGGGGGGCGGGCTTTGCCCCCGACTGAGGCACGCCCTGGATGGGGCTTGTCCGGTGGCGGTGGCCGCGCTCAAGTTGATAATGCGGCCCATGGCCCTGGGCCACCTGTCCCCTTGCAAGCCCTTCGCCCCGTGCCAACTGGGTTGACTTCTTCTGGATCCCTGTTGTGAGTGCCGCGCTGAATCGACTCTTTCTGTTGTTCACGATGACCTTGGGCCTGGTGGGTCCGGCCCAGGCTTTGTCGGTGGCCTTCATCAACCCGGGGCGCAGCAACGAGGCCTATTGGGTCGCCGCAGCCTCTGCCATGGTGCAGGCGGCACGCAGCCTCGACCTGCAGCTGGAGGTGCGCTATGCCGAGCGGGACCACCTCAAAACGTTGGAGATTGCAGCGTCTCTGGCGGCCCGGCCGGCGGCCCAGAGGCCTGACTATGTGATTTTCTCCAACGACTACGCTACCGGCCCGGAGATTCTTCGGCTGCTGAACGGCTCGGGTATCAAGGCCATGATGGCCTTCAGCGGCATTCATGGTGCAGACCGTCGCACCACCGGTGGTCCTCGCGAGAAATACGATTTCTGGCTGGGGACGCTGGAGCCCCGCGCCGAAGACGCGGGCTACCTCACGGCAAAAACCTTGATCGAGAAAGGTCGCCGCGCCCAGCTGAGAGGGGCGGACGGCCTGCTGCATGTGATTGCCATCGCTGGCGACCGCTCCACGCCCAGTTCGGCGGCCCGCAATGCCGGCCTGCAGCGCGCCCTGGCCGAGGCCTCGGATGTGGTGCTGGACCAGATCGTTTACGCCAATTGGAGTCGCGAAACCGCCTTGACCAAGTCGCGTTGGCTGGTGCGCCGCCACCCGGATGCCCGGTTGGTGTGGGCGGGCAGTGACCAGATGGCCTTTGGTGCCATGCAGGCCTGGCGTGAGCATGCCGACGTGCCGGGCAAGGATGTGCTGTTCAGTGGTGTCAACACCTCCACAGAAGCCCTCAATGCGGTGCGTTCGGGCGAGCTTTCTGCTCTGGCGGGTGGGCATTTCATGGCCGGGGCCTGGGCGCTGGTCATGATCTACGACCATGCCAAGGGCCATGACTTTGCCAAGACCGAGGGGTTGGAGATGGTGGTGCCCATGTTCATCCTGTTCACCCCCCCCTTGGCCGAGCGCTTTCTGCAGCGTTTTGCGGGCGATGGTGGGGCGTTGGATTTCAGGCGCTACAGCCTGGCGCTGAATCCGCGCCTGGTCCATTACGATTTTGATGTAGGCGACCTGTTACGCTAGGCCGACATGTCTTTGAACCAGCCTTATTATCGTTCGATTGCCGCCACGCTGATCCGGCGCATCGTGGTGCTGGCCGGGCTTTGCCTGCTGGCCATGACCTTGCTCCAGGCGGGTCTGGCCTATCGCAGCAGTCAGTCACAGGTGGAACACGCGGTCAGCGAGATTGCTGACAACAGCCTGCCGATGCTGTCGCTGTCGTTGTGGGACATCGAGCCCGAGGTGATCCAGCGCCAGATGAACTGGTTGGCGGGCCTGCCCGAAATCGGGCGTGCCCGGGTGTTGGCCAGCACGGGCCAGATTTTTGAGGCTGGCGCGTTGTCGGCCGAGGTGGGCGGCGACACACCGCCGACCCACACGCTCGAGATCGCGTCGCCCCAGGGCGGCAAGGCAGTGGGCCAATTGCAACTGTGGGTGGATCCCAGCTACCTTTACCAACAGATTCTGGCCAATACCCTCACCATCGCCGCCGGTTATGGCGTTTTCACCGCCTTGCTGTGCCTGGTCGTGGCCTGGATGTTGCGGCGAGACCTGCAGCAGCCGCTGCAGCAGATTGCGCGTTTTGCGTCCGAGCTCAAGCCACAGGAAATCTCGCGTCCCCTGGTGCTGGACCGTGCCAGCAGCGATCATCTGGACGAGATCGATCTCGTGACCCAGGGCTTTCGCCAGCTCCAGGGCGAGCTGCAAAGCCACATTGCCAACCTCGATGGCCTGGTGGCCGAGCGCACCCAGCAGCTGGAGAAGTTGATTGGCGAGGTGCACCGGCTGTCGATCACGGATGCGCTGACCGGGTGTTTCAATCGGCGTGTGATCGAGGAGCGCCTGCCCTCCGAGATCGAGCGGGCACGGCGCTATGGCCGGCCGCTGTCAGTGATCTTTGCCGACATCGACCATTTCAAGGTCATCAACGATACCCATGGCCATGCGGCGGGCGACGCCGTGCTGCGCGACTTTGGCACTTTGCTGCGGGGGCAGCTGCGCAGCCAGGTGGATTGGGTGGCCCGCTATGGGGGCGAGGAGTTTCTGATCGTTCTGCCTGAAAGCGATCTGGTGGACGCGCGCCAGGCGGCAGAGCGATTGCGTGAACGGGTGGGCGAGCAACCCGCCCTCTGGGAGGGCATGGTGATCCCCCGGACAGCCAGCTTCGGCGTGGCCCAGTGCGGACCGGACGAGGGTGTGGCTGACCTGCTGGCACGCGCTGATGCCATGCTCTACCACGCCAAGAGCGAAGGGCGAGACCGTGTCGAAGTGAGCGGGTGACGCCGCCCCCGCCCGGGGCTGCGGCAGGACCGCGTTGCCTGAGGCGCTCTCAGGTCTTGTAGCCGGGGTCCAGTCGCTCCAGCTTGCGCAGCAGCGATGGCCAGACAAATTGGCCCCCCATGCCGCTCGTCTGTACCTTCATGGCGTGTGCCACGCCGTCGAGGATGGTGGGGTTGACCGAGATCACTTCGCCGCCACCCGCCAGGGCATCGATCTGGATCCGGCAGGTGTTCTCGAAGGTGTACATGGCCAAAAACGCCTCAGGAATGTTGCGCCCCACGGTCAGGAGCCCATGGTTGCGCAACACCAAGTAGTTGGCGGTGCCCAGATCGGCCTGCAGACGGGTCTTTTCATCGTCGCGGATCGCCACCCCTTCGTAGTCGTGGTAGGCCAGCGAACTCAGCACAAACGTGGATTGCTGGCTCAGCGGCAGAATGCCGTGCTTCTGTGCGCTCACGCCCACACCGGCGCGGGTGTGGGTGTGCAGCACACAGCCCGCCTCGGGGCGGGCCTCATGGATGGCGCTGTGGATCACGAAGCCCGCCGGGTTGACCGGGAAGGGGCTGTCGTGCAGCTTGTTGCACTGCATGTCCACCTTGACCAGGCTGGAGGCGGTGATTTCATCAAACATCAGCCCGTAGGGGTTGATCAAAAACTGGTGTTCATCGCCCGCCACCGAGCTGGGCAGCTTGGCGCTGATGTGGGTGAAGACCAGGTCGCTCCAGCCGTAGGCCGCCACCAGGCGGTAACAGGCGGCCAGATCGACGCGCAGCTGCCACTCTTCGGCGCTGACCTGCTGCTGCAGTGAGGGGATGTTCATGCTGTCTCCTGAAAGGGGGATCGGATGCGGGGTGGGGTGCCGCATCTTGCCCCACGCGGGCGCCGCCCCATGTCAAGGATTTGACACGGCATGGGCCATTGCGGCGCCGGCGGCAAGGGTGGAGCTTGACGGGCATCAATGTAGGTGACCTACCCCGTCCCTAGAATCCGCCCTTGGCCCCTCCAAATCGACCATGCTTCGCCCCATCACTTCCCGCTGGCTGTTGCTGATGGCCCTGTGTCTGGCACTGACCATGGCGGGTCTGTCGGTGCATTGGGCGCGCACGGATCTGCGTGAAACCTGGGGGCGCGTGGCAGAGCACGATGCCCGCGTCCTGACCCAACTGGGCGAGGCGCTGGGGCGCCATGTGAGCCTGGGTGACCGTGTGTTGGGGGCCTTGCGCGATGACTGGCAGGACCCTGGTCTGCAGAAACTGGCACCGGAGTGGCGCCAGCGTCTGTTGTTCAAACGGCTCACGGGTGAACCGGTATTTGCCGCCACCCTGGTACTGGACCGTGCCGGCCGCGCCGTGGCCGACAGCGCGGGCCTGGTGCCCCGCCTCGTCACGGCGACCCAGCGTGACTATTTTCATGCGCAATGGCATGCGGACCGCGATGCGCTCTACATCAGCCATCCCTTTGTCAGTCAGATCAAGAAGATTTCTTCGCTGGCCCTGAGCCGGCGCCTGCAGGATGAAGAGGGGCATTTTGCCGGTGTGGCGGTGGGCCTGGTTCCGCTGGCCCATTGGCAGGGGCTGCTGGACAAGGCCGACCTCGGCGGCGACTCGCTGCTTTGGCTGGAGCACCGCGATGGCACCTACCTGGCCGGGGCGGTTGGCCCAGGGGGGCCCTCGCTCAGTGGCAGCCTGAACTGGCCGGAACAGGGGCCACAAGGGCCGGCGCCGGCCGGCAGCTTCCGCTCGGATCTGGCGGGTGACGGCGCACCCCGCCTGGTCAGCTACCTGCAGGTTGGCGATGCGCCCCTGCGCCTGGTGCTGATGCGCCCTGCGGGGGCGGTCGAGTCGGCCTGGTGGCAGCGGGTTGCCAGCACCGGGGGGGTGACGCTGGTCCTGGTGGCCGGTTGTCTGGGGTTGGTGCTGTTGTTCGAGCGCGAATTGCGCCATCGTCAGCAGGTGTCGCAACTGCTGGCCCACGCCGAAGGGCATCTGCGCACCATCGTCAACCACCTGCCGTCGCTGGTCAGCTATTGGGACCGCGACCTGCGCAACCTGTTTGCCAACCACCTGCACCGCGACCTCTTCGGTCTTCTGCCTGAGGTCTTGCGGGGACAGACCCTGCCTGATGTGGTGGGACCGGCCCTGATGCATCGCTACGGGCCGTACATCAAGTTGGCTCTGGCGGGCGAGGCGCAGACTTTTGAGTGGCCGGTCAAGCTGCCCGGGGGGCTGCTGCGCACCTTGCTGGTGTCCTTGGCGCCGGATCTCCGCGAGGGCCGGGTCGCGGGCATTTTTGCCCAGCTCATGGACATCACCGATCGCAAGCAGGCCGAGAGCCAGGTCTTCGAAGAGAAGGAGCGTTTCAGGGTCACGCTGAGTTCGATCGGGGACGCCGTGATCACGGTCGATGTGGCGGGTCGGGTGACCTACCTCAACCCGGTGGCCGAGATGATGACCGACTGGCGCCTGGATCTGGCGCGGGGCGAGCCGGTGGAGGCGGTGATGCCCATCGTCAACTCGGTGGATGGCAGTCCCTTGCGAAACCCGGTGCGGCTCGCCCTGGAGCTTCAGGACACGGTGGGGCTGGCCGCAGACACGTCCTTGGTCCGGCGGGATGGGCAACGATTTGACATCGAGGACTCTGCCTCACCGATCAAGGACCGGCACGGTGAAATCATCGGTGCGGTGATGGTGTTTCATGATGTCAGTGAGATGCGCTCCATGGCCATCCGCATGGCCCACCTGGCCCAGCACGATGCCTTGACCGGTTTGCCCAACCGGCTGATGTTGTACGACCGGGCCGAACAGGCTATTTTGCTGGCTCAGCGCGAGCAAGAGCAGGTGGCGGTGATGTACCTGGATCTGGACCGCTTCAAGACCGTCAACGACTCGCTGGGTCATGAGGTGGGTGACCGCCTGCTGGTGGATTTTGCGCGGCGCCTGTCGGGGGCCATGCGCCATTCCGACACCCTGAGCCGACAGGGGGGGGATGAGTTCGTGATCCTGCAGACCGGTCTGAAAGATGGGGCCCAGGCCGGCCACCTGGCCCGCAAGCTGCTGCGCCTGTGCAGCGAGCCTTTTGTGGTGCAGGGCCGGGAGCTGAATGTGTCGGTGACGATCGGCATTGCCTTGTTTCCGGCCGACGGCAACAGCTTCGATGAACTGGCCAAGCACGCCGATGCGGCCCTTTATGCGGCCAAGAATGCAGGCCGCAACCGCTTCCATTACTTCACGCGTGAACTGGGGGTGGCCGCCCATCAGCGGTTGCAGCAGGAACAGGCGCTGAAGGCGGCTCTCGGGCATGGCGAGATCTTTCTTGAGTACCAACCCAAGGTCGATTTCAGTGCGGACCAAGTCGTGGGCGTGGAGGCCCTGGCGCGCTGGTGCTGGTCTGGGCAGCGGGTGTCGCCGGCCCAGTTCATTCCGCTGGCCGAAGAAAGTGGTCAGATCATCGAGATCGGGCGCCACATTCTGCGCACCGCCTGTGAAGAGGCCAGCCGTCTTTGCGGGCTCGGACTGTTGCGCGCTCCCATGGCGGTCAATGTGTCGGTCCGGCAGTTGGCCGACCCCAGCTTTGTGAGCGAGGTGCAGCAGGTGCTGAAAAGCACCGGACTGCCGCCGGCCCTGCTGGAGATCGAAGTCACCGAGAGCGGCTTGATGCAGAACATGGAGGCCATGGCCGGCGTGCTGCATGCGCTCAAGGCGCTGGGCCTGCGCATTGCGATTGATGACTTCGGCACGGGCTATTCCAGCCTGGCCTACCTGGCCACCCTGCCGGTGGATGTGCTGAAAATCGACAAATCGTTTGTGGATGACTACCAGGCCAGCCCGAAGAACATGGCCATCATCACCGCCATCATCGATCTGGCGCACCACTTGCAACTGGAGGTCATCGCCGAAGGGGTGGAGAGCCGCGAGCAGGCCGATTTTCTGGTGGCGTTCGGCTGCTGCAGCATGCAAGGCTATTACTTCAGCCGGCCGGTCTCGGCCTCGGATCTGCAAGCCTGGTGTGAGGCCCGTGCCAGCGTCGCGCTGCCGGCCTAGGCCTTGCGCGACGGCAGCGATCGGCTCTGCGTTCTGCAGCGGCCGTTCAGAACAGCTCGACTTCGTCGTGGGCCTGCGTTTGCTTCTTCAACTGGCCTGAGCCGATGAGTTCGTCGTAATGGCAGACCTGGTTACGGCCGTGCTCCTTGGCGAAATAGAGCGCCTGGTCTGCGTGCCCCAGGATCTCGACCGCAGACCCTTCGTGGGTACTGACGAAACCCACGCTGACGGTGACGCGCCCGACCTGCGGAAAGTCATGGTGCTCCACGGCCTGGCGAAAGCGGTTGAAGATCTGCCGTGCGGTGGCCAGCGTGGCGGAGCGCAGCAGGATCACAAATTCCTCGCCACCAAAGCGGAAAATCCGATCCTGGGCCCGGAAGGACGCCCGCAACAGGTTGGCCATCAGGATCAGCACCTCGTCGCCGTACAGGTGACCGAAACGGTCGTTGACCTGTTTGAAGTGGTCAATGTCCACCACGGCCAGCCAATGACGGGGGCTGTCTTCATCGTTGGCCTCTGCCGCGCCATTGGCGGCTGGGCTGTGGCCGGGACGGGCAAACTCGGCGTCAAAGGTCTTGCGGTTGAACAAGCCGGTCAGTGCATCGCGCTCGCTGTAGTCGAGCAGGCTCTGGTAGTTGCGGTAGACGTGAAAGATGCCATGGATCACGTTCAGGGTGTCCTGGGCAAAGGGGCTGTCGTTGCGGATCTCCAGGCAGGCCACCACCTTCTCCTGCAGCCACACCGGCAGCCACAGCTCATGCTCCCCGCTGGAAGAGCGCTCTTCCCGACCGGCAGATTTTTCGGCGATGCAGGTGGCCAAGGCCGGGTAGGCCATCAGAGGCAGGCGCGGAATGTCGGCGTGCTGAGGGTCTTCGATGGATTGGAGTGCCCCCTCGCTGATCCAGGCCTTGGGCCGCACGTGGGTCTCTTCACCAATGGTCACCACCTCCAGGGCGCGAACCTCTTTCACATTGCCCAACTGATGCAAGGCCGAGATGACCGAGATCTCCAGGCGGGCGTGATCTCGATGACCCGTGATCTCGACCAGATGCTGCAAAAGTGGATTCATTGTCAAAACCGGTTGCACACAAGGGGAAATGACGAGTTCGAGCCGGGCCGAATGAGGCGGATCCGTTTCAATCCCGGCAGAAGATGGATGAGGCGCGATGGTAGCCAGTTTTTGTAAAAGCACGCTTGTGCGGTGCTGGGCTGTCCTGAGAATTGTTTGATTTCAGACAGTTTTGTCGCATAAATGCAGCAGACCCGGGCCTTGGGCAGGCGTTGGGGTCACTGCCTCGCCCGCCAGCGCCTGGGGTCAGCCCCCAGGGGCGAACCGCTCCGGTCACGGGGGCTGTCACGGGGTCTTTTCGAACACCAGATCCCAGACGCCATGCCCCAGACGCAGGCCCCGGCGCTCGAATTTGGTCTCGGGCCGGTAGGCTGGGCGATCGGCGTAGCCACCGGCGGCCTGGCGATTGCGCAACAGAGGCTCGGCACCCAGTACCTCCAGCATCTGCTCGGCATAGGGCTGCCAGTCGGTGGCGCAATGCAGGTAACCGCCGGGGCGCAGCCGGGCGGCCAATTTGGCCACCAGCGGCGCTTGGATCAAGCGTCGCTTGTTGTGCTTGGTCTTGTGCCAAGGGTCGGGAAAGAAGATGTGCACGCCTTCGAGCACGCCATGAGGCAGCATGTTGTCGATCACCTCGACCGCGTCGTGCTGCAGGATGCGGATGTTGCTCAGCCCGCGCTCACCCACCTGCTTGAGCAGGGCACCCACTCCGGGTTCATGCACTTCGCAGCACAGAAAGTGCGTGTCAGGCATCAGGGCTGCAATGTGGGCCGTGGCGTCGCCCATGCCGAAGCCGATCTCCAGCACCACCGGGCCCGGCGCGCCAAAGGCTTCGCTCAGGTCCAGTGGCGCGGCGCGGTAGGGCAGGATGAAGCGGGGGCCTAGCAACTCAAAGGCCTTGGCCTGTCCGGTGGTGGTGCGGCCGGCGCGCCGCACAAAGCTCTTGATGGTCTTGGGGAAGGCCACGCCGGCAGGGGCGCCGGTCGGCTGGGCGTCAGAGGCCGTGCCAGACGGTTCGTCCACTGGGGCGGGGGCCACGGGGGTGGTGTGTTCTTGGTGTTCTTGCATGATGTCGGGGTTTCAGGCGCTGGGCCAGGCGGCCGGGTGGCGCCAAATGGAGTGAGATTGTAGGCAAGCGGGCGCCTTGTGGGCTCATTCAGGCCCAGCGCGCCCGCCACAGGCCGGTCCATTGGGTCAGTTGATCGCTGATGCTGGCGTCGGGCGCGGTTGCATGCGGCAAATCCAGGGCCGCGGCAGCTTGGCGCAGAGCGGCCAGGCAGGCGGCTGGGCTTGACGTGTCGATGGCTGGCGCCCCATGCTGCTTGGACAGTTTCTCACCCCGTGCGTCCAGCACCAGCGGGGTGTGCAGGTAACGCGGCGTGGGCAGGTTCAGCGCGTGTTGCAGCAGGATCTGGCGCGCCGTGTTGTCGCACAGGTCGGCGCCGCGCACGATGTCGGTCACGCCCTGGGCCGCATCGTCCACGACCACGGCCAACTGGTAGGCCCACAGGCCATCGGCGCGCTGGAGCACGAAGTCGCCCACTTCGGCCGCCACATCCTGGATCTGGGGCCCCAGCCGCCGGTCCTGCCAGCGCAGGGCGGTGGCCCCGGGGATCTGCCCCACGGCCAAGCGCCAGGCCCGCACGGGGCGGCCTTGGCGGCCCTGGCGGCAGGTGCCCGGGTAGACGGCTTGCTGGTGCCTTGCCCGCTGCAGGCCTTGGGCCAGCAGGGCGGCCTCGATCTCCTTGCGGGTGCAGGCACAGCCATAGGCCAGCCCCGCCTGGATCAGGGTCTGCAGGGCGCTGGCGTACAGCGCATGGCGTTGGGATTGCCAGACCGGTGGCTGATCGGGGTGCAGGCCGCAGGCCGCCAATTGTTGCAGCAGGTGTTGGTCAGCGCCCGGGCTGCAGCGCGGTGGGTCGATGTCTTCGATGCGCACCAGCCACTGCCCGCCATGGGCCCGGGCGTCAAGCCAGCTGGCCAGGGCCGCGACCAGTGAGCCCGCGTGCAGCGGGCCGGTGGGGGAGGGGGCAAAGCGGCCGGTGTAGCCGCCAAGTGGCAGAGGCATGGCAGAGGCATGGCCGCCCGGGGGGCAGGTCAGCTCAGCGAGAGCGCCAGGCTCAGGCCGGACACGAAGGCGTCTTCGACCCGGTGGCCCAGGCACCAGTCGCCGCACAGTCCGACGCCATTGGCCGGGTCCCAAAGGTGGGTCTGACCCAGGGGCTTGAGCGTTTTGGCGTGCTTCCAGCGTTTGAGTGCGATGTGGCTGGGCTCGGCATGGATGCCCGTGATGTCGACAAAGGCGCGGTGCAGCTTGCCCTGCACACGCTCGGCGCTGTCGTCCAGGTGTTCGCTTGACCAGACATCGCTGGCCTGGACGGTCCAGCGCTCGATCTGGCTGCGTCCGGGCTTGGATGATTCGCGTGCCAGCCAGGCGATGCGGTGGTGGGTGCTGCGGGCCGCGTTCCATTGCGGGCCCAAGGTGGTCAGGCCCGGCTGCACCGCCTGCGGGAAGGCCAGCATCAGGGTCCAGCAGGGGGCGATGGTCACGGGCTGCAAGGCTTCGACCAGGGCATTGGCGCTGGGCACTGCGGCCAGCAGTTCGGCCGCCTGGGGGGCCGGCAGGGCCAGCAGCACGGCGTCAAAGCCGGCGTGGACCTGGCTGCTGCCGTCGTCGCCAGCGGTGTGCAGTTGCCAGCGTTGGGGTTGCAGGGTGTCGCGCTGCAGGGCACTGACGCGGGTCTGCGTGAGCAGGCGGCCCTGGGCTTGCAAGGGCGCGGCCCAGTCACTCACCAGGCGGTTCATGGCCGGTACACCCACCCAATGGGGTTCGGGGTGGGGCAGGCTGGGGGAGCTGACCTGGCCATGCTCATCGAGCACGCGCACGGCATTGGCGCTCCAGCGGCGGGCAGCGTTGGGGGCGGTGGCCAGGGCCAGCTCAAAGCGGGGATCGCGCACCGTGAAGTACTGGGCTCCGGTGTCGAAACTGCCAAAGGCCGAGTCGGTGCTGGCCATGCGGCCGCTGACGCCCGCGCTCTTCTCGAACACGGTGACGTCGTGACCCGCCTGGGCCAGGGTACGGGCGCAGGTGATGCCGGCCATGCCGGCGCCGACGATGGCAATGCGTTGGGGCACCAGGGTGGGTGAGGCCGGCTTCTTGCGCGGGCCGGTCGAGCTGCGAGGACGTTTTGCCATGCTGGGTCTCCGATCAATGAGGACGTCACAAAGCCTAACCCAATTGGCGGTCGCTCCGGACGAGTTGGATCAGCGTTTTGTGTTGCAGGCTTCAGGGCTTTCCCGCCCCTGTGAGCGTCAGCACGTTCCTGGCCCGGCCTCAGCGCACGACAGGGCGAGGCTGTTCCAGCAACGCTTGCCGGGTGGCGGCCGACTCCAGGCGATCCAGCCACCATTGCAGCGCCCGCCCCGGACGTTGGCCCGGGCTGGCCCGCCAGGCATAGCCGCAGCGGACCGTGCGCGCTGCCCGCTCCAAGGGCTTGTGGATCAGCATGCCTGCTTCGAGGTAGTTTCGCACCATGGATTCGGGCAGAAAGCCCGCACCCAGCCCGCGCAACTGGGCTTCGACCTTGGCCTGCATGGTGGGCACCGTGAAAACATCCTGGCCGGGCAGCAGGTTGACGGTCATGCCCCGGCCACGCTGACTGGAGTCGGCGACGGCAACTGCTCTGTGTTGACGAATCAGGTCGTCGCACAGAGGCTCTTCGATCTTGGCCAGGGGGTGGTGCGGGGCCACCACATACAGGAAGTGCATCACCCCCAGCTCACGCTGCTGGATGTCAGTGGGGGTAGAGCCATCCATCACCACGCCGACGGCCAGGTCGGCATGCCCCAGCACCACAGCCTGCAAGGTGCCGGTCATGATCTCGTCACGGATGCGCAGCCGTGTCGGCGGGTTGAGCTGGAAGAAGTCGCCGGTCAGCTCCAGCAGGGTGCTGCGGGTGATCACGCCGTCGGCGGCCAGGGTGAACTGAGGTTCCCACCCCGTGGCCACACGCTTGACACGGTTGGCCACGGCATCGATCTCGTCCAGCAGGCGCTCCCCTTCGCGCAGCAGTTCCTGCCCCGCCTCGGTCAGGCGGGCCTGGCGGCTGCTGCGGTCAAACAGCAGCACGTCCAATGCGTCTTCGATGGCGCGCACCCGGTAGGTGAGGGCGCTGGGGACCAGGTTGAGTTGCCGCGCCGCCGCCGCAAAGCTGCCGCTCTGGGCGATTTCCTTCAACATGCCCAGGGCATCGGGGGTCAGGACATCGCGGGCCGTGGGGGTCGTGGAGGGCATGGCCAACGTCGATTCAAAAAAAATGAATGATGCCATCAATCACCGCGCATGGCAGAACGCGGGGCGGGCCCTAAAGTTCAGCTTCAGGAGATGCACACCATGCTCAGCATTCGCAAATCAGGGGAACGAGGTTATGCCGATCACGGCTGGCTGAAGTCCTTCCACAGTTTCTCTTTTGCCGGCTACCACGATCCGCGCCACATGGGCTGGGGCAACCTGCGGGTGATCAACGAAGACCGCATTGCGCCCGGCACTGGTTTCGGTACCCATGGCCACCGTGACATGGAAATCATCAGCTACGTGCTGAGTGGTGAGTTGGCCCACCAGGACAGCATGGGCCACGTCAAGGGCATCCGGCCTGGCGAGGTGCAGCGCATGAGCGCCGGACGCGGTGTGACCCACAGCGAGTTCAACCACGCCCCGGGCCAGACGACCCACTTTCTGCAGATCTGGATCCTGCCCGACGTGCAGGGCATCGAGCCTGGCTACGAGCAGAAGGCATTCTCAGACGCCGACAAGCGCGGTCGACTGCGCCTGGTGGCATCGGCCGATGGCGCCGACGGCTCGGTGCGCCTCCATGCCGATGCCCGTCTGTACGCCGGCCTGTTCGACGGGGAGGCCGAACAGGCCACCCTGGCGCTGCGCACGGGCCGCAAGGCCTATGTGCACCTGGTGCGCGGGCAACTGCAGGCCAACGGCCAGTGCCTGGAGGGCGGCGATGCGCTGCTGCTGGAGCACGAGAGCCAACTCTCCCTCAGTCACGGCCGCGATGCCGAAGTGCTGGTGTTTGAACTGGCGCCCTGAGCGGGCGTCAGAATCCGTTTTTCTCAACCAAGGTTTCTCAACCAAGGAGTCTTTCATGGCAAAAGTCGTTGTTGTTTTCCACTCGGGTTATGGTCATACCCTGCGCATGGCGCAATCGGTGGCCGAAGGCGCCGGCGCCACCCTGCTGCCCATCGACGCCGAGGGCAACCTGCCCGAAGGCGGCTGGGACACCCTGAACGCCGCGGACGCCATCGTCCTGGGCTCGCCCACCTACATGGGCTCGGTCAGCTGGCAGTTCAAGAAGTTTGCCGACGCCAGCTCCAAGGCCTGGTTCACCCAAGCCTGGAAGGACAAGCTTTTCGCCGGTTTCACCAACAGCGCCTCGCTGAATGGCGACAAGCAAAGCACCCTGCAATACCTGATGACCCTGGCCATGCAGCATGGCGGTGTCTGGGTAGGCCTGGGTTTGTTGCCCAGCAACAGCAAGGCGGCCCAGCGCAACGACTCGAACGTGCTCGGTGCTTCGCTTGGCGCCATGGCCCAGAGCCCCTCGGACTGCTCGCCCGCCGAAATGCTGCCGGGTGACCTGGAAGGGGCCAAGGCGTTCGGCGCCCGCGTGGCCGCCACGGCAGCCCGCCTCGCCAAATAATCGAAGGGGCCTGGGGCCTGCTGCCCGGTGGGTGCAGGCCTCCCATTTATTTCGCAAGGAGCACCGCCCATGACGTCCTGGACCCTGATTTCGCCCCACACCAAAGACCTGGGTGGCGGCTTCCTGGTGCGCCGGGCCTTGCCGGCAGCGCAGCGGCAGGCCGTGGGGCCTTTTCTGTTCTTCGACCACTTCGGGCCGGTGCAGGTGCAGCCTGCCGATCAGTTTGACGTGCGCCCCCATCCGCACATCGGTCTGGCCACGGTGACCTACCTGTTTGAAGGGGCGCAGATCCACCGCGACAACCTGGGCTTCGAGCAACGCATCGAGCCCGGTGCGATCAACTGGATGACGGCCGGCCGGGGCATCGTGCATTCGGAACGCCGCCCGCCTGACCTGACGGACCAGTCCTATGCCATGCATGGCTTGCAGCTGTGGGTGGCCTTGCCCGAAGCGCTGGAAGACGTGGTGCCGAGCTTTGTCCATACCCCGGCCGAGGCGCTGCCTGAAATTCAATACCCCGGCGTCCAGGTGCGGGTGCTGGTGGGTGAGGCCTTTGGTCACCGCTCACCGGTGCAGACTTTGTCGCCCACGCTGTACCTCGATGTGCAGATGGCGCCTGGTGCCACTTTGCACCTGCCCTTGCTGGCCCAGGAGCAGGCCTTGTACGTGGTGCAGGGCGGCTTGCTGGCGGGCGAACAGGCCTTGCCTTTGCAGCAGCTGGTGCTGCCGCAGGGCTCGCTGGATTTGAAGGCCGGCCCTGAGGGCTGTCGCTGGGTCTTGGTGGGGGGGCAGCCCCTGGGCCATCGAAACATCCGCTGGAACTTTGTCTCGACGTCCAAGGCCCGCATCGAGCAGGCCGAGCAGGACTGGGCTCAGGGGCGTGCGGAGGCCGGCATGGGGCAGGTGCCCGGCGAGACCGAGCGCATCGATCTGCCGGTGCGTCCCGGCCACTGAGCCGGAAATCGAAGGGGGCAGGGGCTTTGGCCCCGGGCCCCTGGAGCGGGCTCAGCGCAGCGGCGACAGGTCCGGCGCCAGCGCTTCGCGCTCGTCAAACACAAAGCAGCTGCCTTGGTAATGGGCGCCGTCGGTTTCCTCGAAGTACTTGAGGATGCCGCCTTCGAGCTGATAGACATGGGGCAGGCCTTCCTCGCGCATCAGGATGGCGGCCTTTTCGCACCGGATGCCGCCGGTGCAGAAGCTCACCACGGTCTTGTCCTGCAGTTCAGCTTTGTGGGCACGCAAGGCGTCTGGAAATTCGGTGAACTTTTGGATGCGCCAGTCGACCGCGCCTTCAAACGTGCCGTGGTCCACTTCGAAGGCATTGCGGGTGTCCAGGGTGACCACGGGCCGACCTTCATCGTCATGGCCTTGTTCCAGCCAACGGCGCACTGTGGCCGGCGTGACGGCGGGGGCCCGACCTTCGGCAGGGCGGATGGTGGGGTGGTTCATGCGGATGATCTCGCGCTTGACCTTGACCAGCATCTTGCGAAACGGCTGGTGGTCTGACCAGCTCTCCTTGGGCGCCAGATCGGCCAGGCGCGGATCTTGGCGCAGGGTGTTGACCACCTCGCGCACAGCCTCAGCGGGCCCGGCCAGGAAGAAGTTGATGCCTTCCTCGGCCAGCAGGATGGTGCCGCGCAACGCCAGGCGTTGGGTCTGCTCGGCCAGTTGATCGCGGAGTGTGGCCGCATCAGGCAGCGGCACAAACTTGTAGCAGGAGATGTTGAGGACGGGGGTGTTCACGGCGCGCATTGTAGGGGGCCGAACCAGCCCGCACTCATTGTGTGGACGTGGTGCTGCAGTTGCTGTCGCTGGACGAGGCTGGCTTGCACACCCGGGCCCGGCCCGTTCGGGCCAGCACCATGATGCGGGTCTCGGCGGGTTGCTGGCCTGTGCTCACGTCGTTGCGGCGCAGGCGCAGGGTCATGGCTTGAAAGCCGCTGTTGTCGGAGGTCTTGGAGTAGCCCGAGCCGTCGAAGCGGATCAGGCCCACGGCCGTGCCTGCCGAGTCGCTGGAAGTGATACTGAGGTAGCTGGGCTGGGCCGGCACGCTTTGCACCAACAGGTCATGTCCGTCGTTGTAGGTAGAGGATGTGACGTCAGTCGAGGTCGGGTCGTACACCCCGGTAGAGGTGCTGTAGCCGGGCCTCGAAACAAACACCTTCCAACCTGTCGTCCAGTCGGTGCCGGTGTTGGGCACGACGAACGCTGTCTGATTGCGTTTCATGGCCTCGCCGCGCGCAGCATTGATTGACGCCAGCAGGCCATTGGCCGTCGAGGTCAGCTGTGAGTTGCGCTGAAAGGTCACAAAATTGGGGATGGCCACCACGGCCAGCACCACGATGATGGCCATCACCACGATCAGCTCGATCAGCGTGAATCCCTGCGAGCCCCGATGTGGCAAGGCTTTCATGGCCAGCACAGCTTGGGGTTGGTGGATGCGGCGGTGCCGGTGCAGCTTTTGGTGCCGCTGCTGGTGGCCTGAAGGGATCCGACTGCGGTGTCATTGAACTGGGGCGTGGCGGTGATTTGCACGCAATCGCTCAGAACGGTACTGCCCGTGCAGGTTCCTGCGCTCAGCAGGTAGGCCGGGCTGCTTGCGTTGTCACCCGAGTAGAACTTGAACGGAAAAGTGCTGGCGGTGAAGCTGGGGGTGCTGCCGCAACTAGTCAGAGCAGTGGCTGCGCTGGTGGACGAGCTGAACGCCAAGTAGCAATTGCGCTGCGTCAGGTAGCGTTCCTGCTGTAGCAGCAACTCGGTGATGGCCGTACGGCCCTGGGCACGCTTGCCTTTGAGCACCGAGTCTTGGTAGGCCCCTAGGGCCACCTTGGCGAGGATGGCCACGATGGCCACAGTGATCATCAACTCGATGAGGGTGAAGCCTTGATTGGCTCGTTTGAAACTCATGGTGCGGCCTTCAAGTCCCAGTAATTGTTGATCTGGCGCCAGCTCAGGCGGCCCAGGATGTCGGTGATGACGACCTGGGTTCCGGCCACGGCGGAGCCCGTGGAGCCGCTTTGCAGGCTGGTTTTGGTGGTGGTTCGGGTGCGACGGCCAGTGCTGTCACTGGGTGACACCGGTGAGGTGCCCGAGTCGGTATCGATGTACAGGCTGGCACCCAGCAGGCCCACCGTGGAGACGGTGTAGCCCCCATTGCCGGTGGCAATCGTGACCACGTATTGGTTGCCGCTGCCTGGGGTTGCGGTGCACGAGCCCGAGGCCCCCGCCGCACCGGGGATGATGGTATTGAAGGTGACCTGGGGGCTGAGGTCCAGGAAGTTGCTGATCATCTTCTCGCCCGAGACGGGCAGATCGAAATACCAACCTGATTTCAGCGGCAGTGTGACCGTAGAGCCTGTGCTGGTGTCACTGCTGGTGGCCGTATCCGTCATGGGGCGGCCCCAGAAAAAGGCTGATACCGTGATGGTCTTGGCGCTTGTGTCCAGGGTACCAGCCTGCAAGCGGCTGCGGCCGGTGATCACACTGGGGGTGGTGCTGGCCAGCGTGGCCGTGTCTGACTGGTTGAGCGTGGTCTTGCCATCGTCATAAATGGCATAGATCGAGTTCTGCGCTGTCGAGGTCTTGTCCCCGGATTCCAGGAACTTGCCGGTGCCAAAGATCACGTAGAAGGTCTGCAGGCCACCCAATACCGGGCCGGTGACCACCTTCGGGGGCGAGAAGATCGGTTGGTTGTTGGTGCTGGTGGTGCCGTCCTTGGCGATGTACATCGGGTAGGCCGCCGGGGCAGCTGGGTCGCCGCTGTTGGAGAAGAAGGACAGGTTGTTGGCATTCCAGTTGGCGAGCACAGTGGGGTCAAAAGCCGCCCGTGTCGTGCTGACAGCCCGAGGCGTGAAATCGAACTTCCAGAGCTTGCCATGCAGGTCGCCCACAAAGATGCGGTTGGCAGCGCCGGCTGCATCGTACAGGGGGGTGAAATTGCTCACCCCTGGCGCCTTGCTGGCGGCCAGCGTGGTGTCCAAGGGCAACGACACTTTGTAATAGTTGGTGCCCAGGGTCCAGGCATCGCCTGCGGCCTTGTCCAGCGCCAGAAAGAACAGCGCGGGCTTGCCGGTGCTGCTGAAGCGGCCATTGGCATCGGTCACGTAGTTGTTGACGCCGCTGGCCACCACGGCAAACCATCGATAGGTGGTCGATGAGGCCCCCGGTGCGCTGGTGGCCAGCTTGAGGATCTGCGGTTGGCCAACCACATAGCCCAGGTCGTTGTCGTCGGTGTTGGTGAACTCCCACATCACCTTGGACGCCGAGAAGGCCGTCGGATCGGTCACATCGAGCGCGAACACCCCCTGGCCGCCGGCGCCAGTGCCCGAGACGAGCACCGATTTCCAGGTGCAGGTGGTGGCGCTCAGGGTGTGCGAGGACCCCACGCAAGCCTCACCGACGGCAGGCAGTCCGTCCACATAGCTTTGATGGTTGTTGGCATAGCTGGTGCCGGTGAGGGCAGACAGCTTGGTGGCCATCCAGCTCGGGATGTAGCCAAACAGCTCGGCGCCGGTGCTGGCATTGAAGGCGTGCAGCATGCCGTCGTTCGCGCCGACATAGACGGCCGCGGTACGGCTGGCATTGTTGGTGTAGAAAGTGCTGTAGGCGTTTTCGGTGTAGCCCGTGGCGGGCTTGCCTGCGTACACCACGCTGGAGTTGATGATGTCGCCGAGCAGCTTGCTGCGGGTTCGGAAGGTGGTGCCCTCCAGTGAGCGGTCGCCGCGCAGGTAGTTGAGTCGGCTTTGGCCGAGCGTGTCGGTGGCTGCCGTCGGCGAGGCCTTGTTCAGCGCCGCTTGGACGGTGGTGCTGATCGAGGCCCATTGAAAATCGGTGGCTGTGGGGTTGGCCGTGGCCCCGGATACCCCCATCACGATGTTGCGCGTGGTGGCCGGGTTGGCTCGGTTGGTCAGCATGTCGGCGGCACTCCAATTGGCATTGGTGCCCAGGGTGACGGTGCCACTGCTCACAGTCAGTGGCAGGGCGAGCACGTCGCCGGTCCAGTTGCTGGTGTCGAAGGCGCCCTGATAGATCACGCTGCCATTGGTGGCCGTGAGGTACTTGGATTGCAAAGCAACCCCGGCGATGTTGCGCGACGAGTTGGCCGCGCGGCTGAAAATCCCGTTGAAGGCACTCAAAACGCCACGCGCACTGCTTTGAAGGTAATAGGTGCTGGCTTCGCCGGGCGAGGTCAGGTTCTGCCAGACATTGTTGTCGTTGGTGCCATCTTGCCGCTTGAAGGGGTTGCCCCAGGTGTTGTAGGGGTTGCTGCCCACGTTGGACGCGTCGGTCTCAAAGCCGCCGTACTTGGAGGCCATGAAGAACTGGTTCGCGTAGTGGCGGGTGTTGGCGTCGTTCTGGGCACCGTATTCGTTGACGTCGAAGAGGAAGGTCTTAACACGCAAGCCCGGGCGTTGCATGGTTGTTGCATTGGTCCAGGAGGTCCCTCGGATGTCGTGGGTGTGTGCCCAGTAGGCCGAGCCCATGATCTGGCTTGTGGTGGTGGCGGAGGGAACACTGTTGTTGGCCCCGTTGGGGTTGCCCGTATTGCGGGTGGTGCCTTGCCCATCAACGTAGGTGGCAGTGGTCACGTTCTTCTCGAAATTTTGAACCGTGGTGCGCCATCCGTTGATATCGATGATGTTGTTGCTCATGTCCGGAGTGGGCAGGCGATTGCCGTCATGCGTGTTGATGTCGCCAATCACCACGATGTTGCTGCGCACGCAGGAGTAGTCTGCCGTGCTGCTGCGGCTGCCACCATAGGGGTCGCTCCAGGTGGTGAAGACGGGGAAGCCGTCCTTGTAGGTGTCGGTGATGTTGCTGATGGCGTCGGCGCTGGGGCTCAGGCCCTGCAGGTAGCGCAGCACCTCGTAATGCAACTCGCCCACCGGGTCGTAGATCTTGTATCGGCCAGCGACCGGACCGGTGCGACCGAACTTGTTGAGGTAATTGACCACACCGCTGATGCCCATGGCATTGCTGTCCGGGTTGGCGACAAAGATGCCGGTGGTCGTGTTCCATTCGACATTGGCATTGCCGGTGCTGGGGGTGTTGTCGTTGCCGGTTTCGTCAAACGTCTTGTAGCCCACGTACTTCATGGGCGCACGCAACACGCCGCCATAGCGACCACCGGTGTTGTAGCTGGCGGTCTGGTCCATCAGGTAACCAAAGGCCGCCAAGCGCAGTTGATCACTGTACTTCTGGATCACGCCCGTGGGCTTGTAATTGCCGCTGGGGTAGAGCGAACACAGCCCGTAATCGCGCACGTCTACGAGTGCTCCGCTGCTTTTGTTGCAGACCTGAACCCGCGAATAGAAGAACCCATCGCTGTTGAGCTGCGTGCCGGTGGCTGCGGGCGGGGTCCAGGTACCTGTGTAGGTCCGTGTATAGCAATTCTTGGCCACACCAGGGTAGGGGTCTCCAAACACCGTGTTGTTGCACCCAACCCCGTTCTTGACGGGTGCCACGGCCCACTTGCTGCCTGAGCCATACCAGACCTCCAAGACGCCGGTGAAACTGCAAGTGCCGTTCTCCGCGGCGCAATTGGTCGTACTGCCGGGCAAACTCTTATTGCCGTAGGTCGTGATTGGCCCGACGGCTTGGCTCGCCGCCGGACTGTTCAGCACATAGCTGCTCGGCCCCGAGCCACAGTCCCCTGTGGCCGAGGTGCCGAAATAGATGCGGTTGAGCGTGTTGGCCACATAGATGTCGCTGCCATTGGCTGCCGTGATCATGGCGGTGGGTACGGCACCCCAGTAGGTGCCAGCGCCGCCGCCATCCTTGCTGAGCTGCTTGGCCGGGAAGTTGCTGCTGTTCCACATGCAGATCGGGTCGCCATTGGGGATCAGGGCGCGTTGCAGAATGGTCAGACCGTCCTGGTCGATGTAACGATCGCCGCCTGACAAGGCCAGGCGCAGCATGTCGATGGCCGAACTGCTGGCCCAGTTCAGAAAGTTGCCGCTGAAGGCATTGCTGCACTTGCGATTGGTGGCGGCGCCACTGCGGTCAAAGCGCTTGTAGTCGGTGGTGCTGAGGCCGGTGGCCGGTGTTTCGCTGGGGCTGTCGTTGTAGGTGTAGCACGATTCGGCGTCGTAGTAGCCCAGGTACTCGTTGACGTTGGAGTAGGTGTTGTCACTGCTGCCGCCTGGCGTGTATTGCGCACCCACGGTGGGGTATTCCACGGAGAGTGCCAGCGCGAGGCTGGGTTTGTCGATGGGGGTGGTCGCATACAACGGTGTGGATGCCAATGCAATCGCCGGGTAGCTTGGCGCGGTGCTCTGGCTGTGCACCAGCCAGGACAGGCCCAGGCCGGTCAGCAGCAGGGCGACAGCGGCGGTGGCAAAACCAGCCCGCTGGATCAGGCCAAGACGCCATTGTTGTAGCCACGAGAGATGGGGGGTAGGGGCGTTCATGGTGTAGCCTGCTCAATCGCGGTAAATCATTTGCATCACGGCCTGGATGTCCTGACGCGGGCCGAAACCCATGGCCGTGACGCGGAATACGTAACGGGACTCGACGATGCCTTTGGTCTGTACTTCGGCGGGGTCCTTGATGGCTTCGATCACGTAGCGGGGCGCCTGGTAAGACTTCAAGCCTGCCCCGGTCGGATAGGTTGTGACGCGTGTGGTGAAGTCGCCCCAGGCGGCCGTCTTTGGGGTGCTGGTACTCAGAAAGTCGACAGTTAACCAGGCCGGCTTGCCGGTTGGGTTTTCAGCACACAGGCCGCGGTTCGTGGACGAGCTTCCACAGTTGAGTACAAAGGCGCTGGCATCGGTGATTGGGGCAAAGGTACCTCGCCTTGAGCCGGTGCCCATGCCTGCGGGGTCAATGTCCAACTCGGCATCCATCAACGCCGCTTCGGCGGCCTGCCAGGCAATCTGCTGGTCCCGGTCGTTGCGCGCGCTGCGCTCGCCCATGGTCGCGATCTGGATGCTGCCAACACCCAGCAAGGACACCACGATCAGCAGGATCAGAACCACGATCAGCGAAGCCCCGCGCTGAAGCTTTGCCATGCTGGTCGGGCGCTTGGAGGTAGGCTTGGCCATGTCAGCTTCCCTGGTCATTGCGCAAATGGATGGTGAAGGTCACGGCACGGCGGAAACGGGTATCGGTGAAGGTGTTCTCGCTGGCCGTGGTGCCGGGGTCGTTGCTGCTGGAAAAGGCACTGCCGGCTGAACCTGAGCTGCTGCCCTGACCGACGCCGAACGGCAAAAAGGTGGCCGAGGTGGCATCGGTGGATTGGCCCAGTGGGCTGCGCAACACCAGGCCGATGCGCACGCTGCGCACGCGGCGCCAGTTGAAATAGGTGGCTGTTGGGTTGCCGCCCACGGTCAATTCGTCGGCACGCAGGTAACGGTCGGGGAGGCTGTCGGGGGTGCTGGTGGTGGCGGTGTTGTTGGGGGTGATGCTGTCGGTGCCGTAAAGCACCTGAAAATTCTCCACCCCGCGCACCAGGGTGGTCTGCGTCACGGTGCTGCTGTTGACCGGGATGGAGCTGCACATCAGGCTGGGTTCACCATCTGAATCGGCTCCCACATGAAAGATGCTGATGGCGCGGTCATCCCGATTGGTTGGCAGTGTGGTCAGGTTCTCGCCATTGCAGTTGATCATGCTGCCATCGGCGGTCGTGGCGGTGGACGAGGTTGAGCTGGGTTGAAAGCGCAGCACCAGGATGTCGCTGCCATAGCCGGTGGCACCGGATGTCCAGGCGGTGCCGGCATCCCAGGCGTCGGTGCTGACGCGGCTCCTGTTGTTCAGCCCATAAATGGCAGGCGGTGGGTTGCTGACAATGCCCGCCACATTGGTGGGGCGCACGGTGGTGGCGTAGCTCAAATCCTTGAAACCTGTCTGCACCACCAGACGCTGCAGCAGGTCAGACACAAAACGCCCGTTTTCCCGCAACTGAGAGGCCGAGTCATTGACGGTGAAGCCTTGTCGGGCAATGTTCAAGGCGGCCAAGGCCGCAAGGGCCACGATCATGCTGACGGCCAAGGCCACCATCAATTCGACCAGGGTCACGCCCCTTTGATGGCGCATGGGGGCAGGGGGCAGATCAAGACGCATCAGGTGTTACCGGCTGTCACGGGGATCATGATGATGGGCCGCGTGCTGGCCTGCACGGTGACCGCCGAGCCCGTGTCGCTGCGATCGGTGCTGGTCTGGGGCCAGGCAAGCTTGATGTAGGCCACAAAGTCGGTGCCCGTGCCATTGCAGCCCCATTGCGGCAGGTTGTTGCTGTCGTAAGGCAAGTTGTCAAAGCAGATCTGTACCTTGGCACCTGGCAATTCGGCGTTTACACGCGCCAGCCACTCGGTCATTTCGGCGTTGGCAATGTCGGTGGCGCTGGTACAGCCCGTGCCGCTGTTGCTCACACTGAGGCAGTAATTTGCGGTGGGCGGGGTCAAGGTGCCGCTGAGGTCCACGAAGTAGGGGTTGTTGGTGGTGAGCAAGGCCTGATTCTTGTTGCCTCGCATCATTTCAGCCATCTCGCGGGCCAGCCCTGCTGCCGTCGAGGCCAGCCTGGCTTGGCGGTTCGCCTGCAGCGAAAACGACTGCATGCCCACCATGCCCAACATGCCGAAGGACAGCACAAAAATGGCCACCAGCACCTCCAGCAATGAGAAGCCACCCTGTGCGCGACCGCTGGCAAGGCGGCGGCAAGGGTGATGCAAGCGGGAGAACATCGGGGCGGACATGAGTTTTGTAACTTGAATGATCAATGGATTACTACCGATACCAAATTTAACATTGCCAGTGAAGATGGTTCAGATCTGGTGAATCTAGGTGATGATTGGTAAATATTGAACGATGAGTGGTTGCTTGTGCCGCTCGTCGGTATCGAGCGGTCAGTGGATCGTTCGCGAGGCTTGGAACCCGTCAGTGCCGGTCTGGTGCAAAGGATTTGTGCTGCCAGGCCCGTGCCCTGGGGCGGCCTTTCCTACAATGGCCGGATGTTTGTTCACCTGCGCCTGCATTCCGAGTTTTCCGTGGTCGACGGAACCACCCGCATCGATGAGGTCGTCAAGCTGGCGGCCAAGGATGCCCAGCCTGCCCTGGCCCTGACGGATTTCAACAACCTGTTCGGCGCGATCAAGCTGTACAAAGAGGCCCGCGGCAAGGGCGTCAAGCCCATCATCGGGGCCGAAATCGTGCTGGAAGGCACGCCGCAGGCCCCTGCCCAGGTGTCGCGCATGCTGCTGCTGGTGCAGAACCGCCAGGGCTACCTGAACCTGTGCGAGTTGCTGGCCCGGGGCTGGACGCGCAATGTGCACAACGCCCAGGCGGTGTGCACCCGGGACTGGCTGGCCGAACTCAATGAGGGCTTGATTGCCTTGTCAGGGGCCCATTCGGGGGCGGTGGGGCAGGCCCTGCTGCGCGGCGATGAAGGCGCGGCGGCCGACCTGGCTTTGCAGATGGCCAGCGTGTTTCCGCACCGTTTCTACATGGAGGTGCAGCGCGCCGGCCGCGCCGAGGACGAGGCCCACGTGGTGGCCGCAGTCAAACTGGCGGCGCGCCTCAAGCTGCCGGTGGTGGCCACCCACCCGGTGCAGTTCACCGGGCCGGACGACTTTGAAGCCCATGAGGCGCGGGTCTGTATTTCAGAGGGTGAAATCCTGGCCAACCCGCGGCGCGTGCGCAAGTTCACGCGTGAGCAGTATTTCAAGAACTCCGAGCAGATGCAGGCCTTGTTTGCCGATCTGCCTTCGGCGCTGCGCAACACGGTCGAGATCGCCCGCCGTTGCAGCCTGTCGCTGGTGTTGGGCAAGCCCCAACTGCCCGACTTCCCCACGCCCAACGGCATGCCGATTGCCGAGTACTTCCGCTTCGCCTCGCACGAGGGGTTGGAAGAGCGTCTGAAACTGCTGTTCCCGAAGGCCGAGGAGCGAGATGCCCAACGCCCACGCTACGTGGAGCGGCTGGAGTTCGAGCTCAACACCATCCTGAAGATGGGGTTCCCGGGTTACTTCCTGATCGTGGGCGACTTCATCCAGTGGGCCAAGACCCACGGTTGCCCGGTGGGCCCGGGCCGGGGTTCGGGGGCCGGCTCGCTGGTGGCCTATGCGTTGAAGATCACCGACCTGGATCCGCTGCAATACAACCTGCTGTTCGAGCGTTTCCTGAACCCTGAGCGGGTGTCGATGCCTGACTTTGACATCGACTTCTGCCAGGGCAACCGCGACCGCGTGATTGATTACGTGAAGGACAAGTACGGCAAGGACGCCGTGAGCCAGATTGCCACCTTTGGCACCATGGCGGCCAAGGCGGCCATCCGCGACGTGGGGCGCGTGATGGACATGAGCTACACGTTTTGCGATGGCATCTCGAAGCTGGTGCCGAACAAGCCGGGCATGTCCTACACCCTGCAGTACCCGCCGAACCCCAAGAAAGAGGGCGACAAGAACAATTACGCCATCGAACTGGAGCCGGTGCTGGCCGAGCGCATCCAGAAAGAAGAAGACGTCAAGACCGTCATCGAGATGGCGCAGAAGCTCGAAGGCATGACCCGCAACATCGGCATGCACGCCGGGGGGGTGTTGATCGCACCCGGCAAGCTGACCGATTTCTGTGCGCTTTACCAGCAGCCGGGCAGCGAGTCGGCCGTGAGCCAGTACGACAAGGATGACGTGGAGGCCATTGGCCTGGTGAAGTTCGACTTCTTGGGCCTGGCCACCTTGACCATCCTGGAAATTGCGCGCGAATTCATCATGAAGCGCCACAAGGGCCAGGAGAACTTCAACTTCGAGACCATCCCGCTCGATGACCTGCCCACCTACCGCCTGTTCCAGGACGGCAAGACCGAGGCGGTGTTCCAGTTTGAAAGCCGCGGCATGCAGGGCATGCTGAAAGACGCCAAGCCTTCGCGCCTGGAAGACCTGATTGCACTCAATGCCCTGTACCGTCCGGGCCCGATGGACCTGATCCCCAGCTTTGTGGCCCGCAAGCACGGTCGCGAAGAGGTCGAGTACCCGCATCCGCTGGTGGAGGCGGTGCTGTCCGAGACCTACGGGATCATGGTGTACCAGGAGCAGGTGATGCAGACCGCCCAGGTGCTGGGCGGCTACTCGCTGGGCGGCGCCGACTTGCTGCGCCGGGCCATGGGCAAGAAAAAGGCCGAGGAGATGGCCGAGCACCGCCTGATCTTCCGCGCCGGTGCGGCCAAGAATGGTCTGGACGAAAAGAAGGCCGACGAAGTCTTCGACTTGATGGAGAAGTTTGCGGGTTACGGCTTCAACAAGTCGCACGCGGCCGCGTACTCCCTGTTGGCCTACCACACGGCCTGGCTCAAGGTGCATTTCACCGCCGAGTTCTTCTGCGCCAACATGACCGTTGAAATGGACGACACCGACAAGCTCAAGGTGTTGTACGAAGACGGCGTGAAGATGGGCATGAGCTTCGAGCCGCCCGATGTGAACCGCGGCCGGTACCGTTTCGAGCCCGTCACCAACACCGTGATCCGTTACGGCCTGGGGGCCGTCAAGGGCACGGGGCAGTCGGCCATCGAGGCGATGGTGGCCGCGCGTGAAGAGGGCGGCCCCTTCAAGAGTCTGTTCGACTTTGCGCTCCGTGTGGACCGCAAGGCCATCAACAAGCGCACGGTCGAGGCCCTGATCAAGGCCGGTGCTTTCGATGCCATCGAACCGAACCGGGCCGCGCTGGTCGCTTCAATCGACCGGGCCTTCGAATTTGCCAATGCCACGGCGGCCAACGCCAACCAGGGCGGCCTGTTCGACATGTTCGGCGACGATGCGCACGGCTCCAGCACGCAGGAGCCTGGGCTGGTCGAAACGCTGCCCTGGGGCATCAAGGAACGGCTCACCTACGAAAAGACGGCGGTGGGCTTTTACCTCTCGGGCCACCTGTTCGATGAGGTGGCCACCGAGGTGCGCCGCTTTGTCAGGCGGCAGATCGATGAACTGGCCGACAGCCGGGATCCCCAGATGGTGGCCGGCATCGTGAGCGACCTGCGCGTCATCAATGGCCAGCGCGGCAAACTGGCGATCTTCAAGCTGGACGACAAGAGCCGCACGATCGAGGCCACCGCCGATGAAGCCTTGATCAATGCCAACAAGAACCTGCTCAAGGACGACGAGATGATCATCGTCAGCGCCAAGTGCCAGCCCGATCGGTTTTCGGGCGGGCTGCGCCTGCAGGTGGTGCAGATCTGGGACCTGGCGTCAGCACGCTGCCGTTTCGGCAAGCATTTGCAGGTGGTGGTCAACGGCCGGGCGCCCGACATTGCCCGGCTGCTGCGCGAACACCCGCCGCGCCTGGAAGAGTCCGAATCCGGCACCCTGGAGCGCGGCATGGACATTCGCCTGCAAGTGCTGCGCGAAAAGGATGGCATGGCCGTTTCGGCCGAGTTGCACCTCGGCGAGGGCGCCCGCTTTTTCCCCAGCGATGCCGCTTTGGCAGGTTGGACAGCGCAGGCCCATGAGGGGCAGGCCCGCATCATTTACGACTGAGCCGGCTGACGAACCCGCAGAGTGGCGGTTGAGGGCGAAATTTTTTCATTTTGTGAAAAATCAGCCCTTGAAATGTCCACTCGTGGGGGCCAATTGCCCTTTGAACCCTCGGGCCCCCAAGACCGTCATTAGAATGAAATTCATGGCAACGAAATCACCTTCCAAACCCGCTGCACCCAAGCTGGCGCCGCCGGAGCATGGCGGCGGCGATTCCGTGGTGCTTGAGCGCTTGACGCAAAAGGTCAAGCCACCACAGATGTACCAGGTGGTCATGTTGAACGACGACTACACCCCGATGGAGTTTGTGGTCCTCGTGATCCAGGAGTTTTTCAACAAGGACCGTGAAAGCGCGACCCAGATCATGCTGAAGATCCATCTCGATGGCAAAGGCGTCTGCGGCGTGTATTCGCGGGACGTGGCCGCCACCAAGGTGGATCAGGTCATGGATGCGGCCAACAAGGCTGGTCATCCGCTGCAATGTGTCAGTGAGCCTGTTGAATAAATGGCTTTCGATCCGATTTAAAGTTCAACCACTTAAAGCAAGGCAAAAGGAATTCACATGATTGCCCAGGAATTGGAAGTCAGTCTGCACATGGCCTTTGTTGAGGCCCGCCAGCAGCGCCACGAGTTCATCACCGTGGAGCACCTGCTGCTCGCCTTGCTCGACAACCCCAGCGCCGCCGAGGTACTGCGGGCCTGCTCAGCCAACATCGACGATCTGCGCAAGTCCTTGACCAACTTCATCAAGGACAACACCCCTCAGGTGGCCGGCACCGATGAGGTGGATACCCAGCCCACACTGGGTTTCCAGCGCGTCATCCAGCGCGCCATCATGCACGTGCAGTCCACCGGCAACGGCAAGAAGGAAGTGACCGGCGCCAACGTGCTGGTCGCGATCTTCGGTGAGAAGGATTCGCACGCGGTCTACTACCTGCACCAGCAGGGCGTGACCCGTCTGGACGTGGTGAACTTCATCGCCCACGGCATCAAGAAGGGCGAGCCGCCGGAACCCGTCAAGGGCAATGACCAGCCGCAAGCCGAGCAGGAAGAGGGCGGTGAGCGCAACGAGAAGGCGTCTCCGCTCGAACAGTTCACGCAGAACCTCAACCAATTGGCCAAGGACGGCAAGATCGACCCACTGATCGGCCGCGAGTACGAGGTCGAACGGGTGATCCAGATCCTGTGCCGTCGCCGCAAGAACAACCCTCTGCTGGTGGGTGAAGCCGGCGTGGGCAAGACCGCCATCGCCGAAGGCCTGGCCTGGCGCATCACCCAGGGTGACGTGCCCGAGATCCTGGCCGAGGCCATTGTTTACTCGCTGGACATGGGCGCCTTGCTGGCCGGCACCAAGTACCGTGGCGACTTCGAGCAACGCCTCAAGGGGGTGCTCAAGACGCTCAAGGAAAAGCCCAACGCCATCCTGTTCATTGACGAAATCCACACCTTGATCGGTGCGGGTGCTGCCTCGGGCGGCACACTGGATGCCTCCAACCTGCTCAAGCCGGCACTCTCCAGCGGTCAGCTCAAGTGCATTGGCGCCACCACCTTCACCGAGTACCGTGGCATCTTCGAAAAAGACGCCGCCTTGTCGCGTCGTTTCCAGAAGGTTGACGTGGTCGAGCCCACTGTGGACCAGACCATCGAGATCCTCAAGGGGCTGAAGTCGCGCTTTGAAGAGCACCACAGCGTCAAGTACGCGGCGGCCGCCCTGCAGGCTGCGGCTGAACTGAGTGCCAAGTACATCAATGACCGCCATCTGCCCGACAAGGCCATCGACGTGATTGACGAAGCCGGTGCTGCCCAACGCATCCTGGCCCCGTCCAAGCGCAAGAAGACCATCGGCAAGACCGAGGTCGAAGAAATCGTGGCCAAGATCGCGCGCATTCCGCCGGCCAATGTCTCCAACGACGACCGCGGCAAGCTGCAGACCCTGGAGCGCGACCTCAAGAGTGTGGTGTTCGGTCAGGACAAGGCCCTCGAAGTGTTGGCCTCGTCGGTCAAGATGGCTCGGTCGGGCCTGGGCAAGGGCGACAAGCCGATTGGTGCCTTCCTGTTCAGCGGCCCCACCGGTGTCGGCAAGACCGAGGCCGCCAAGCAGCTGGCCTACATCATGGGCATTGACCTGATCCGCTTCGACATGTCGGAGTACATGGAGCGCCACGCCGTGAGCCGCCTGATCGGTGCGCCCCCGGGCTATGTGGGCTTTGACCAGGGCGGTCTGCTGACCGAAGCCATCACCAAGAAGCCGCACGCGGTATTGCTGCTCGACGAAATCGAAAAGGCGCACCCGGACATCTTCAACGTGCTGTTGCAGGTGATGGACCACGGCACCTTGACCGACAACAACGGGCGCAAGGCCGACTTCCGCAACGTGATCCTGATCATGACCACGAACGCGGGCGCCGAAACCATGAACAAGGCGACCATCGGCTTCACCAACCCGCGTGAGGCGGGCGACGAGATGGCCGACATCAAGCGCCTGTTCACGCCTGAGTTCCGCAACCGCCTGGATGCCATCGTGGGCTTCAAGGCCCTGGACGAACAGGTCATCCTGCGCGTGGTCGACAAGTTCTTGCTGCAGTTGGAGACCCAACTGGCCGAGAAGAAGGTGGAAGTCACCTTCACCGACAAGCTGCGCAAGTACCTGGCCAAGAAGGGCTTCGATCCGCTGATGGGCGCGCGTCCGATGCAGCGCCTGATTCAGGACACCATCCGCCGGGCCTTGGCCGACGAACTGCTGTTCGGACGCCTGACCGACGGTGGCCGCCTGACGGTCGACCTCGACGACAACGCCGAAAAGCCGGATGTGGTGCTGGACATCCAGCCCCTGCCCAAGAAGGAGCGCGCCCCCAAGGCCGAACCCACGGAGCCGGAAGAGGCCGCCGCTGCAGATTGAGCTGCGCCAGCCACCAGAGGCTGACCTCAACAAGGCTGACCCAGGAGCGATCCGGGTCAGCTTTTTTGTTTTCTGCGGGTACAGAATGAACAGTTGGCGTTGATTTTGGCGAATCGGCCTGTGAGCATCAAACCACTTTGCTGCTAACAGTCCCTTTCACCAAGGAATCGCGATGTCATCTCGCCCCATGTCTTTGAGTTCCGAAGCCGGCCCGGCCAGCCCACGGCGGCGCTACGTCCAGTGGGCCGACACGATTCGCCTGCTGGCCGGCGTGGGCGTGATCGGCTCCAGTGCGGTGGGGCTGCTGGCCTATGGCGGGCTGCAATTGCCCGCAGGCTCGGATGCGATCGGGGCTGTGGTGCTGATGGTGGTGGCCCTGGTGTTCGTGGTGCGTCGATGAGTGCGCCTGACGGCAATCCGATCGACATTTTGTGCATCGTCATGGCCTTGCTGGCCACCCTGGTCCGTCTTTTGCGAATGCTTGTCGCCCCCATGGATCGCGAGCACAGCCTTGACGTGGCGCGGCTGATCAGCTGTACCTCGTGCCCGGCCACGTTGGAAAGATCCCCATCGACCCCATCGACCCCATCGGCCAACAGTTGAGACGGTCATCCCAGGAGATGTATCACTGCGTAAGGGCTGAAATCTGTCAGATCGAGACGCTTCACGAACTCCTTGAATGACAAGCACTTGCCGGGACTCGGTGCTCGTTGGCGCCAGGCTCTGTAGCGGCAGCCTACGCTTTGACACACCTCTGCCGGTGCCACGCCCCCCCGACTCCTAGACTGCCCGGCTTTCAGGCCAGGGCCTGGATGTTCGGGGTGCCTTGCTCATGCGGTGCCAAGGTGCCTCTTGTGGGCGATGACGGCTGGGCTGTTCATGCATTGGTTTTCTTCTCTCCTGGCGGCGTTGCGTCGCATTGTGTCGTTGGGCCACACGGTGGGCTGGGCCGGCTTGGCCCTGGGCTTGCTGTGCTGTCAGCCTGCGCTGGCTTGGGCGGGGGCCGCGGGGGTCTCTTACCAGCTCTACCTGGACAGTGATGGTCAGCCAACGGGGGGCTGCACGGAGGCTGCTGCTGGCGCAGGAGGCGGTTCCTCAGGTTTTGAGTTCCGTCTGCAGGTGGCGCTGGATGCGCAGGGCGAGCCCCTGCCAGCGCGTTGGAGCGTCTGCCAGGCCGGCGCCTTTGTCGAAGTGACGCCGTCGCCGCCCATTGATGTGCTGGCCAGCAGCACCCTGTCAGGCCCTGGCGGGCTGGAGGATGTGCTGGACCTGGCCGTGCCCTGGGCTTTGCTGGGTGACGCCACGGCGGTGAGGGTGAGGGTCAGCGCCGGGGCCGATGTGCTCGACTCGGGGACGGGCGGTGCTACCGGGGCCATCTGGCTGCTGCGGTCCGAGGCCAACAGTGGGCCGGCCCCTGGTTCCGGGTCGGTGCAGGCCGTTCCGGCGCTGCAGCCTGTTCTGCAAGGGGTTTTGATGTTGGGCGTGGTGCTGGTGGCCGCGTGGGCTTGGCGCCGTGGTGGCCCAGCGGTTCTGGCTGTGGGGGGGCTGTGCCTGTTGTTGGCGGCGACGCCTTGGCAGGCCCCGGCCTGGGCCGACCAACCCCTTGAATTGCCCGCGGTCGGTGTGGATGCGGCTGGCGATGTGCCCGCCGGCAGCCCTGATTTGCTGAGCTTGCAGGCCCAGACCCGCCAAGACACGCTGTACCTGCGCTTGCGCTCCAGGGGCAACAACCATGCGCCGACCTGGCAGCCGGCAATCCCCCCTGTGCAATACGGGGTCGCTGGGCAGACCACCGAGCTGAAGCTGCAAGCCCTCGACCCTGACGGCGAGGCCTTGCGCTGGCAATGGCTGGGGCCGGTGCCAGCAGGGATGAGCCTGCAGCCCGACGCACAGGCCGTCTCGGGGGTCTCGGGCGCCACCGTGACCGCCCGCTTCGATCAGCCCGGCCGCTACAGTGCCCAATTGCTGGTGTTGGACGCCGCTGGCGCAAAGGCGCTGGCCGTGCTGGCCTGGGAGGTGGCCCCGGCACCGCGTCAGCCCGACCCCGACGCGGGCCACTGTGGCGTTCTGGGCGGCGGTGGTCTGAGCACCGGCGGGGTGGACCAGGCCAGTGTGTCCTATGTCACGGCCATCGACTACATCACGCTCAAGCAGCACCTGGATCGTCTGGAGCCCTACATCCATGTGCCTGCCGGCGTGACCATCGACATCCCCAACCGCAAGTATGCGGTGGTGCTGCACCGAGGGCAGACCTTGTTTGGCGATCGCGGCCAGGACGGGCAGCCGGGGGCCTTGCTGCGCGTGGCCTACGAAGACGAGCAGCCGCACGAGTGGGCCGTGTTCAGCCTGGACACAGGTTCCCGCATCAGTGGCCTGCGCATCGAAGGGCCCTACCAGGCGGCCAACACCGCCAACAACACCATCGGCCTGCAACTGGCGGTGGACGCCCTGGACATCGAAGTCGACAACTCAGAAATCTACGGCTGGCCCTGGGCTGCGGTGTCGGTCAAGGCCTCGCGCCAGGCCCGCATCCATCACAACCACATCCACCACAACATCAAATCCGGGCTGGGCTACGGTGTGGTGGTGCAAAACGGCCGCACCTCGGCGGACATCGCCTGCAATGTGTTTCATTTCAACCGGCATGCCGTCGCGGGCTCTGGGCAGAGTGGCGAGCGCTATGAAGTGCACCACAACCTGGTGCGGCCCGGCGGCGGGCGCGATGCCTACCATCAGGTCGACATGCACGCCTACCCCAACACGACCCAGGCCGGGGCTTTCCTCGATATCCATGACAACTGGTTTGACTATGGGCAGTACGGGACCATGAGCCGGGTGGTGATCGGCATCCGTGGCATCCCGACCGATGGGCCACCGGTGATCTATGGCAACGTCTTCAACCAGCCCTACCACGTCAGCTCGACCCAGGACAGCATTTCGCTGACCCTGAACCCCACGCCCACCGAGGCCGATCTGGTGCGTGACAACCGCTTCAAGGTGGCGTTCTCGTACCGCCGTGAGGGCGACAAGTGTGTGCTGGGTTGGCTGGGCCAGCGGCAGACCGTGTCTTGCAGCAGTGTCGACCTGGCCCCTTGAGCCTGACGGCCCTGCGCAGCAAGGATAATGGGCGCCCATGTCGCATACCTTCCTCTGGCACGATTACGAAACCTTTGGCGCCAACACCCGGCGCGATCGCCCGGCCCAGTTTGCGGCCATCCGCACCGATGCCGAACTCAATGAGATCGGTGCGCCGCTGATGCTGTATTGCCAGCCCGCGCCCGACTACCTGCCCGACCCGCAGTCTTGCCTGATTACGGGCATCACCCCACAGCTGTGCCTCGAAAAGGGCCTGCCTGAGCATCAGTTCGCGGCGCAGATCGAGACCGCCTTCTCAGAGCCGGGTACGGTCGGCGTGGGGTATAACACCATCCGTTTTGACGATGAGATCACGCGCTTCATGTTCTGGCGCAACCTGATCGACCCCTATGCGCGCGAATGGCAGAACGGCTGTGGCCGCTGGGACCTGCTCGATGTGGTGCGCATGGCCTATGCGCTGCGCCCCGAGGGCATCGTCTGGCCCACCAAGGAAGACGGCAGCCAGAGCTTCAAACTGGAGCACCTGAGCGCCGCCAATGGCCTGCAGCACGAGGCTGCCCACGATGCCTTGTCCGATGTGCGTGCCACCATCGCGCTGGCCCGGCTGATCCGCGACAAGCAGCCGCGTCTGTTCGACTTCTGCTTCAGCCTGCACAAGAAAGACCGTGTGGCCGCTGAGCTGGGCTTGCCCACCTCGCCGCAAAACGCCAAGCCTTTTTTGCATGTGTCGGGCATGTTCCCGGCCGACCGGGGTTGCCTGGCCGTGATGTGGCCCCTGGCCACCCACCCGACCAACAAGAACGAGCTGCTGGCCTGGGACCTGGCGCACGACCCCAGTGAGCTGGCCATGTTGGACGCTGCCACCGCCCGGCAGCGCCTGTTCAGCAAACGCGATGAACTGCCCGAGGGGGTGCATCGCCTGCCCGTCAAATCGGTGCACTTGAACAAGTCGCCCATGGTGGTGGGGCAGCTCAAGACATTGCGTCCCGAGATGGCCCAGCGTTGGGGCATCGACCTGGCCCAAGCGATGCGCCACGCGGAAAAGGCCTTGGCCCTGCCCGACCTCAGCGAACTGTGGAAGAACGTGTTCCACCGGCCTGCGGACGACCAACCCACCGACGTGGACCAGGATTTGTACGGCGGCTTCATCGGCCCGGCCGACCGGCGCCGCTTGAACCAGCTGCGCGCCCAGTCGCCCGAAGAGCTGGCCACCAGCCGCACGGGTTTTGATGACCCACGCCTGGGTGAACTGCTGTTCCGCTACCGGGCACGCAATTTTCCGGCCACGCTGTCAGGCGCCGAAGCCCAGCGCTGGGAGCAGTTGCGCACCGCCCGCCTGTTCGAAGGTGAGGGTGGGGCGCGCACCCTGGAGCAATTGTTTGCTGAGATCGATACGCTCTCCGAGACCGCGGATGAGCGCGGCGAAGCCATCCTGGGCGCCTTGTACGATTACGCCGAACACATCGCCCCCGAGTTCTGAGGGCTTCACCGTTTTCCCTGTTTTTTGACCCCTGCCATGACCGATACCCACTCCAACGGCTTCACCACCCAGATCGTCCATGCCGACCGCCGCGGCCACGTGGAGCACGGTGGCGTGCACAAGCCCGTGCACAACTCGGTGCAGTATGGTTTCGACCGCGTCGAAGACCTGATCGCCGTGTTCCAGGGCACCGCCAAGGGCGGTTTCAACTATGCCCGCCAGGGCACGCCCACCACGGCTGCGCTGGAAGCCAAGCTCACCCAGATGGAGCAAGGCCTGGGCAGCATCAGCTTTGCCACCGGCATGGCGGCCATCTGCGCCGTCTTCCTGACGCTGCTCAAGGCGGGTGACCATCTGGTGGCCAGCCGCTTTGTGTTCGGCAACACCAACAGCATTTTCGGCACCCTGGCCGACCTGGGCATCCAGGTCAGCACGGTGGACGCCACCGACGCGGCCCAGGTGGCCGCGGCCATTCAACCCAACACCCGCATGGTGTTTGTCGAGACCATCGCCAACCCAGGCACCCAGGTGGCCGATCTGGCCGGCATCGGCCAACTGTGCCGCGACAAGGGCTTGCTCTACGTGGTCGACAACACGGTGGCCTCGCCCTACCTGTTCAAGGCGCGCAGCGTGGGGGCTGGCCTGGTGATCCACTCGCTGACCAAGAGCATCGGCGGCCACGGCAACGCGCTTGGTGGTTCGGTCACCGACACCGGCTTGTTCGATTGGGCCGCCTACCCCAACATCTTTCCGCCCTACCGCAAGGGCGATGCCAAGGGCTGGGGCCTGCAGCAGATCCGCAAGAAGGGCTTGCGCGACATGGGGGGCACGCTGTCTTCGCATGCGGCCAGCCAACTGGCCACCGGTGCCGAGACCCTGGCGCTGCGCATGGACCGCACCAGCGCCACCGCCCTGGCCCTGGCGCAGTGGCTGGAGCAGCACCCTGCGGTCGCTCGTGTGCTCTACCCCGGCCTGCCGTCGCACCCGCAGTACGAGCGCGCGCGTGAGCATTTCAAGGCCGGTTCGTGGCTGCTGTCCTTCGAACTCAAGAACGCTGACGACTGCCTGGGCCTGTGCAACCGCCTGCAGCTGCCCATCAAGGCCACTGGCCTGGCCGACACCCGCACCCTGATCATCCCGGTGGCACACACCATTTTCTGGGAGGCCGGCGCCGAGGTGCGTGCCGGCATGGGCATTGCCGACAGCATGATCCGGCTGTCGGTCGGCCTGGAAGACGCCGAAGACCTGATCGCCGACTTCGCCCAGGCCCTGGGCTGAGTTTCCACGCAGGCAAGGGGCGGCTGAGGCCCCAGTTCAGCTCCGGAAGGCCGTGCTGTCCGGTCGACCTGCCAGTTGCAACTGACTGATCGCCGGTTGGGCCTGCGCAATGCAGCGGCCACGGCGATAGACGCGCAGGCGGGGCGGGCGCAGCCGCAGGGCTTCGACGGGGTCGGTGGCATCCAGCAGCACAAAATCGGCATGGCAGCCTGCGGCGAGGCCGTAGTCCTCCAGGTGCAGCAGGTGGGCCGGCGCCGTGGTCACGGCTTCGAAGCACTGGCGCATGGCCGCCTGGCTGGTCATCTGGGCCACATGCAAGCCCATGCTGGCGACCTCGAGCATGTCGCCCGAGCCCAGGCTGTACCAGGGGTCCATCACGCAGTCGTGGCCAAAGGCCACGGTCAGGCCCGCCGCCAACTGTTCGGGCACCCGGGTCATGCCGCGGCGTTTGGGGTAGCTGTCGTGGCGCCCTTGCAGGGTGATGTTGATCAGCGGGTTGGCCACCACGCCCAATTGGGCCTCGGCCATCAGGGCCAGCAGCTTGCTGACGTAGTAGTTGTCCATGCTGTGCATGGAGGTCAGGTGCGAGCCCGTGACCCGGCCGTGCAGGCCCAGTCGATGCGTTTCACAGGCCAGGGTCTCCACATGGCGTGACAGCGGGTCGTCGGATTCGTCGCAATGCATGTCGACCAGCAGGCCGCGTTCTGCCGCCAGCTCGCACAGCAGCTTCACACTGTCGGCACCGTGGGCCATGGTGCGCTCGAAGTGCGGAATACCGCCCACCACCTCAACCCCGAGGTCCAAGGCACGCTTCAGGTTGTGGAGGGCGTTGGGCGAGCGCAGCACGCCGTCCTGCGGGAAGGCCACCAATTGCAGGTCGAGGTAGGGCGCCACGGTCTTTTTCACCTCCAGCAGGGCTTGCACGGCCAGCAGTCGGTCATCGCAGACATCCACATGCGAGCGGATTGCCAGCAGGCCCTTGGCCACAGCCCAGTCGCAATAGCTCAGGGCCCGCTGCACGATGGCGTCATGGGTCAGTTGAGGCTTGAGTTCACCCCAGAGCGCGATGCCCTCCAGCAGCGTGCCGCTCTGGTTGATGCGCGGCAGGCCGTAACTGAGGGTGGAGTCCATGTGGAAGTGGGCGTCGACAAAAGGCGGGCTCAGCAACCGGCCCTGGCCGTCCAGCGTCTCATGGGCGGGGGCCTGCAGGCCCGCGGCCACTTCGACGATGCGGCCGTTCTGTACCGCCACCGATTGGTCGCGGCGGCCGTCCGGCAGGTTCACGTGTTGGATCAGGAGGTCAAGCATGGGCAGTCTCGGTGGTGCAGGCTCGGCGCCGGGGCAGGCTCAGCGTTCGCCTTTGCGGTAGGGTTTCATCAGGGCCTGGGGATAACTGGCTTTGCGCGCCACCACCACCAGGGCCAGGATCGACAGGGCGTAGGGCAGCATCAGGTAGAGCTGATAGGGCAGGGCGCTGCCCCCTGCTTGCTGCAGGCGCAGCTGCAGGGCGTCAAAGAAGGCAAACAGCAGGGCGCCAAGCAAGGCCTTGCCGGGTCGCCATGAGGCAAACACCACCAGGGCCACGCAGATCCAGCCGCGCCCATTGACCATGTTGAAGAAAAAGGCGTTGAAGGCCGACAAGGTCAGGAAGGAGCCCGCCACACCCATCAGGGCCGAACCGGCCACGATGCCTGCCGTGCGGGTGCGGCCCACGCTGAGGCCCTGGCCTTCTGCGGCCTGGGGGTTTTCGCCCACCATGCGCAGCGCCAGCCCCGATGGGGTTCGGTACAGCCACCAGGCCAGGGCTGGGACCAGCAGCAGGGCCAGCAGGGTGAGCGGGGTCTGCGCCGACAGCACCGGAATGCCCAGCCCGTCCATGGCCGTGAAGGGCGTGATGGTGGGGGGCGTGTTCACCTTGGGAAAGCTGACCCGGTAGCCGTAGTAGCTGAGCGCAGTGGCCAGCATCGTGATGCCCAGGCCCGCCACATGCTGCGACAGCGCCAGGCCCACGGTGAGCGCGGCATGCAACAGGCCGAAGGCCGCCCCGGTCAGTGCGGCCACGGCCACGCCGCCCCACAGCGGCAGACCCAGGTAGACCGCCAGCCAGCCGGCGAAGGCGCCTGCGACCATGATGCCCTCGATGCCCAGGTTGAGCACGCCGGCACGTTCGCACAGCAGCACGCCCAGGGTGCCGAAGATCAGGGGCGTGGCGATGCGCAACACGGCCACCCAGAAGGCCGGTTGGGCCAGGATGTCGAACAGTTCGGTCATTTCAGGCGCACCCGGTATTGCGTGAGCAGGGTGGCCACCAGCACTGACAGCAGCGAGGCCGCCACGATCACGTCGGCGATGTAGGTGGGCACGCCCACGGCGCGGCTCATGCTGTCGGCGCCTACCTGCACGCCGGCCACAAAGATGCTGGCCACCAGCACACCCAGAGGGTGCAAGCCGGCCAGCATGGCGATCACGATGCCGCTGTAGCCATAGCCCGGTGACATGTCCAGCGTCACATAGCTGGTGCGCCCGGCCACCTCGACCGCCCCCGCCAGCCCTGCCAGTGCCCCCGACATCATGGCCACCAGCAAAGCGGTGCGTCCGGTCGCCACCCCGGCAAAGGCCGCCGCGCGGGCATTGGCGCCCGTGGCCCGGATGTCAAAGCCCAGCACGGTAAAGCGCATCAGCACCCACACCCCCAGGCACAGGGCCGCCGCCAGCAACAGGCCGGTGTGCACCCGGGTGCCCTCGACCAGGCGCGACAGCTCCAACTTGGGCTGCAGGGCCACGCTTTGCGGCCAGCCCAGGGCGGTGGGGTCTTTCATGGGGCCGTCCAGCAGGGCCGACACGCCCAGCAGGGCCATGAAATTGAGCAGCAGGGTGGTCACGACCTCGTCCACGCCAAGCCGGCTCTTGAGCAGCGCGGGCCCCAGCAGCAGCAGGGCGCCGGCCGCGGCTGCCGCCAGCAGCATCAGGGTGAACAGCAGCGGCAATGGCAAGGCCCAGCCGGCGCTGTCGTGCATGCCACCCACGGCCACGGCGGCCAAGGCCCCGGCATACAACTGGCCCTCGGCGCCGATGTTGAACAGCCGGGCCCGGAAGGCCACAGCGGCCGCCAGGCCGGTGAAGATCAGCGGGGTGGCGCGCGTCAGGGTCTCGCTCCAGGCGAACAGCGAGCCGAACCCCCCCTGAACCAGCAGGCCGTAGGTGCGCCCCACCGGGGCCCCGGCCCACAGCACCAGCAGGGCACTGATCAGCAGGGTGAAGGCGATGGCCCCCAGCGGGGCCAGCACATGGGCCAGGTGAGAGGCCTGGTGCCGTTTCTCAAGTCTCATGGGGTCTCCGAGGCCTGGGCCGCGACCGGGCCGCCGGCCATGGCCAGGCCGATGCTGTCGCGGCTCCAGTGGGAACTGGGGTGGGCCGGGCTCAGATGCCCGTGATGCATGACCGCGATGCGGTCACCGAGGGCCATGGCTTCGTCCAGGTCGTCGGTGATCAACAACACCGCGGCCCCTGCGTCACGGGCGGCCAGCAGCTGTTGCTGCACATAGGCCACGGCGCCGATGTCCAGGCCCCAGGTGGGTTGGTGGGCCACGATCAGGCAAGGCCCCTGTTGGGCGGTCTGGCCGGGCAGCGGCAGCAGGGCGCGGCCCAGGATGAGTTTCTGCATGTTGCCGCCCGACAGGGCCCGGGCCGGACTCAGGGGGCCGGCGCCGCGCACATCGAAGGCCTCGATCACCCGCTGGGCGTGTTGTCGCGCCACGGCACGGCGCACCCAGCCCCAGCGCGAGAACACGGGGTGCCGAAGCCGCTCTGAGACCGCGTTCTCCCAGACCGGCAGATCACCGACCACGCCCACAGCGTGCCGGTCCTCGGGAATCCGTGCCACCCCTTGGGTGACCAGCCAGGCAGGCGAGGCCTGCAGGGGCTGGCCCTTGAGCCAGACCTCGCCCTGGGCGGCGCGGCGCGTGCCACACAGCAGTTCGGCCAGCGCCAGTTGCCCGTTGCCTGAGACGCCGGCGACGGCCACGATCTCGCCCGCCCTCAATTGCAGGTTGACCTGGCTGAGGCGCTCGCGCTGACCGGCCGGTGTGCTGACGTTGCGCAATTCACAGGCCACCGGGCCAGGCGCCGCCGCGGGGCGCCGTTCGGGCGCTGAGACGGCGTGGCCCACCATCCACTGCGCCAGCTGAGCCTGGGTGGTTCCGGCAGCCGGGGCTTCGGCGACCAGGCGGCCGCTGCGCAGCACCGCTACCCGGTGCGAGACGCGCAGCACCTCGGCCAGTTTGTGGCTGATGAAGATCACTGACAGGCCCTCTCGGACCAACTGGGCCAGGGTGTCGAACAGGGCTTCGCTCTCTTGCGGGGTGAGTACGGCCGTGGGCTCGTCCAGGATCAGGATGCGCGCGCCGCGGTACAAGGCCTTGAGGATCTCGACGCGCTGGCGCTCGCCGACCGAGAGCTGGCCCACGCGGGCCTCGGGCTGCACGGTCAGGCCAAAGCGCTGACCCACCTGCATCAGGCGGTTCCGGGCCCGGGCCCGGGCCGACCAGGGCTGCCAAAGGGCTTCGGTGCCCAGGATCACGTTGTCCAGCACACTGAGGTTGTCGGCCAGCGTGAAGTGCTGGTGCACCATGCCGATGCCGGCGGCCAGGGCCGCGGCCGGATTGCCAGGGGGCAGGGGCTGACCGTTCAGGGTGATGTGGCCTTCGTCGGCCCGGTAGTGGCCGAACAGGATGGACATCAGGGTGGATTTACCGGCCCCGTTTTCGCCCAGAAGGGCCAACACCTCGCCTGCGTTCAGGCTCAGGGAGATGTTGTCGTTGGCCACCAAGGGGCCAAAGCGCTTGGTGATGCCCTGCAGTTGCAGCACCGGGGCGGGGCGGGGGGTGTCAGTCATGGAGGGCTGCCAGAAAGGCCAGCAGAACCCGCGCCGAATTGCCGGCGGCCAGCGTCATGAAGGTGTGCATTTCGTTTTCGCCCTCGCCGCCGCCCGCCAGATCGCTGAGGGAGCGGAACGCAATGAAGGGGACCTGGTTGCTGTAGGCCACCTGGGCGGTGGCGGCGCTTTCCATGTCGAGCACCTGGGCCTGGAAAGTATTGAAGGCGTATTCGCGCCAGGCTGTGTTGTCGACAAAGGCGGCGCCCGAAACGCCATTGCCGCCTACCACCACGCGGGGTGCCTGGCTCAGGCATTGCTGACGGGCATCGCAGCGCTGCAGCGGGGTCTGGGCGATGCGCTCGGCCATGGCCAGCAGGGCCGCATCGACTTCGAACCAGGCTTTGCGCTCGGTGCCCGCCTGGCGGCTGGAACGCACCTCGACCGAGCGCGGCACGAAGGGGCCGAAGCCCGGGCCGACCAGGTCGTCCATCCAGGGCGGGGGCTGGTAGTGGCCTGGGGTGGTTTCGCGGGCCAGCACCCCTTCGAGGTAAGGGGCCCAGCGGCGTGGAACAGCCACATCACCCACGTGCAGGGCAGGGTCGACACCGCCGGCGATGCCGCTGAACAACAGTCGGCGCACCTTGAAATGGTCCAGGGCGCGTTGGGTGTTCATGGCCGCATTGGTCATGCTGATGCCGCTGAGAAACAGCAGCACGGGCTTGCCCTGCAACTGGCCGGTGGTGAATTCGACCCCGGCGATCCGTTGCACGCGGGGCTGGCGCAGCTGCGAGCGCAGCAGCACCAGCTCGGGCTCGAACGCAGACACGATGGCTGTGCGCGGCACGCCATCGTGCCTGGGGGCCGCTTGCAGCGGCGCGGCGAGGGCGCCGGCCAGCAGGCCGGCCGTCAGCAAGCTGCGCCACCGAGGCACGCTGGGTGGGGCAGGCCGCCTCATCACTTGGCGCTGGACTTGGGCTGGCTGTCGTCCACCTTGACGGTGAACTTGCCGGACAGGATCTCGGCCTCGCGTGCCTTGACCTTGTTCATGATGGTGGCAGGCACTTTTTTCTCGAAGGTGCCCAGGGGCGCCAGCTCAGAGCCCTTGTGCTTCATCGTCGAGTAGGGGCCGTAGTCTTCGGCGGTGAATTTGCCTTCCTTGACCAGCTTGAGGGCGCGATCGATGCTGGGCTCCATGTTCCACAGCGCCGAGGCGACCACGGTGTCAGGGTATTTGTCCTGGGTGTTGATGACGTTGCCGATGGCCAGCTTGCCCTTTTCTTTGGCGGCATCACTGACGCCGAAGCGCTCGGCATACAGCACGTCGGCGCCCTGATCGATCATGGCAAAGGTGGCTTCCTTGGCCTTGGGCGGGTCAAACCAGCTGTTGATGAAGCTCACGCTGAAGGTCACCTTGGGGTTGACCTCCTTGGCGCCCGCCATGAAGGCATTCATGAGGCGGTTCACCTCGGGAATGGGGAAACCGCCCACCATGCCGATCTTGTTGGATTGGGTCATGGCACCCGCCACCATGCCGCTGAGGTAGGCCGGCTCTTGGATGTAGTTGTCGAAGACGCTGAAGTTGGGCGCCTGCGGCTTGCCCGAAGAGCCCAGCAGGAAGTAGGTCTTGGGTGAGTCTTTGGCCACCTTGCGGGCGGCGGCCTCGACCCCGAACACCTCGCCGACGATCAACTGGTTGCCACCGGCGATGTATTCGCGCATCACGCGCTCGTAGTCGGCGTTGGCCACGTTTTCGCTGGCCTTGTATTCAATCTCGCCACGGGCCTCGGCGGCTTTCAGGGCCTTGTGGATGCGGCTCACCCATTGCTGCTCGAAGGGCACGGTATAGATGGCCGCCACCTTGATTTTGGCCTGGGCCAGGACGGGCAACGAAACCGAAGCCGCGAGCGCGGTGGCTGCCACCACCAGGTGGCGGCGGGACGGGGCGAAACGACGGGACATGAAGGCTCCTTTTGGCAAAGTTGGCGGGGGTTGCAAAATTGAGCGGGCCCGGCAGGCCCCGGACGGCCCGTCGTGGCGGCCGTAGGCGGTATTTACTGGGTACCGAAGATGCGGTCGCCCGCGTCACCCAGGCCCGGCAGGATGTAGCCGTGGTCGTTGAGCTGGCGGTCGATCGACGCGGTGTAGATGGGGACGTCGGGGTGGGCGGCCTGCATGGCGGCCACGCCCTCGGGGCAGGTCAACAGGCACACGAACTTGATCGACTTGGGTTTCAGGGCCTTGAGCTTTTCAATCGCCGCAATGGCCGAGTTGCCGGTGGCCAGCATCGGGTCGACCACGATGATGTCGCGCTCGGTCATTTCCGAGGGCATCTTGAAGTAGTACTCGACCGGCTTGAGGGTGTCGGGGTCGCGGTACAGGCCAATGTGGCCGACCCGGGCGCCAGGCACCACGTTGAGCATGCCCTCCAGAATGCCGTTGCCGGCACGCAGGATGGACACGAAAACCAGCTTCTTGCCATCGATCACGCGGCCAGTGGTGGTTTCCAGGGGGGTCTGAACCTCAACGTCCTGCAACGGCAGTTCGCGGGTGATCTCATAGGTCATGAGGCTCGCCAGTTCGCCGAGCAGGCGGCGGAAGCTGTTGGTGCTGGCCTCGCGGTTGCGCATCAGGGTCAGCTTGTGCTGAACCAGGGGGTGGTCGATGACGTGGACGTTGCTCATGGTGTTGGGCTTGGGTGCAGTGAAAGGTCAGGGACGCCCGCCGGCAGCGCTGGCCGGACCGGGGTGATCAGTGCAAGCGCTGTGCCAGGATGGGGGGAAGACCGGTGGCATGGGGTGACAGGGCTCCTGCAGGGCTTGGCAAAGAGGGGCCGCTGTCGGGTGGCCTTGGGCCCAGGCGGACGCCGGGCCAGGGCGCACCCCCGCAGCGGGCGGTGGCTGGGGCAAAAGAATACCATGCAGGCGCACTCGGCTGGTGCCTGGGGGGCACCAAATTTGATCAGATGGTCAAGAAACGGGCGCCCCGCGAGGCCGAGTGGGCCTGGCAGTCAGGGCGGGGGCAGGCCAGGGCGTCGCGGCATGTGCAGCCCCGGGTGATGGCTCAAGTCTTCGCTGAGTTCGTCGATGAACAGGCGCAGCTTGGGTGGCACGTGTTGGCGGTCGCGATAACACACATAGAACTCCAGTGGCTCGGGTGCGGCATGGGCTGTGGCCGGGTCGGTGAACAGCGGGATCAGTTCGCCCGATTCAATCAGCGGGTTGGACACGAAGCTGCCCAGGCGCGCGATGCCGGCACCGGCCAGGCAGGCTTGCGCCAGGGTGTCGATGTCGCTGCAGGTCAGGCTGGGCTCAAAGGCGGCTTCAATGCGCAAACCCTCCCGGATGAACGGCCAGGGCATGATCCGGCCGTCCATGGCCATGCGGTAGGCCAGGCAGCGGTGTCTGGCCAGGTCTTCCAGCGTGGCGGGCTGCCCGTGATGGGCCAGGTAGGCTGGCGAGGCGCAGTAGTGGATCGGCGCACTGGCGATGCGCCGGGCCACCAGGCCGGGCTCCAGCATGTGCTGGTAGCGGATGCTGGCGTCGACGTTCTCGTGCAAGAAGTCGACCTGCCGGTCGACCACCAGCAACTCCACGTTCAGGCGCGGGTAGCGTTGCATGAAGCCGGTGATCCAGGGCCCCAGCACATGGCGACCGAAGGCCACCGAGCAGGCCACCTTGAAGCGGCCCTGGGGTTCGCCCCGCAGTGCCCCGATTTCGCCATGTGCGTCCTCCAGCACGCCGAGCACCGGTCGCACGCGTTCAAAGTAGATCTGGCCCTCGTCGGTCAGCGCCAGGGACCGGGTGCTGCGGCGCAGCAGCCGGGTGCCCAGATCGGCTTCCAGTCGGGCAATGCTCTGGCTGGCGGCGGCAGCGCTCAGGCCCAGCTGGCGACCTGCCGCCGCAATGCTCCCGCCTTCCACCGCCTTGATGAAGGCCTCGATGCCGCGCAGGGAAGGGGTGGTCATGTCTTTTGAATGATGGTCATCAGTCGAAAGATTTTAGGATGACTGACGGTGTGCCAAGCCCTCTTCTGCGCTGGGATGAAGCTGGCCAGAATCCAGCCATCGAACTGAACCTGAGGGAATTGACCATGCCACACACGAAGGACACCCGCCCGCGACGCCGGATTCCGCGCCTGCACAAACGTTTCACTCCGCTGGTTTTTGCCTTTTACATGGCCGGGATCATGGCCTTGCTGATGTCGGCCGTGATCGTCGCCGCCGGCTCGGGCCTGGGAGGCGATTACCACTGGCGCGTACTGCGCGCTTACGCGCTGGCCATGCCGGTGGCCTTTGTCTGTGTGATGCTTGTGCGGCCCTTGGTGATGCGCCTGGTGGCCCTCACCGTGCAAGGCTGAGGCCCGCAGCCTGCGGTGCCGTGGCTCAGACGCCCTGGCTCAGCAGCTGGGCATAGCGGGGCAGGTCGACGTTGCCGCCGCTGATGATCACCCCCACGCGCAGGCCCTTCAGGTCCAGCCCGCCATGGTGGGCGCCTGCCAGGCTGAGTGCGCCGGTGGGTTCCACCACCAGTTTCATGCGTTCGGCATAGAAGCGCATGGATTCGACCAGTTGGGCATCACTGACGGTCAGGATGTCGCTGACATCGCGGCGGAGGATGCCGAAGGTCAGTTGCCCCAGGTGCTGGGTCTGAGCGCCGTCGGCGATGGTGCGGGGCGGGGCGATGTGGATCACCTCGCCACGGCGCAGCGATTGTTGGCCGTCGTTGCCCGCCTCGGGCTCGACCCCATACACGCGGCAGTCGGGCGACAGGGCCCGCGCGGCCAAGGCGCTGCCGGCCAGCAGGCCGCCCCCGCCCAGGCAGACCAGCAACACATCCAGGGGGCCCACCTCTTCGAGCAACTCTTTGGCGGCGGTGCCTTGCCCTGCGATCACATCGGCATGGTCGAATGGCGGGATCAAGGTCATGCCCCGTTCGGCAGCGACGCGGCGGCTGATGGCGTCCCGGTCTTCGCTGTAGCGGTCGTAGGTGATGACTTCGGCCCCATATCCGCGGGTGGCCTGCAGCTTGGCCGCGGGCGCATCGGCGGGCATCACGATCACCGCCGGCATGCCCAGTTCGCGCGCCGACAGGGCGATTGCCTGGGCGTGGTTGCCGGACGAGAAGGCCAGCACGCCGGCACGTCGCTGATCTGCACTGAAGCGGCTCAGCGCATTGAAGGCGCCGCGAAACTTGAAGGCGCCCATGCGCTGCAGGTTTTCGCATTTGAAGAACAGCGTCGCTTGCAGGGCCTCGTTGGCCGTGCGCGAGCGCAGCACCGGTGTGCGGTTGGCGTGGCCGGCCAGACGGGCCGAGGCGGCCTCGACATCGGCGTAAGTGGGCAGGAGCAGTTCGGTCATGGGGAGGCTTTCGTGGGGCTCAGCGGCTCTTGCCGCCAAAAATGCCGCCCAGCACGCCGCGGATGATTTCCTTGCCTACGGTGGTGCCCATGGTGCGCAGCGCCGATTTGGCCAAGGTCTGCGCCAGACCATCGTGGTGGCCGCCACGGGGGCCGGTGGTGCCGAACAACACATCGTTGAGCACTGAGCCCAGGCCGGCACTGCCGGCCTGGCCGCCCTGAGGCTGCAGACCGGGCAGGGTGGGTTTGGCCGATCCCTGGGCTGGTGCTGCCGGTGCGCTCGCGGTACGGCCCTTGAGCACTTCGTAGGCCGATTCCCGGTCGACGGCCTTTTCATAGACGCCAGCGACCAGCGACCCGGCCAGCAAGACCTGTCGCTGCGCCGGGGTGATCGGGCCAATCTGGCTGCCGGGGGGCAGCACATAGACACGCTCGGTTTCGCAAGGGCGACCTTTGGCATCCAGCAGGCTGATCAGTGCCTCGCCCACGCCAAGCTCGGTGATGGCGGCCTCGATGTCCAGGCCGGCTTTGGGCCGCATGGTCTGGGCGGTGGCCTTGACGGCCTTCTGGTCACGCGGTGTGAAGGCGCGCAGCGCATGCTGCACGCGGTTGCCGAGCTGGGCCAGCACGGTGTCGGGGATGTCCAGCGGGTTCTGGGTGACGAAATAGACCCCCACCCCCTTGGAGCGCACCAGGCGCACCACCAGTTCGATGCGCTCGACCAGTACCTTGGGTGCCTCGTTGAACAGCAGGTGGGCCTCGTCAAAGAAGAAAACCAGCTTGGGTTGGTCGGGGTCGCCGATTTCGGGCAGGTGTTCGAACAGCTCGGACAGCATCCACAGCAGAAAGGTGGCATACAGGCGCGGTGCGTTCATCAGCTTGTCGGCTGCCAGGATGTTGACCACGCCGCGGCCGTCCACGGTCTGCATCAAGTCGCTGATGTTGAGCATGGGCTCGCCGAAGAATTTGTCGCCACCCTGGGTCTCGATTTGCAGCAGGCCGCGTTGGATGGCCCCCACGCTGGCGGCGCTGATGTTGCCGTAGCTGGTGGTGAATTCGGAGGCGTTGTCGGCCACGTGCTGCAGCATCGCGCGCAGGTCTTTGAGATCCAGCAGTGCCAGGCCGTGGTCGTCCGCGATCTTGAACACCAGGTTCAGCACGCCGCACTGGGTGTCGTTGAGGTTGAGCATGCGCCCCAGCAGCAGGGGGCCCATGTCCGACACGGTGGCACGCACCGGGTGGCCTTGTTCGCCGAAAACGTCCCACAGGGTGGTAGGGCAGGCCTGGGATTCGGGCGTGGGCAACGCACGTTCTTTCAGCGCCGCGGCCAGCTTGCCGCTGATCTGGCCGGCCTGGCTGATGCCGGTCAGATCGCCCTTGACGTCGGCCATGAATACCGGCACACCGATGCGGGAAAAGCTCTCGGCCAGGGTTTGCAGGGTGACAGTCTTGCCGGTGCCGGTGGCCCCTGTGATCAGTCCGTGGCGGTTGGCCAGGCCGGGCAGCAGAGTGCATTGGGCGTGGGCATTTTGGGCAATCAGGATCGGGTCGGCCATGGTGGGGTGGGCGAAAAGTAAAATCGGTCCCGATAGATTAAACAATTAATAAGGAATCTCCCGTGGCTGGACACAGTAAATGGGCCAATATTCAACACCGCAAGGGTCGTCAGGACGAAAAGCGCGGCAAGGTCTGGACCCGCGTCATCCGTGAAATCATGGTGGCCGCGCGTGCCGGTGGCGGCGATCTGACCACCAACCCCCGTCTGCGCCTGGCCGTTGAAAAGGCCAAGGCCGCCAACATGCCGGCCGACACCATCAAGCGCAACATCGACAAGGCCACTGGCAACCTCGAAGGCGTGAGCTACGAGGAAATCCGGTACGAGGGCTATGGCATCGGCGGCGCTGCGATCATCGTCGACACCATGACCGACAACCGTGTCCGCACCGTGGCGGATGTCCGTCACGCCTTCAGCAAGTACGGCGGCAACATGGGCACCGAAGGGTCGGTGGCCTTCCAGTTCAAGCACTGCGGCCAGATGATCTTTGCGCCGGGCACCGACGAGGACAAGCTGATGGAATTGGCCCTGGAGGCCGGGGCCGAAGACGTGATCACGGGCGACGACGGCGCCATCGAGGTGCTGACGGCACCTGCTGACTTTGAGGCCGTGAAGAACGCCCTGGAGGCCGCCGGCCTGACGCCCGAAGTGGCCGAAGTGACCATGCGCGCCGAGAACACCATCGAGTTGACCGGCGACGACGCCGCCAAGATGCAAAAACTGCTCGACATGATCGAAGACCTGGACGATGTCCAGGAGGTCTACCACAACGCTGCACTGTGAGCACCATGAAAGTATTAGTCATTGGCGGCGGTGGCCGCGAACATGCCCTGGCATGGAAACTCAACCAGTCGCCCAAGGTGCACAAGGTCTATGTGGCGCCCGGCAACGGCGGCACGGCCCTCGACAATCGCCTGATCAACGTGCCCATCACTGATGTGAAGGCCTTGCGTGAGTGGGCCCAGGCCGAGAAGATTGGTCTGGCCGTGGTGGGCCCTGAGGCCCCGCTGGCCGCCGGGGTGGTGGATGAATTCCGCGCCCACGGCCTGCGGGTGTTCGGCCCGACCAAGGCGGCGGCCCAACTGGAAAGCTCGAAAGCCTTCTCCAAGGCCTTCATGAAGCGCCACGGCATTCCGACCGCTGAATACGAGAGCTTCACCGATGCGGCACTGGCCCACGCCTATGTGGACGCCAAGGGCGCCCCGATCGTGGTCAAGGCCGATGGCCTGGCTGCCGGCAAGGGCGTGGTGGTGGCCATGACGGCCGCCGAGGCCCATGAAGCCATCGATTTCATGCTGCTCGACAACAAGCTTGGCGTGGTGCACAACGATGGTGGCGCCCGCGTGGTGATCGAAGAGTTCCTGCAGGGCGAAGAGGCCAGTTTCATCGTGCTGTGCGATGGCAAGAACGTGACCGCCCTGGCCACCAGCCAGGACCACAAACGCTTGCTGGATGGCGACGAAGGCCCCAACACCGGCGGCATGGGCGCCTACTCGCCGGCCCCGGTGGTCACGGCCGACGTGCACGCCCGCGCCATGCGCGAAATCATCCTGCCGACCATCCGCGGCATGGAAAAGGACGGCATCCCCTACACCGGCTTCTTGTACGCCGGCCTGATGATTGATGCCCAGGGCCGGCCCAAGACCCTGGAGTTCAACTGCCGCATGGGCGACCCGGAAACGCAGCCCATCATGATGCGCCTGAAGAGCGATCTGTCCGATGTCTTGGCCGCTGCGGTCGATGGCAAGCTCGACCAGATCGAACTGCAATGGGACCGTCGCACTGCCCTGGGCGTGGTGATGGCCGCCCACGGTTACCCCATGACCCCCCGCAAGGGCGATGTCATCACCGGCTTGCCGGCTGAGGCGGACGATGCTGTGGTGTTTCATGCGGGCACTGAGCTGCAAGACGGTGCTGTGCGCGTGACCGGCGGGCGAGTGTTGTGCGTGACGGCCTTGGCCGACAACGTCAAGCTGGCACAGCAGCGCGTGTATGAGGTGGCGGCGGGCATTCATTTCGACGGTGCGCAGTACCGTCGTGACATCGGTCACCGGGCGGTGAAGAGCTGATGGAGGCCGCACACGACGCCGTGGCCTCGGTGCGGTCCTGGCTGCTGGGACTGCAAGATCGCATCACCTCGGCGATCGAAGTCCAGGAAACAGCCGGGGGCGGCGCAGCCCGCTTCCTGGCCGACGCCTGGGACAAACCTGCCGGCGAGAAGTTGCAGGGCAATGGCCTGACCAAGATCCTGGAGGGCGGCACGGTGTTTGAGCGCGCCGGCTGCGGCTTTTCGCACGTGCGTGGCCCGCAGTTACCGCCCTCGGCCACCCAGCACCGCCCGGAGCTGGCCGGTGCGCCCTTCGAGGCGATGGGCGTGTCGCTGGTGTTCCACCCGCGCAACCCCTATGTCCCGACCGTGCACATGAACGTGCGCATGATTGCTGCCACTCCGGCGGACAAGGCGCCGGTGTGCTGGTTTGGCGGCGGCATGGACCTCACGCCCTTTTACGGCTTTGATGAGGATGCACGGCACTTTCATACCACCTGCCGGGATGCGCTCGCCCCCTTTGGCGACGACAAGTACCCTCGCTTCAAGACCTGGTGCGATGAGTATTTCTTCTTGAAGCATCGCAACGAACAGCGTGGCGTGGGCGGGGTCTTTTTTGACGATTTTGCTGAACTTGGCTTTGATCAGAGCCTGGCCATGACGCAGGCCGTGGGCGATGCATTTTTGCAGGCCTACCTGCCCATCGTTGAGCGCCGGGTGAGCACGCCTTATGGCGAGCATGAGCGCGCGTTTCAGCTGTACCGTCGTGGGCGCTATGTGGAGTTCAATCTGGTCTGGGACCGGGGCACCCACTTTGGTCTGCAGTCGGGTGGGCGCACCGAGTCCATCCTGTTGTCGATGCCGCCGCTGGCCAGTTGGGCTTACCAGCAGACCCCGGCAGAGGGCACGGCTGAGGCTCGCCTGTACGAGCACTTTCTGGTGCGCCAGGCGTGGGTCTGACCCTGAAACAGCCCCGTTTGGGGGTGTTCGGCGGGGCATTCGACCCGCCTCACCGGGCCCATGTCGCCTTGGCCGAGGCGGCGCTGCAGCAACTGAGCCTGGCGCGCTTGCATGTTCTGCCCACGGGGCAGGCCGCGCACCGGGCCGGCTTGTCGCCAGGCGAGCATCGACTCGCGATGGCCCGACTGGCCTTCGCCAGCCTGCCCGGGGTGGTGGTGGACGAGCGTGAATTTCATCGCGCCGGCCCCAGCTACACCGTGGACACGCTTGATGAACTGAAGCGCGAATATCCGGCCTACGAGTTGGTGCTGATCATCGGTGCCGACCAGGCCCGGGCCTTTGGCCAGTGGCATCGCCACGATGAGATTTTGCGCAAAGCTATAATTTCGGTAGCTGGTCGTGAGCAAAGTGCTGCGGCCGGCGGTCAAACTGAGCTTCAAGATCTCCCGGGAGGGCGATGGGAGCCTCTGCAGTGGCCCCTCATGTCCGTGAGTGCAACGGACATCCGGTCGCGCGTCGCACAAGGCCTGGGCATCGAACATCTGGTTCCCGCTGGCGTTGCGCGCTATATTGAACAACATCATCTTTACAAATCCGCCTGATGACCACCTCCACGGACTCCTCCGCTAAAAAAGACATCCAGAAACTCCAGCGGGCCATCGTCGATGGCCTGGAGGATGTGAAGGCCCAAGACATCCAGGTTTTCAACACCGAAGCCCTCTCGCCGCTGTTTGAGCGCGTGATCGTGGCCTCCGGGACCTCCAACCGCCAGACCAAGGCCCTGGCCTCCAGCGTGCGCGATGCCGTGCGTGAGGCCGGCTTCAACAAGCCCCGTACCGAGGGCGAAGAAAACGGCGAATGGATCATTGTTGACTGCGGCGCAGCGGTGGTCCACGTGATGCAGCCCGCGATCCGCCAGTACTACCGCCTGGAAGAGATCTGGGGCGCGACGCCAGTGCGTCTGAAACTGGGTGCGCCCAAGCCGGTTGCCGCAGAAGGTGCCAAGGCGCCGGCCAAGAAGGCTGCAGCCAAGAAGACGGCCGCCAAGTCTGCCAAGACCGCCGAGCCCGCCGCCACCACCCCGGCCAAGGCTGCTGCCAAGGCCACCAAAGCCTTGAAGGGCGCCCCTGTGGCTGAGAAGGCACCTGCCAAGACATCAACCCGCGCACCCGCCAAGACGGCGGTCAAGGCCCCTGCCAAGACGGCCGCAAAAACACCCACCAAGACCGCAGCCAAGACCAGCACGGCCAAGCCGGCGGCCAAGAAGGCTCCGCTCAAGGTGATCAAGGTGGGCGCACCGAAGAAGCCGGCAGCCAAGAAGGCGGTTGCTGCACCGGCCCCGCGCAAGAAGCCCAGCAAGGCTTGATGGATCGCCAGGCATGAAGCTGGTGATCGTGGCGGTGGGGCAGCGCGTGCCCGATTGGGCTCAGACAGCCTGGGACGATTACGCCAAGCGCTTCCCCCCTGAGCTCAAGGTCGAGCTCAAGGCCGTCAAGACTGAGCCCCGCAGCTCCAAGACGCTTGAAACCCTGCTGGCGGCCGAGCGTGAGCGCATCGAGGCGGCCATTCCGAAGGGCGCCCGTGTGGTGGCGCTCGATGAGCGGGGCACCCAGCTCACCACCGTGGCGCTGGCCGCCAAGCTCAAAGGCTGGCAGCTGGCGAGCGACGACGTGGCCTTGATCATCGGGGGGCCCGATGGCCTGGAGCCCGCGTTTCGTCAGGCTGCGCATGAGCGCATCCGTTTGTCCGACCTGACGCTGCCTCATGCCATGGTGCGCGTGCTGCTGATCGAGCAGCTTTACAGGGCCTGGTCGGTCAACGCTGGCCACCCTTATCACCGCGAGTGATTTCCGGGGCGTGGCCTTGGCTGCGCCCTGTTCCGTGTCAACCTGGCTGGAGCCTGTCCATGGCCAACCCCGAATTCATCTACCTTGCCTCCCAGAGCCCGCGTCGGCGCCAGTTGCTTGAGCAGTTGGGCGTGTCGCATCGGTTGCTCCTGCCGAATACCGATGGTGACCTTGGCGAAGATGCCGAAGCCATCGAGGCTGTGCTGCCTGGCGAGGCGCCGGCCACCTATGTGCAGCGTGTGACCGGCCTCAAGCTGGATGCCGCCTTGGCCCGGCTCAAACGCCGAGGCCTGCCGGTGGCGCCTGTGTTGTGTTCTGACACCACGGTGGCCCTGGGCCGGGAGATTTTTGGCAAGCCCGATGATGCCGCCCATGCCCGGCGCATGCTGGCTGCGCTGTCTGGCCAGACCCACCGGGTGCTGACGGCTGTGGCCATTCAAAAAGGCCGCCGTCGCATGGCGGCGCTGAGCACCTCCAAGGTGACCTTTGCTGAACTCACGCCGGCCCGTATCAAGGCCTACGTGGACAGTGGTGAGCCGTTGGGCAAGGCCGGGGCCTACGCGGTACAAGGCCGCGCTGCGGCGTGGATCTCGCAGTTGAGCGGAAGTTATTCGGGCATCATGGGGCTACCGATGTTTGAGACGGCCGAACTGCTGCGCCAGTGCGGCTGGAAACTTTGAGGCCTGCCCGGCCTGACTTTGAGGAAAAAGCCAAGCCATGCAACAAGACATTCTGATCAACTGGTCTCCTCAGGAGACCCGCGTGGCCGTGATCGAAAACGGCGCTGTGCAGGAGCTGCACATCGAGCGTTCGCTGGAGCGGGGCTTGGTGAGCAACGTTTATCTGGGCAAGGTCACCCGCGTATTGCCTGGCATGCAATCCGCCTTCATCGACATCGGGTTGGAGCGCGCGGCATTCCTGCACGTGGCCGATGTCTGGCAAAAGCATCCCGAAGGTGAGGCGCCGCCCGCGCGACAGGCGCAACCAGCCGTGCCCATTGAACGCCAGGTGTTTGAAGGCCAGGCCTTGATGGTGCAGGTGATCAAGGACCCCATTGGCACCAAGGGCGCCCGCCTGTCCACCCAGATCAGCATTGCCGGGCGTCTGCTGGTGTTCTTGCCACAGGACGAGCACGTTGGGGTGTCTCAGAAAATCCCGGTCGGCGAGCGGGAGGCCTTGCGCAGCCGCTTGCAGGCGCTGGTGGGCGAGAAGGCCACCGGAGGCGGCGGCGGATTCATCCTGCGGACCAATGGCGAAGATGCCAGCGATGCGGAGTTGGCCGACGACATTGCGTACCTGCGCAAGACCTGGGCCCGCATCAAGGATGCGTCGGTGCGTCTGCCACCGGCTTCGCTGCTGCATGAAGACCTCAACTTGCTGCAGCGCGTGTTGCGCGATCTGGTGGGCGAGCAGACCCAGAACATCCGCATCGATTCGAAAGAACAGTCTGAAAAGTTGTTGGCTTTCGGGCAGGAGTTCATGCCTTCGGCCGTGGGCAAACTTCAGCATTACAAGGGCGAGCGGCCGATCTTTGACCTTTTCGGGGTGGAGGAAGAGATTGTGCGAGCCCTGGGGCGGCGGGTGGACCTGAAATCGGGGGGCTACCTGATCGTGGACCAGACCGAGGCCCTGACCACGGTGGACGTGAACACCGGTGGTTTTGTGGGGGCGCGTAACTTTGACGACACCATCTTCAAGACCAACCTGGAGGCGGCCCAGGCCATTGCACGTCAATTGCGGCTGCGCAATCTGGGCGGCATCATCATCGTCGACTTCATCGACATGGTGCGTGATGACCACCGTGAGGCCGTGCTGGCGGAGTTTCGCAAGCAACTGGGCCGGGACCGGGTCAAGACCATGATCGGGGGCTTTTCGCAACTGGGTCTGGTGGAGATGACGCGCAAGCGCACCCGTGAATCGCTGGCCCACATGCTGTGCGAACCTTGCCCGCAATGCCACGGCTCGGGGCAGGTGAAGACGGCCCGTAGCGTGACCTACGACATCCTGCGGGAGATCCTGCGGGAGGCGCGGCAGTTCAATCCCCGCGAGTTCAGGGTGGTGGCTTCGACGCAGGTGGTCGATCTGTTCCTGGATGAAGAAAGCCAGCACCTGGCCGGCCTGTCGGACTTCATCGGCAAACCGATCTCGCTGCAGGCCGAAGGCAGCATGGGACAGGATCAGTACGACATTGTGCTGCTGTGAGGCCCGGGATGCTGAACGGTCAGGAGGATGCGCAGGGCTTGCGCCACCAGGCTTTGGGGGCGCAGTTGCTGCAGGCAGTCACCCCACAGGGATTGTCTCTGCTGTACCTCAGCCCCTTGAGTTTGGCCGACCAGCCGGCGCGTGGGGGCGTGCCTTTGCTGTTTCCGCAGTTCGCGCAGTTTGGCCCGGGGCGCAAGCACGGCTTTGCCCGGCATCAGCGTTGGACGCTGGAGCGCGCCGAGCCTGACTCTCTGAGCTACTGCCTGGAGGTACTGCCAGACCAGTTGGATGGATGGCCGCACGCAGCGCGATTGCGCCTGATTGCCACCCTGGACAGAGAGGCCTTGAATCTGAATTGGCAGGTGGAAAACACCGGGCAGACGGGTTTTGAATGGGGGGGTGGCCTTCATCCGTATTGGGCAGTGTCCTCGCTGGAGGCTTGCGAGCTGCTGGGGTTGGAGGCCACACCGGGGTTGGACAACCTGTCCGGTCAGCCCTTGCCACCCCAGGCTCAGCCCTGGCGCTTTGGGCCGGAGGGCATGGAGTACCTGTTCGAGGGGCTTCCCTCACTGCAGTTGAAGACCTCGACCCACACCTTGCACCTGCAGGCCAGCGGCTTCACGCAGTGGATGGTCTGGAATCCAGGGCTGGAAGGGGCCCGGGGCCTGTCAGACCTGCCTGATCACGAGGCACACCAATTCATTTGCATCGAGCCGGTGTGCGCCCGCCCCATGCAGTGGCTGGCACCGGGGGCGGGTTTCAAGGGCACGCTTCAGGTACGTTGGGAGTGTGTTTCGGGGGCACGCCCCGATGGTGCCTAAGAACCCCAAACCACGCGGTTCTTGCAGGGCTGCGGATTCGCGCCAAGTCTGACTTGGCTCCTGCGGCTTGAAGGCTCCAGCAGCCCACAGTTCAGCTTGTTCATAAGACTCTAAATGTTATCTGCATCGGTTTAAGAGGCTGCCCACCCAGCCAGTTTTCAGGATGAAGGGGGCGTTGGGGGCGCGCTCCAGGCATGCCGGGGGCGCTCTAAAGGCTCAGTTGGGCTGCTCAGGTGGGCTGTCGAGCGAGGTGCTTGGGCTCATGCCGTGCCCGCCGCCGCTTTGGGCCTGCAAACGGGCGTAAAGGCCCTGCCGGGCCATCAATTCCGCATGGGTGCCTTGTTCTGCGATCCGCCCCTCGGCCATCACCACCACCCGGTTTGCATGCTCGATGGTGGAGAGTCGGTGCGCAATCACCACAGTGGTGCGACCTGCCATGAGTCGGTTCAGGGCCTCTTGCACCAGCCGCTCAGACTCCGTGTCCAAGGCCGAGGTGGCTTCGTCGAGGATCAGGATCGGTGCGTCTTTGTACAGTGCGCGGGCGATGGCCAGGCGTTGGCGCTGCCCACCCGACAACTGGTGTGCGTTGTGGCCCACCACACTGCGCAGCCCCTCAGGCTGCCGGGCCACGTAGTCGCCGAGGTTGGCGGCCTGAAGGCAGGCCAGAACACGAGCCTCGTCCACGGCCTGACCCATGGCCACGTTGTTGGCCAGACTGTCGTTGAACATCACGACATCCTGACTGACCAGGGCGAACTGATGGCGCAGAGAGCCGAGGTTCCAGTCGGGCAGGGCCACACCGTCCAGCAGTACCTGCCCCTGGCTGGGGCTCACAAAGCGTGGCAGCAGATTGGCCAGAGTTGTCTTGCCCGAGCCCGACGGACCGACCAGGGCCACCACTTCACCAGGCTCGATCCGCAGGCTGACCTGGTCCAGGGCCGGCGGATTGTCGGCGTGGTAACTGACCGAGACGCTTTGCAATTCCAAGTGTCCACGCACCGTGGTGGCCTGGTGTGAACCTTGGGTTTCAGGCTGGACCTGGTCCAGCAGCCGCAGTCCGCGTTCCAGTGCGGCCAGGCCGCGTGTCAGCGGGTTGGCCAGATCGGCGAGTCGCCGGATGGGGGCGATCAACATCAACATGGCGGTGATGAAGGCCACAAAGCCCCCCACGGTGATGGCCGCATTGGCCGCACCAGTCACTTGGCGCCCCTGCCAAAGGGCCACGCAGATCACCACCGACAGGGCGCCTGCCGACAGCAACTGGGTCAAGGGCGTCATGGCCGACGAGGCGATCGTTCCCTTGATGGCCAGGCCACGCAGGCGTTGACTCAGGCCCTCAAAGCGCCCAGCCTGGCCACGCTGTGCGCCATGCAGGCGCACCATTCGATGAGCCAGCACGTTTTCTTCGACCACATAGGCCAGCTCATCCGTGGCCTGTTGGCTGGCCTTGGTGAGGCGGTAAAGGCGTTTGGATAGGGTTTTCATCACCCAGGCCACCCCCGGCACGACCACTCCCACGATCAGCGTGAGCTGCCAGTTCAGGTAAAGCAGATAGCCCAGCAGGGCCAGCAATGTGAAGCCGTCGCGCGAGAAGCCCAGCGCGGACTGCACCAGCAACTGGGCACCGGTCTGCACCTCGTAAACCACCGTGTTGGACAGTGCACTGGCACTTTGCTCGCGGAAAAGGCGCAAGTCAGCGCTGAGCAGGCGATCAAACAGGTCTTTGCGCAGGCGCATCATGCCGTCATTGGCGATGCGGGCCAGTGCGTACTGGGCGATGAATTGAGCCAAGCCACGGATGGCAAACAAGCCCATCAGTGCCAATGGCACAAACCACAGGGGCAAAGTGCCCTTGGTAAAGCCCTGGTCCAGCAGCGGCTGCATCAGGGCCGGTATCAGGGGTTCGGTGCCGGCGCCGATCAGCGTGGCCAGCACGGCCATGCTCCAGGCCATGGGCTGGCGCCCAAAGTAGCTGTTCAGGCGCGCCAGTCGTTGGCGCAAGGGCAGAGTGGGGTGGTTGGCATCATCGGTGGGCATGTTGGGGGCCGATTCTACGGGTCCCCCGCGTGCCCGAGCGGTATGGAGACCCGGTCTGAGGCCCCATGAGGGCCCGCGCTTGATACAGATTGACACCTCTGCGGACCATGTAAAGTACACACTTTGTGACAGTGCCCCTTGGGCAGTGTGTAACATCACGGTCTTTGGCGCGGTGCCACTCGCCTTTCATCCGCCGCCCAACCAATTCCCGTGTCGTCACCTGACCACCACTGCGAATGAATCTCCAACGCCACGATCTCCCTGGTTCAGCTCCTTTTTTCCAAGCCTCGCGGCGCGCTCTGCTGACGGGGCTGGCCCTGTCGGCGGCCATGCCAGCCATGGCCCAGTTCCGCGTCGAAGTGTCTGGCGTGGGCCTGACACAACTGCCCATTGCTGTGGCGCCCTTCAGGGGCGAGACCAGCACGCCTCAGCGACCGGCAGGCATCATTTCGGCCGACCTGGAGCGAAGCGGACAGTTCCGCCCCATCGATGCCTCAGGGCCCCAGTTGGACGAGGCTTCCCGCCCGGACGTGAGCCTGTGGCGGCAGCGCAATACCGATTCGCTGGTGACCGGCAGCATCTCCAAGTTGGCCGACGGCCGCTATGACGTTCGCTTCAGGCTGTGGGATGTGGTCCGAGGGCAGGATCTGGGTGGCCAGAGCTATGCTGTGCCAGCCGCCGACCTGCGCCTTGTCTCACACCGCATCGCCGACTTCGTTTATGAAAAGCTGACCGGTGAAAAAGGCATTTTTTCGACCCGCATCGCCTACGTAACGAAGGCGGGTCTGAAATACAACCTCTGGGTCGCCGATGCCGATGGTGAGAACTCCCAGTCGGCCCTGACCAGCCCTGAGCCCATCATTTCGCCAGCGTGGTCGCCCTCTGGAGGGCAATTGGCCTACGTGTCTTTCGAGTCGCGCAAGCCTGTGGTCTATGTGCATGACGTGGGCAGTGGCAAGCGTAGGCTGATTGCCAATTTCAAGGGCTCGAACAGTGCCCCGGCCTGGTCGCCCGATGGGCGTCAGTTGGCTGTCACGCTGAGCCGCGACGGGGGCTCCCAGCTCTACACCATTGACTCGGTCAACGGCGGAGAGCCACGTCGGCTTTTGCAGAGCAATGGCATTGACACCGAGCCGGTGTATTCGGCCGATGGCCGTTACATCTATTTCGTCAGCGACCGCGGCGGCGCCCCGCAAATCTACCGTGTGGCCACCACTGGTGGGGCCGCTGAACGGGTGACCTTCACGGGCGGGTACAACATTTCGCCCACGCTGAGCCCGGACGGTCGATGGCTGGCGTACATCTCGCGGGTGTCAGGCGCTTTCAAGCTCCATGTGATGGATCTTGGGTCGGGCACCGTCAACGCGATCACCGATACCCAGGCTGATGAGAGCCCCAGCTTTGCCCCGAACGGCCGGCTGATCGTTTACGCAACGCAGCAAGGGGGGCGTGAAGCCCTGATGACGACCACGCTCGATGGCAAGATCAAAGCCCGCCTGGCGGGGCAGGGCGGCGACATCCGCGAACCCGACTGGGCCCCTTTCCAGAAGAATTGAGCTTGACGATGCCTTGTGCACGGCAGGCCCTACAGATTGACAGATCAACATCATTCAGGAGTTTTTCATGAGCCAACGTTTCTCCATCGCCCTGGTGGCCGCCATGCTGGTGGCGGGTTGCAGCTCCGGCGTCAAGCTGGACCCGGCCCCGGTCGAAGACCGCAGCGCCACCAGCACCACAGGTTCGACAGATGCCAGCGGCAATGCCTCTGGCACGTCACAAAGCGGTGTCAAGGGGGTTGACCTGAACGGTGCGGACAGCAAGGCCGCAGGCCCGGTCGGTGTTGAGCGTCTGGTTTATTTCGATTACGACAGCTACGTGGTCAAGCCGCAGTTCCAGGCCTTGCTGGATGCGCATGCCCGTTTCCTGAAATCCAATCCGGCCCGCAAGGTGAACCTGGAGGGTCACACTGATGAGCGTGGCGGCCGCGAATACAACCTGGCCCTGGGCCAAAAGCGTGCCGAAGCGGTGCGCCGTTCTCTGACCTTGCTGGGGGTGTCTGATTCGCAGCTTGAGGCTGTGAGCTTTGGCAAGGAAAAGCCGGTGGCTCTGGGCGCCGACGAGGCCTCGCTGGCACAGAACCGCCGCGTTGAAATCACCTACCGTTGAACATGGCCATGCGCTGCTCCATGAACCCTGTGGCCCGCACCTTGTCGGGCGTGGCATTGGCCTGCGTGGCCTTGGTCTCGCAGCCCAGCCAGGCTGCGCTGTTCGGTGACGATGAGGCTCGTCAGGCCATCATCGAGTTGCGTCAGAAGGTGGACGGTCAGACCCGCCGCCAAGCCGATGAAGCCTCCCGTGCTGCAGAAGACCTGGCCCAACTGCGCCGCAGTCTGTTGGATCTGCAGGCGCAGATTGAGACTTTGCGCGCTGAACAGGCCAGTCTGCGTGGCCAGAACGAGCAACTTGCACGTGACGTGGCCGAGATGCAGCGTCGGCAGAAGGACATTGCCCAGGGCGTGGATGACCGCCTGCGGCGCTTCGAGCCCGTCAAGGTGACGGTGGACGGTCGCGAGTTCCAGGTGGATCCGGCCGAAAAGAAAGACTTCGAGGCTGCCCTGGGACAATTCAGGCAAGGGGCGTTCCCTCAGGCGCAGAGCGGGTTTGCTGATTTCATCCGTCGCTATCCGCAAAGCGGCTATATGCCGACGGCCTTGTTCTGGTTGGGCAACGCGCAGTACGCGACACGTGATTACAAAGAGGCCATTGCCAACTTCAAGACGCTGTTGAGCGTGGCCTCCGATTCTCCTCGGGCGCCGGAGGCCGCGTTGTCGATTGCCAACTGCCAGACCGAGTTGAAGGACGCCAAGGCTGCCCGCAAGACCTTGGAAGACTTGGTCAAGGTGTACCCGCAGTCCGAGGCTGCCACGGCAGCACGTGACCGCATCGCCCGCTTGAAGTAAGCCTGTGGCCGACCTGCTGGAGGGCCTTGAGCCTGACCTCGACAGGCGCTTCGGCGGCTTGGCGCGTTTGTACGGTGTCGAGGGTGCCGCGCGCATCCGCGCGGCCCATGTGGTGGTGGTAGGCATCGGTGGCGTGGGCTCCTGGGCAGCCGAGGCTTTGGCGCGCAGTGGCGTGGCTGAGTTGACCTTGATCGACCTGGACAATGTGGCCGAGTCCAACATCAACCGCCAGATCCATGCCTTGGGTGCCACGGTGGGGCAGGCCAAGGTGGACGCCATGGCCGAGCGCATCGCCGACATCCATCCGGGCTGTGTCGTGCATCGGGTGGAGGATTTCGTGACCCCCGAGAATTGGCATGACTTGTGGCCTGTCGGGGCTTCTGCGGTGATCGATGCCTGTGATCAGGTCAAAACCAAGACGGCGCTGGCCGCCTGGGCCCGGCGAAAGTCGGTGCCCTTCATTTCGGTGGGTGCAGCCGGTGGCAAGCGTCAGGCTCATCTGGTGGACATTGACGACCTGAGCCAGACCACCCACGATCCCTTGCTGGCTCAACTCAGATACCGCTTGCGCCGCGAGCATGCGGCGCCCAAGGATGGTAAGCGCATGGGCGTGGCTTGTGTGTTCAGTCGCGAGGCAGTGGCCCCCCCGGATCCATCGTGCCAGTTGGCTGGCGACGGATCCTTGAATTGCCATGGCTACGGGTCGGTGGTTAGCGTGACCGCCACGTTCGGACAATGTGCGGCAGGCTGGGTTTTGGATCAATTGGCTGCCGTGAGTTCTAAACGGTCAAAAAACACGATATAATCTGAGGCTTCGCTGATTCAGATATCGAAAATTTGAAAAAGCTGTTGGGACGTTAGCTCAGTTGGTAGAGCAGCGGACTTTTAATCCGTTTGTCGTGGGTTCGACCCCCGCACGTCCCACCAAAGACACCCAAGCCAGCCCGTGGGGCTGGCTTTTTTCATGGGCCGTCATGACGACTTCTAGTGCTGTCAATCGAATGCCTCTGGTGGACGCCCTCAAAGGCGTCGCCTGTGTGCTCATCGTGAGTCACCATCTGGCTTTTTATGGGCCCATGTCGGATGTGGCGCTGGCCCTTGCGCCGGCCCTCATCAGTTGGCTGTATGACTATGGTCGCCTGGCTGTTCAGGTGTTTTTGGTCATGGCTGGTTTTCTCACGGCAGGCCAACTGTCCCGCTTTGCCCGTTCTGGGCAGCGTGTTCCTCTTTTCTCCCTTGTCTGGCAGCGGTATCTTCGCCTGGCCATCCCTTATGTCTCCGCCTTGCTGCTGGCCATCGTCATGGCTGCTTTGATCAGGCCATGGTTGCACCATGAGTCGGTGCCGTCGGCGCCTGATTTTTGGCGTGTCATCTCGCATGTGTTCATGTTGCATAACTGGCTGGGGCATGAGGCGCTGTCTGCGGGTGTCTGGTATGTGGCCATCGATTTGCAGTTGTACAGCCTGGCGGTGTTGTTGTTCTGGATGGGTCAGAAGCTGGCCGGGCCCATGGATCCCCATGATGTGGTGGCACGATCGCGCCTGACGGCCTGGGTGGTTAGTCTCACCAGCGTGCTCATGCTTGCTTCGCTGCTGTTCTTCAATCGGGATGCCGGGTTTGATGTCACTGGGCTCTATTTCTTCGGCTCCTACGCGCTGGGGATGATGGCGCGTTGGGCTTCGGGGCGCCGTCATCCTTGGTTGTGGCTGGCTGCTCTGGCGGCGGTCGGTGGTCTGGCGTTGATGCTGGAGTTCCGCATTCGCATTGCCATTGCCTTGGCAACTTCGATGTTGCTTGGCGTGGTGTTGCTGCGCGGTTCCTGGCATTGGCTGCATCATGGTTTGTTGGCTTGGCTGGGCCGAATTTCCTATTCGGTTTTCTTGATTCACTTTCCCATCTGTCTGTTGTTCAACGCCGCTTGGCATCATTGGTTTCCGACCCAGCCCTGGGTCAACATCCTTGGGATGGGCTTGGCCTTGATGAGCAGCCTGGCTTGCGGTCACCTGTTCTGGCTGCTGGTCGAAAATCGTGGCAGCGCCAAGGTCATGGGTGCGTTGGCGGCTCTGCGCTGATCCGGTCTTTTATCGGGCTTCTGCTATGGGTGCTTTGGTCGGCGCCCGTTAGAGTGCTTTGTATCTTTGATTCAAGGCGAGTGAGGTGGCTGGTGCAGCGTGATTGGTGGTTTAAGGCCCTTGTGGGTGTGATCTTGCTGGCATCGGCCTTGTCATGGGCTCAGAAGCCGAATGGTGGTGCGCCGGCCCCGATGTCGAATTCTGCTGTGCCACCTCCGGACTCGATGGCTGCACGTCTTCAGGCCTGTACGGCCTGCCATGGCCGCGAAGGGCGGGCCACTCCGGACGGGTACTTTCCTCGCTTGGCGGGCAAACCGCAGGGCTACCTTTACCATCAGTTGTTGAATTTCCGGGAGGGTCGCAGACGCTATCCCCTGATGTCCGGTTTGCTGGAGCACCTCAGCGACGCCTACCTGGCGGAGATGGCGGGCTACTTTGCCGAGTTGGAGATCCCCTATCCGGCACCGCGTCCACCGCAGGTGGATGCCGTGCAGCTGGAGCGTGGCAAACGCCTGGTTCAGCAGGGCGATGGTGCACGCGGCTTGCCGGCCTGTGTTCAATGCCACGGCCCGGCGATGACGGGTTTGCAGCCGGCGGTGCCTGGCCTGCTTGGTTTGCCTCGGGATTACCTCAACAGCCAGTTGGGCGCATGGCAGACGGGGCAGCGACAGGCTTTGGCTCCTGATTGCATGGCTCGTGTCGCACGCATGCTGAGTGCTGACGAGGTCAGCGCCGTATCGGCATGGCTGGCCGCTCAGCCGTTGCCTGCGAATGCTCGGGCGGTCAAGAGTCTGCCTCAGCCCCTGCCTTTGAAATGTGGTGGCCTGAGCGTGAGGGAGGCGTCATGAGGCGATTGATTTGGGTCGCGGCGTTGGTTTGTGGGGCGGTGTTGACGGTGTTTGCTGCGCTGCTTTGGATGGGTTGGCGCGATCCGGCGGAGGCTTTGCCTGTCCTGTCTGGGGGGGGTGAACAGGCCTTGCCTGCCGATCAGGTGTCCCGGGGTGCCTATCTGGCCAGGGCAGGCAATTGCGCAGCTTGCCATACCGCACAAGGTGGCCCGATATATGGCGGGGGGCGAGCGATCGAAACCCCGTTCGGGCGTGTGTTTTCCAGCAACTTGACATCCGATCCAGCGACGGGTCTGGGGCGTTGGACGGCGGACGATTTCTGGCGGGCTCTAAGGCACGGGCGTTCGCGCGATGGGCGCCTGCTGAATCCTGCGTTCCCGTACCTTGAGTTCAGTCGGGTGACGCCAGAGGATGCGATGGCTTTGTGGGCTTTTTTGAGAACGATTCCGCCAGTCACTCGTGAAAATCGGCCTCATGATTTGGCTTGGCCTTACCGCACGCAATGGGCGCTGGCTTTCTGGCGCGGCTTGTATTTCCGTCCCGCAGTCTGGCAGGACCTGCCCGATCGAAGCCCGTCCTGGAACCGCGGTGCCTATCTGGTTCAGGGATTGGGTCATTGCGGTGCTTGTCATACTCCGCGAGATGCCCTGGGTGGCTATCGCCCTGGCGCTGAATTGGCGGGGTACCGTCTGCCTGGACAGGGGTGGTATGCCCCGTCACTCATGGATGTGGAGCAGGCTGGGGTGGCGGCTGGGAGGGGTGAAGAGTGGGTGAAGGTGCTCAAATCGGGCGCGGGCGCAGCTGCCGTGGTGACCGGCCCCATGGCCGAAGTCGTCTTCCGCAGTACGCAGTACCTCAGTCCGGAGGATTTGCGCGCCATGGCGTCCTATCTGGAGCTATCTTCGCAGGCGTCTGGACACTTGCCCTCGGCGGAGGGGGGGCGTGTGCATGTGCCTTCTGTCGCTGCGGCGGGTCCAGGGGGGCAGCTCTATGAGCGCCATTGTTCCTCCTGTCATGGTGAGCAGGGGCAGGGCGTCAAGGGGGCCTACCCCGCGTTGGCTGGCAATCGGGCTGTGATGATGCCGCAAACCAGCAATCTGGTGCGTACGGTGCTGGAGGGTGGGTATGGACCCAGTACGCTGGACAACCCGCGGCCGCATGGCATGCCGCCTTTTCGTCTGGTCTTGCGTGACGAAGAGGTGGCTGCTGTGTTGTCCTATGTGCGCAATGCCTGGGGAAACGCCGCGCCGCCAGTCCTGCCTCTGGATGTTCTTCGCGACGGCGGAACTGCGCATTGAAAATGCGGCCCATGGATCATGAACTTGCAAAAGTTTGCGCTACCATCCGGCCAAACTGGGGGTGTCGATGTCAGAGTGGTTTGTGGTTTGTCTCTGTGCCGGTTGGTGCGGGGTCTGCAAGGAGTATTCGGCAGGATTCCGTGCTCTTGCGGTGCGCCATCCTGAAGCTGCCTTTCATTGGGTGGACATTGAAGACGAAGCGGAGGTCATGGGCGACGTGGATGTGGAGACCTTTCCCACCTTGTTGATCGCTTGTGGCACTGAGGTGCACCACTTCGGCGCCTTGCCTCCGCAGCCCGAAGTTCTGGTGCGTTTGCTGGGTGGATTCCAGGCCGATCCGGGGCGCGTTCCGAGGACTGATGCAGAAGCAAAGGCCTTGTGGCAAAGGGTGCGCGGGGTGCTGGGCGTCGATACGGTATGCACTGATCCCGCCTCGTGCAAAAACTAAAGCTGAAACCTTTGCAAATCAACACTTTAGACGTTACAATAAGGGCTTCACGACCAAACGGGCGGGTAATTACCGCCCGTTTTTTTTGGTTAATCGTTTTTGGTGTGGTGCTTGTGCCCTGGTGTGAACCTGGCTTTTGGCGCCACTGACCACCTCTTAACAGGTTGCATCCGGATCAACGTGGCGCTACAGCAAACCGTCGAACAAACCGTAACTGGACTGGGTTATGACCTCGTGGAGATCGAGCGCTCCGCATCGGGCTTGCTACGCATCACCATTGATCTGCCCTGGTCTCCCGAAGCCGCAGCCCTGCCGCCCGTGTATGTCACGGTCGAAGATTGCGAAAAAGTCACTCGCCAACTGCAATTCGCTCTTGAAGTCGAAGATGTGGACTATCGGCGTCTCGAGGTCTCCTCTCCCGGTCTGGACAGGCCGTTGCGCAACGAACAGGATTTCGTGCGTTTTGTGGGCGAGATCATCGACATCACCTTGAAAAGCCCCATGGGCGCCGCAGCCGGTGGCCTGGTTAGCGCGAGTCGCAAGAAATTTCGCGGCACGCTGGAGCGTGTCGAATCTGCCGAAGCACCGGCCCAGTGGCAAATCGTCTGGCGTGATGAGCCGGCGGTCAAGCCTGGGCAGAAGATCAGCAAGAAGCGCGTGCCTGCGCCCTTGCAGGTGCTTGGTTTCACGCTTGATGAGCTTCGCGAAGCCCGTCTGGCGCCCATCGTCGATTTCAAAGGGCGCGCTTCCCCGCAGGAAGCGCCGTCTGCTTGAACGGGTGCTTGGCCGAGCGATCTGCCAGCACCCCCATTGCATCGTTTTGGATAGGAGAGTCGTGACATGAATCGCGAATTGTTGATGTTGGTCGAAGCCATCTCGCGCGAAAAGAATGTGGAGCGTGATGTGGTCTTTGGGGCCGTCGAATCGGCACTGGCCCAGGCTACCAAGAAGCTCTATGAGGGCGAGGTGGACATTCGCGTGGCGATTGACCGCGACACGGGCAATTACGAGACCTTCCGCCGCTGGCACGTGGTGCCCGATGAGGCCGGTCTGCAACTGCCTGACCAGGAAATCCTGCTGTTCGAAGCCAAGGAACAGATCCCTGACATCGAACTCGACGAGTACATCGAAGAGTCCGTTCCTTCGGTGCCGATCGGCCGCATTGGCGCCATGGCAGCCAAGCAGGTGATTCTCCAGAAGATCCGTGACGCCGAGCGCGAAATGCTGCTCAACGACTTCATGTCGCGTGGCGACAAGATTTTTGTCGGCACGGTCAAGCGCATGGACAAGGGCGACATCATCGTCGAGTCGGGTCGTGTCGAAGGCCGTCTGCGTCGTGGCGAGATGATCCCCAAGGAAAACCTGCGCAATGGCGACCGCGTCCGCGCCATGATCATGGAAGTCGATCTGACCCTGCGAGGTGCTCCGATCGTGTTGTCGCGTTCGGCGCCCGAATTCATGATCGAACTGTTCCGTCAGGAAGTGCCTGAAATCGAGCAAGGCCTGCTTGAGATCAAGTCTTGCGCCCGTGATGCCGGCTCCCGCGCCAAGATCGCCGTGCTGTCGCACGACAAGCGTGTCGACCCGATCGGCACCTGCGTTGGCGTGCGCGGCACCCGCGTCAATGCCGTGACCAACGAATTGGCAGGTGAACGCGTCGACATCGTGCTGTGGAGCGAAGACCCGGCTCAGTTCGTGATCGGTGCACTGGCCCCAGCCAACGTGCAGTCGATTGTGGTGGACGAAGAAAAGCACGCCATGGATGTGGTGGTGGACGAAGAGAACCTCGCCATCGCCATCGGCCGCGGTGGTCAGAACGTGCGCTTGGCCTCTGACCTGACGGGTTGGAAGATCAACATCATGGACGCAGCCGAATCGGCTCAGAAACAAGCCAATGAAACACAGGCCACGCGCCAGTTGTTCATGGAAAAGCTGGATGTCGACGAGGAAATCGCCGAGATCCTGATTTCTGAAGGCTTCACCAGCCTCGAAGAAGTGGCCTATGTGCCGATCCAGGAAATGCTGGAGATCGAAAGCTTCGACGAAGACACGGTGAATGAACTGCGTTCGCGGGCCAAGGATGCTCTGCTGACCATGGAAATCGCTCGTGAAGAGAGCGTTGACGAAGTTTCCCAGGACTTGCGTGATCTCGAGGGCCTCAGCCCCGAATTGATCGGCAAGCTGGCAGCTGGCGGGGTCCATACCCGCGACGAACTGGCGGATCTGGCGGTGGATGAACTCACCGACATCACCGGCCAGACCCCTGAAGAAGCCACGGCTTTGATCATGAAGGCACGCGAACATTGGTTCGCGGGTCAAGAGTAATGGTCATGGAGGCAAGAACCAAATATGTCAAGTACCACTGTCGCCGAGTTCGCTAACGAACTCAAGAAGTCCCCTGAAACCCTGCTCGAGCAGCTTCGCACGGCGGGCGTTTCCAAGCGCTCCTCTTCCGACAACCTGACCGAGTCCGACAAGCAGCAGCTGCTGAGTTTTCTGCAAGCAAGCCACGGCACCACGGCTGTGGATCGCAAGAAGATCACGCTCGTCAAGAAGTCGACCAGCGAAATCAAGCAAGCCGATGCCACTGGCAAGGCGCGCACCATTCAGGTGGAAGTGCGCAAGAAGCGCACCTTCATCCAGCGCGAGGAAGACGTGCGCCCTGAATCCGCCGCTGTGGTGGAGCAGGAAGTGCCGCCGACGGCCGCTGAAACCGCACACAACGCTGACCTGAGCCGCCGTGAGGAAGAAGCCCGTCGCCAGGCCGAGCAGATCCGTGATCAGGAAACCGAGCTGGCGACCAAGCGCCGTGAGCGCGAAGAGCTGGAGCGTCGTGAACGCGAAGCCGAAGAGCGTGCCGCCGCCTATGCCGCCCAGGAAGAAGCCCGTCGGGCCCAAGCCATGGCTGAGAAGGAAGTGGCCAGCAAGGAGCAGGCAGAAGCTGCCGCTGCCGTGCGTGCCGCCGCCGCTGCTGCACGTGAGAAGGCTGAGTCCGAATCCCGGGCCCGCGCTCAAGAAGAGGCCACCCGTGCCGCCGACCTGAGCGAGCGCCGCCGCAAGGCCGAGGCCGAAGCGGCCGCCATCCGTTCGATGATGGCCACTCCCAAGAAGGTTCTCGTGGCCAAGAAGCCCGAGGAGCCGAAGCCGGTGGCCAAGCCTGCTGATGCCAAGGCTGGCGTCAAGGGCACGCTGCACAAGCCTGCCGGAACACCTGGCGCTGGTGCGGGCACCCGCACGGCCAACGCACCGGCACCTGCCGCAGGCCCTGGTGGCAACAAGGAAGTCAAGTCGGCCAAGCTGTCCTCCAGCTGGGCGGGCGATCCGGCCAAGAAGAAAGAAATCAAGACCCGCGGCGACAGCAGTGGTGGCGTGGGCCGCAACAGTTGGCGCAGTGGTCCGCGTGGCCGCCGTGGCAATGACCGCGACAGCCGCGATGACCAGCAGCAGCAGGCACCGGCTGAAGCACGTGTGATCGAAGTGCACGTGCCTGAAACCATCACCGTGGCCGAACTGGCCCACAAGATGGCGGTCAAGGCCTCCGAGGTGATCAAGCACCTGATGAAGCTGGGTCAGATGGTCACCATCAACCAGCCGCTGGATCAGGACACCGCGATGATCGTGGTCGAGGAAATGGGGCACAAGGCCATCGTGGCCGCACTGGATGACCCGGAAGCCTTCACCGACGAAGACGTGGCAGCCCAGGACGCCGAACAACTGCCTCGTGCACCTGTCGTGACCGTGATGGGCCACGTCGACCACGGCAAGACCTCGCTGCTGGATTACATCCGTCGCACCAAGGTGGCCTCTGGCGAAGCCGGTGGCATCACCCAGCACATTGGCGCCTACCACGTGGAAACCCCGCGCGGCATGGTGTCCTTCCTGGACACCCCGGGCCACGAGGCCTTCACGGCCATGCGTGCCCGTGGCGCTCAGGCCACCGACATTGTCATCCTGGTGGTGGCTGCCGACGACGGCGTGATGCCGCAGACCAAGGAAGCCATCAAGCATGCCAAGGCTGCGGGTGTACCGATCGTGGTCGCCATCAACAAGATCGACAAGCCGGATGCCAACCTGGAGCGCGTGAAGAGCGAGTTGGTGGCTGAAGAAGTCGTGCCTGAAGAGTTCGGCGGCGAGTCTCCCTTTGTGCCGGTGTCGGCCAAGATGGGGACGGGCATCGATGAGTTGCTCGAACAGGTGCTGCTGCAGGCTGAAGTGTTGGAACTCAAGGCCCCGGTTGATGCCAACGCCAAGGGCCTGGTGATCGAAGCCAAGCTCGACAAGGGCCGTGGCCCCGTGGCCACCGTGCTGGTTCAGTCCGGTACGCTCAAGACGGGTGATGTGGTGCTGGCTGGCCAGACCTACGGTCGTGTGCGTGCCATGCTCGATGAAGCCGGCCGCGCCATCAAGTCGGCAGGTCCGTCGATCCCGGTTGAAATCCAGGGTCTGACCGAAGTGCCTCAGGCCGGTGATGAATTCATGGTGCTCACGGATGAACGCCGTGCCCGTGAAATCGCCACCTACCGCGCCGGCAAGTTCCGCAACACCAAGCTGGCCAAGCAACAGGCCGCCAAGCTGGAGAACATGTTCTCTGACATGTCGGCAGGCGAAGTCAAGACCTTGCCGATCATCATCAAGGCCGATGTGCAGGGTTCGCAGGAAGCCCTGGCTGCCTCGCTGCTCAAGCTCTCCACCGACGAAGTCAAGGTGCAACTGGTCTACGCCGCTGTGGGCGCGATCAGTGAATCCGACATCAACCTGGCCATCGCATCGAAGGCCATCGTGATCGGCTTCAACGTGCGTGCCGATGCCGGCGCCCGCAAGACGGCCGAAGGCAACTCGGTTGACATCCATTACTACAACATCATTTACGACGCTGTCGATGAGTTGAAGGCAGCGATGTCGGGCATGCTGACGCCGGACAAGAAGGAAGAAGTCATCGGTACGGCCGAAATCCGCACTGTGTTCGTCGCCTCCAAGATCGGCACGGTGGCTGGCTGTATGGTCACCTCTGGCATGGTCAACCGCTCGGCACGCTTCCGCCTGCTGCGCGACAACGTGGTCATCTACACTGGCGAGCTTGAGTCCCTCAAGCGCGTCAAGGACGATGTCCGCGAAGTCAAGGAAGGCTTCGAGTGCGGTATCAAGCTCAAGAACTACAACGACATCTCCGTGGGCGACCAGTTGGAGTTCTTCGAGATCAAGGAAATCGCCCGCACGCTGTGAGCGTGAGGCGACGACCCGAGCAAGACGATGGTACGCAAGGCATCCAGCACCCCTAACCGCAGCTTCAAGGTGGCCGATCAGATCCAGCGCGATCTGACCGAGCTGATCGCGCGCGAACTCAAAGATCCGCGTGTCGGCATGGTCACCCTGCAGGCTGTGGAGGTGACGCCCGACTATGCGCACGCCAAGGTGTATTTCAGTCTCCTGATTGGCGACCCGAAAGAAACCGAGGAAGCGCTGAACCAGGCCGCCGGCTTCCTGCGCAACGGCCTGTTCAAGCGTCTGCACATTCACACTGTGCCGACACTGCACTTCCACTTCGACCGCACCACCGAGCGTGCGGCCGACATGAACGCCTTGATTGCCAAGGCGGTTTCTTCTCGCGCGAAAGACGACTGACCCCATGAACGCGCCACGCACAAGGGTGCAACGGCGCCCTGTGCATGGGGTGTTGTTGCTCGACAAACCGCTCGGACTCTCGAGCAACAATGCCTTGCAGAAGGCCAAATGGCTGCTGCGCGCCGAAAAAGCGGGCCACACCGGCACGCTAGATCCTTTGGCCACCGGGGTGCTGCCGCTGTGCTTTGGTGCTGCCACCAAGTTCAGCCAACTCCATCTGGACGCCGACAAGACCTATGTGGCGGTGGCCCGCCTGGGTCAGCGCAGCAGCACGGGCGACCGTGAGGGCGAGATCATCGAGACCCGTGAGGTCGATCCCGCCTGCCTCAGCCCGGTGTCACTGGCGGCAGTCCGCCAACGCTTTCTGGGGCCGATCCGTCAGGTGCCGCCCATGCACAGCGCCCTGAAGAAAGACGGCAAGGCTTTGTACGAATATGCCCGCGAGGGCATTGATGTCGAGCGCCCGGCGCGGGATGTGACCATTTTTGAGCTGCAACTGACAGACGTTTCGGCAGAGCAGGGGTTTCCTGCGGTGCGCATCGAGGTCCGTTGCAGCAAGGGCACTTACATCCGTACCCTGGGCGAAGACATTGGCGAAGCGCTGGGTTGCGGGGCCTACCTCGTGTCCTTGCGCCGCACCGTGACGGGTGACTTCGACCAAGGCCAGTGCGTCAGCCTGGAGGCGCTGGAGGCTCTGCCCGAAGGCGAGCGCCTGGCCAGCCTGATGCCGGTACAGACCTTGCTGACGCATCACACCCGCGTCACGCTGGACAGTCAGAATGCGGGGCGATTTCTGAGCGGCATGCGCCGCCGAGGCGCCTGGGCTGATGCCCAGGCCGTGGCGGTGTTCGGTGATGAACCGCCCGCTTTGCTGGGGGTGGGCCACACGTTGGCCGGTGAGCTGATCCCGGAGCGGCTGTTGAGCCCCATCGAGATCCAACAGATTCTTGAAAACATGGAACGAACCCACGGAAGCGAAGGCAACCGTACTGAGGAAACGAAATGAGCAAACAAATTCGAAACATCGCCATCATTGCCCACGTTGACCATGGCAAAACCACCATGGTTGACCAACTGCTGCGTCAGTCGGGCACCTTCGCGGAACACGAGAAGATCGTGGACACCGTGATGGACAACAACGCCATCGAAAAAGAACGTGGCATCACGATTCTGGCCAAGAACTGCGCCGTGAGCTGGGAAGGCACCCACATCAACATCGTCGACACCCCGGGCCACGCGGACTTCGGCGGCGAAGTCGAACGTGCCCTGTCGATGGTGGACGGTGTGGTGCTGCTGATCGACGCCCAGGAAGGCCCGATGCCGCAAACCCGTTTCGTGACCAAGAAGGCCCTGGCCCTGGGCCTGCGCCCGATCCTGGTGGTGAACAAGGTCGACAAGCCCGGCGCCAACCCGGACAAGGTCGTCAACGCTGCTTTCGACCTGTTCGACAAGCTGGGCGCGACCGACGAACAACTGGACTTCCCCGTGGTGTATGCCTCGGGCATCAATGGTTGGACCTCGCTGGAAGAAGGCGTTCCGGGTGAACAATGGGGCCCCGACATGTCGGCCCTGTTCAATACCATCCTGAAGCACGTTCCGTCGCAAAAGGGTGACCCGAACGCTCCTCTGCAACTGCAAATCTCGGCATTGGACTTCTCCACCTTTGTGGGTCGCATCGGTGTGGGCCGCATCAGCCAAGGTACGCTCAAGCCCATGAGCGACGTGCTGGTCATGGAAGGTCCGGACGGCAAGGCCGTCAAGGGCCGCGTCAACCAGGTGCTGACCTTCCAGGGCCTGGACCGCGTCCAGTCCACTGAAGCCGGCCCGGGCGAAATCGTGCTGATCAACGGCATTGCCGACATCGGTATCGGCGTCACCGTGACCGACGTGAACAACCCGGCTCCGCTGCCCATGCTGAAGGTTGACGAACCGACCCTGACCATGAACTTCTGCGTCAACACCTCGCCGCTGGCCGGTCGTGAAGGCAAGTTCGTGACCAGCCGTCAGATCTGGGACCGCCTGCAAAAGGAACTGCAACACAACGTGGCCCTGCGCGTGAAGGAAACCGACGAAGAAGGTATCTTTGAAGTCATGGGTCGCGGCGAACTGCACTTGACCATTCTGCTGGAAAACATGCGTCGCGAAGGCTATGAAATGGCCGTGTCCAAGCCGCGTGTGGTGTTCCGCGACATCGACGGTGTGCGCTACGAGCCGATCGAGATGGTGACGGCCGACATCGAAGAGGGCCACCAAGGTGGCGTGATGCAAGCCCTGGGCGAGCGCAAGGGCGAGCTGGTCAACATGGAACCCGATGGCCGTGGTCGCGTCCGCCTGGAATACCGCATCCCGGCCCGTGGCCTGATCGGTTTCACCAACGAGTTCCTGAACCTGACACGCGGTTCTGGCCTGATCAGCAACATCTTCGACAGCTACGAACCCCACAAGGGTGAAATCGGTGGCCGTAAGAACGGCGTGCTGATCTCCATGGACGATGGTGAAATTTTCACCTACGCCCTGGGCAAGCTGGACGACCGTGGCCGCATGTTTGTGAAGGCCAACGACCCGGTGTACGAAGGCATGATCGTCGGTATCCACAGCCGCGACAACGATCTGGTGGTCAATGCCACCCGTACCAAGCAGTTGACCAACTTCCGCGTGAGCGGCAAGGAAGACGCCATCAAGATCACGCCCCCGATCGAACTCACGCTGGAATACGGCGTTGAATTCATCGAGGACGACGAACTGGTCGAAATCACGCCCAAGTCGGTGCGTCTGCGCAAGCGCCACCTGAAGGAACAGGACCGCAAGCGCGCCAGCCGCGCTTGAGGTGGCTGACTCAGCCCCGCCTGTGTTCATGTGACGCAGGCGGGGTTGTGAAGAGAGAAGGGGGCTTTGGGCCCCCTTTTTTGTTTTTGGAGCGGATGCCGACCTGGTGAGGTGTGCGTTTCTCGGACGGGCCGATATCGGCTCGGGGTGGTCGGCTACCTCGACACGAGCTTGATCAAGGGGCGAGTCCGTTGGGGAAACGCCCGAGGCTGGGCGGGGGGCTAAAACAGCTCATCAGAAGCCATGGCTTCGAGACGCTGCTCACTTGACCCGCTGCTTCTCCAGCTTGCGGGCCAGGGTGCGGCGGTGCATGCCCAGGCGGCGCGCCGTTTCTGAGATGTTGAAGCCCGTCTCGGCCAGGGTTTCGTGGATGCGCTCCCATTCGAGCGTTTTGATCGAGGTGGAGCGGTTGGTCAGTTCGACCTCGGTGCTGCCAGCCACATGGCCAAAAGCGGCTTCGATGTCGTCGGTATTGGAGGGCTTGGCCAGGTAGTGGCATGCGCCCAGCTTGATGGCTTCTACCGCGGTGGCAATGCTGGCAAAACCGGTCAGTACCACGATCAAGGCCTCAGGCACTTTCTGGTGCAACTGCTGCACGCAGGCCAGGCCAGTGGCATCTCCGTTGAGTTTGAGGTCGATCACGGCATAAGCCGGCTGGTGTTCTTGCAGCAGGGCCTGCATGTCGTGCAGGGTGCTGGCGTGCAAGGTGCGATAGCCACGGCGTTCGAACGATCGGCCCAGGGTGCGCGCAAAAGCGGCATCGTCTTCAACGATCAACAGCAGACGTTCAGCTTCCATGGCCGCTATTGTCGTCGAGTGTGATGGCCCGCAAAGGCAATCTCAGGGTGACAACCGCACCCCCGTCAGGGCGATTTTCGGCCCGCACCGAGCCGCCCAGGGTACGGGCCACGTTGAAGACCAGAAACAGCCCCAATCCACCGCCCTGGCGCCCTTTGGTGGACTGGTAAGGTTTGCCAATCTGGCGCAGAACCTCCACTGCAAATCCCGCGCCCCGGTCTGACACCTGCAGGGTCAGCCAGTCGTCGTCGCTCTGCGCGCTCACCTTGACCCAGCCGGGTGAGGCCTCCTGGGCGTTGTCCAGCACATTGCAGATCATCTGGCGCAAGGTGGTGTCGGCCGCCAACGGCAGGTCGGTCTTCAGCTTCATTTCAAACTCGAACTGGCCCAGTTCGCGGGTACCGCGCCATTGCGTCACCACCTGTTCGAGAAAGGCCTGCAAGGTGCTGCGTTCGGCCCCCTCACCGCGTGCCTCACCAGCCGACATCAGGATGCCGGTGACGATGGATTTGCAGCGCGCCAACTCTCCCTGCATGTCGGTCAGCTCATCCAACAGGTCGGGGTTCTGGCGGAACAAGGGCATGCGCCGCCAATCTCCGAGGATCACCGCCAGGGTCGACAGGGGTGTTCCCAGTTCATGGGCCGCTCCCGAGGCCAGCAAGCCCATGCGAATGATGTGCTCCTGCTCGGCGGCTTGCTGCCTCAGGTTGGCCAGTCGGGCATCGCGCAGGCGCAGGTTGTCCTGAATGCGGGTCATGAAGACCACCAACAGGGCGGCATTCAACATGAAGCACAGCAGCAGGCCCAACACGTAGAAGCTCGCCAAGCCCCGGTCATGGTCCAGGGGCAAGTCCAGTGGACGGGCCAACAAGGCCAGGCCTGCCACACACAGCGTGCACACCACCACCATCGCCCAGGTCGACCAAGCCTCGAGCAGCATGGCGCACAGGGCGATTTGCAGCAGGTAAAGAAAGACAAACGGGTTGGTGGTACCGCCGCTCAGGTACAGCTGCAAGGTGAGCACGGCCACATCCACGCTCAGGGCCAGCAACAGCTCATGGTTGCCCACCTCGCGCTGTTCATGCCAGCGCAGGTGGCTGGCGATGTTGAAGCCGATCAGGCAGGCCAGCACCTCCACCATCTGCGGCATGGGCAGATGGATGTCCAGCATGAGCTTGGCGACGGCAATGGTGGCAATCTGGCCCATCACTGCAAACCAGCGCAGCTGGATCAGCAGCAACATGTTGCGGTGTCCGGTCAGGTGGTCCAGCCGGGATTGCTCTTTGCTTGTCATGGGCTGCGCATCAGGGGTTGGGAGGCGGTTCATTCGGCCCGCCACACCACGGGCGCGGCGGACGGTCAGGCTGTGGCGTGCTTTTGGCGCCAGGCATAGACCAGGGCACCGGCCACCATCACGGCCAGGGCATACCAGGTCAGCGCATACACCAAGTGGTTGTTGGTGAAATTCACGACGGTCAGGCCCCCCACGGGGCGTTGGGGCTGACCGGCCTTGGCATCTTCGTTTGCGCCGGATTGTCCCAGATCGCTGGCACCTGCGTCGGCATCGATGAAATAGGGGGCCACCGTGCTCAGGCCGTGGATCTGGGCCAGAGCCTGCACATCGCGTGAGTACCAACGTTGTTCGGCGGTATCGTTGTGACGCAGGAAGCCGCCTCCAGGCTCGCTCAGCCGCAACAGGCCCTGAATCTCGATCTCGCTCGTCACGGGGTCAGCCACGGGCGCCCGGTGCTCTACAAAGCCGCGGTTGATGAACACCACCGCGCCAGTCGAGGTGCGCAAGGGGGTCAACACCCAGAAGCCGGCACCCCGCACGGTCGAGGCCTGTACCAGGCTCGTCTTGTCCGAAAGCAAGTGCCCGCGCAGGCTGACGTGGCGGTACTCATCGCTGCGGGCCGTGATTTGGGGCCATTGGCCCGGGCCGGGGGCCGGTGTGGCTGGTGCGTGCACGCGTTGTTCGACGCGCTCGATCAGGTCCAGCTTCCAGCCAAGGCGTTGCACCTGCCAGGAGCCCAGGGCCAGAAACAAGACCATCAGCAACACCCCGGCCAACAGCAGGGCCACGTGCAGTGCGCGAGAGCGCTGTCGTGGTTCTGCCGTTGATTGGGGGGTTGCCGTCAGGCTCATGGCAGGTTGCGCATCTCATGTGCCGAGGTCGGCATCATGTTGTGGTTCAGGTGGAACATCACCCAGAGCGAACCGGCCAGTGTGATCACCACCAGCATGGTGGTGAAGATCAGGGCCAGCATTGACCAGCCGCCTTCGGAACGGGTGTTCATGTGCAGGAAGTACACCATGTGAACCACAATCTGCACGGCGGCAAAGCCCAGGATCACCATGGCGGTGGTGCTGGAGCTGCCGAAGGTCTTGCCCATCACCAGCCAGAACGGGATGGCGGTCAGGATCACCGACAGGATGAAACCCGTGGCGTAGCTCTTCAGACTGCCATGGTCGTGGCCGCCATGCTCATCGTGGTCGTCGTGACCATGGCCATGATCGGCGTGGTCGTGGTGGTGTGCGCTCATGGCAGAACTCCCATCAGGTAAACGAAGGTGAAAACGCCGATCCAGACAACGTCCAAGAAGTGCCAGAACATCGACAGACATTGCAGACGGCGGCGGTTGGCGGCGTTGAGGCCGTGCTGCTTCAGCTGGAACACCAGCGTCACCAGCCACACCAGACCGAAGCTGACGTGCAGGCCGTGGGTGCCCACCAGCGTGAAGAAGGAGGACAGGAAGGCACTGCGCTGCGGGCCGGCACCTTCGTGGATCAGGTGGGCAAATTCATACAGCTCCAGGCTGATGAAGCCCGCGCCCAACACGCCGGTGACCAGCAGCCAGGCGATGGTGCTGTTCAGGCGCTTCTTCTGCATTTCCAGCATGGCAAAGCCATAGGTGATGGACGACAGCAGCAGCAGCGAGGTGTTGACCGCCACCAGGGGCAGGTCGAACAGCTCGGCGCCCGAGGGGCCGGCCGCATAGCTGCGCCCCAACACGGCGTAGGTGGCAAACAGGCAGGCAAAGATGAGGCAATCGCTCATCAGGTAGAGCCAGAAGCCCAGCAGCGTGCCGTTTTCCGGATGGTGTTCCAGCACGTAGTAGCGCGAGCTCGGGTTCGAGCCCGCCGATGCGCCGGCCAGGCCGGCAGAGGCGGTGTGTGACTTAGACATGGGCGGTGGCCAGTTGGCGGGTACGGGCGGCTTCAACACGCACGACCTCTTCGGCCGGGATGTAGTAGTCGCGCTTGTAGTTGAAGGTGTGGACGATGATGGCAGCCAGTGTGGCCACAAAGCCCAGACCGACCAGCAACCACATCTGCCAGATCAGGCCGAAGGCCGTGGCGGCACTCAGCGCAGCGATCACGAAGCCGGCGGCCGTGTTCTTGGGCATGTGGATGGCCACAAAGCCCTGCTGCGGACGCTGGTAGCCGTTTCTCTTCATGTCGTCCCAGGCATCGTTGTCATGCACCACGGGGGTGAAGGCAAAGTTGTAGTCGGGCGGCGGCGACGAAGTGGACCATTCCAGGGTACGGGCATTCCATGGGTCACCCGTGGTGTCGCGCAGTTGTTCGCGGCGCAGGTAGCTCACCACCAGCTGGATGATGAAGCTGCCGATGCCGAGGGCAATCAACACGGCACCGAAGGCGGCCACCTGGAACCAGATCTGCAGCGACGGGTCTTCGAAGTGGCTCAGACGACGGGTCACGCCCATCAGGCCCAGCACGTACAGCGGCATGAAGGCCAGGTAGAAGCCGACCAGCCAGAACCAGAACGAGCACTTGCCCCAGAACGAGTCCAGTTTGTACCCAAAGGCCTTGGGGAACCAGAAGTTGATGGCGGCAAACACGGCAAACACCACGCCGCCGATGATCACGTTGTGGAAGTGGGCGATCAGGAACAGCGAGTTGTGCAGCACGAAGTCGGCCGGGGGCACGGCCAGCAAGACGCCTGTCATGCCGCCGATCACAAAGGTCACCATGAAACCGATGGTCCACAGCATGGGCACCTCGAAGCGGATGCGACCCTTGTACATGGTGAACAGCCAGTTGAAGATCTTGGCCCCGGTCGGGATCGAGATGATCATGGTGGTGATGCCGAAGAACGAGTTCACACTCGCCCCAGAGCCCATGGTGAAGAAGTGGTGCAGCCACACCAGGTAAGACAGGATGGTGATCACCACGGTGGCGTAGACCATCGAGGTGTAGCCGAAGAGGCGCTTGCCGCAGAAGGTCGAGACGATTTCGGAATACACGCCGAAGCAAGGCAGTACCAGAATGTAGACCTCAGGGTGACCCCAGATCCAGATCAGGTTCACGTACATCATGGCGTTGCCGCCGAGGTCGTTGCTGAAGAAATTGGTGCCGACATAGCGGTCCAGCGACAGCAGGGCCAGCACGGCGGTCAGCACCGGGAAGGCTGCGACGATCAACACGTTGGTGCACAGGGCGGTCCAGGTGAACACCGGCATCTTCATCAGCGTCATGCCGGGTGCGCGCATTTTCACGATCGTGGCGATCAGGTTGACCCCCGAGAGCAGCGTGCCCACCCCCGCGATCTGCAGGGACCAGATGTAGTAATCCACCCCCACGTCCGGGCTGCCCAGGATGCCCGACAGCGGCGGGTAGGCCAGCCAGCCGGTACGGGCGAATTCGCCCACAAACAGCGAAGCCATCACCAGAACGGCGCCGAAGGTGGTCATCCAGAAGCTGAAGTTGTTCAGGAAGGGGAAGGACACGTCGCGCGCGCCGATCTGCATGGGCACGATGTAGTTCATCAGGCCCGTCACGAAAGGCATGGCCACGAAGAAGATCATGATCACGCCGTGGGCCGTGAATACCTGGTCGTAGTGGTGCGGCGGCAGGAAGCCGGCGGCGTCACCAAACGACAGGGCCTGCTGCGCACGCATCATCAGCGCGTCGGCAAAGCCGCGCAGCAGCATGATCACGCCCAAGATCATGTACATGATGCCGATGCGTTTGTGGTCGATGCTGGTGATCCAGTCGCGCCACAAGGGGCCCCAGAGGCGGAATTTGGTCAGCAAGGCCAGCACGGCCAGGCCGCCAAGCGCCACCATGATGAAGGTGGCCAGCAGAATGGGTTCGTGGAACGGGATGGCGTCCCAGGAGAGACGGCCAAAAATAAGCTTCGTCAGGTCAAGATGTTCGAGCATGGTCAGTCTCGCGGGGAAAGAGTAGGGGAGCCGTGCGCGGTCTGGCCGCAGGCGTCAGTGGCAGCTCGTGTCACAGGCCGGTGGAGGCACTGGAGGCCCCTTCTAGGTTGCTGGGGTCGTTGGGGGTGCACAGCTCGGCCTTCACGTAACGTGCGCCGCGCTGCTTCCAGCCCTGGGCTTCGCCCCGGGTGGCCACGCTGAAGTTGTTGGTGCCCATGCCGCCGGCGGCGTCAATGGCCATCATCTCGTTCATGCACATCTTGCTGCTGTCCACACAGCGGTTCAGGATGGCGTTGTAAAGGTCGGGCGCCACGCTCGCAAAGCGCTGCACGGGATCACGTTCGCTGGGTTGCTCCAGCTTCAGGTATTCGTTGCGGCCCAGGGTGCTGCCCGAGTTTTTGTTGGTCTGCACCCATTTTTCGAAGTCAGCACCGCTCAGACCGTGGAACTTGAAGTGCATGCCCGAAAAGCCCGCGCCGCTGTAGTTGGCCGAGAAGCCTTCAAATTCACCAGCCTGGTTGATCACGGCGTGCAACTGGGTCTGCATGCCCGGCATGGCGTAAATCTGACCGGCCAAGGCTGGGATGTAGAACGAGTTCATCACTGTCGAGGCCGTGATCTTGAACTGGATCGGCACGTCCACCGGCGCCGCCAGCTCGTTCACCGTGGCAATCCCTTGTTCGGGGTAAATGAACAGCCATTTCCAGTCCAGTGCCACCACTTCCACCGTCAGGGGCTTGATGTCCGAGGGCATCTCGCGCTGGGCATCCAGCCGATGCAGCGGGCGATACGGATCCAGGGTGTGGGTGCTGATCCAGGTCAGCAGGCCCAGCGCGATGATGATCAGCAGCGGCGCACCCCAGATCACCAGCTCCAGCTGGGTGGAGTGATCCCAGTCCGGTTCGTAGGCCGCGGCCTTGTTGCTCTGGCGGTAGCGCCAGGCGAACAGCAAGGTCAGCACGATCACCGGAACGATGATCAGCAGCATCAGCAAGGTGGACACCACGATCAGGTGGGCCTGCTGGGATGCGATGTCCCCCGAAGGGTTCATCACCACGGTATTGCAACCGGTCAAGAGAACTGCAGCCAGCGGCAGCAATCCCCGAAGGGGCTTGAGGAGGGTCATGCCAGGGAAAAGCAGTATGTGCTAAGGAGATTGGGTGCGGTAATCTAGCGCTGCCTGCCGTTTTTGGCGATTGGACGTTTTGTCCCAGGTCAAATGTCGGTGGGGGTTCGCTTTGGGCCTGCCCGGGCGGATGGCACAACTATTTGAGAGGCAAACTATGGTGTCCAGCATGACTCATACCCTCGGCCTTGGCGCCGAAGCAAACCTGCCGTCTCAGGACGCAGTCCGCCGCGAGGGCCACGGCGCCCACGGCAGTCCCATCGCCCCCGGAGAGATCGCCGTTGGCGTGATTGTCGGGCGAGCGTCCGAGTATTTCGATTTCTTCGTCTATGCCATCGCGTCGGTGCTGGTTTTTCCCAGCGTCTTCTTTCCGTTTGAGGGGCGGCTGGAAGGTACGCTGTATTCGTTTGTGGTGTTCTCGTTTGCCTTTGTGGCCCGCCCGGTGGGGTCGGTGCTGTTCATGGCCATTCAGCGGCACATGGGGCGTGAGGCCAAACTGACCCTGGCCTTGTTCCTGCTGGGGCTGTCGACGGCGGGCATGGCCTTTTTGCCCTCGTATGCGCAGTTGGGCATGGCTTCCATCGTGCTGCTGTCGGTGTTCCGGGTGGCGCAAGGCATTGCCCTGGGGGGCTCCTGGGATGGTCTGCCCTCCTTGTTGGCGCTGAACGCGCCGGCTGAGCGCCGGGGCTGGTATGCGATGCTCGGGCAATTGGGCGCGCCGCTGGGCTTCTTCATCGCCGCGGGCCTGTTCTCTTACCTGCTGGGCAACCTGGAGGCATCTGATTTTCTTGAGTGGGGCTGGCGTTACCCCTTCTATGTGGCATTCGCCATCAACGTGGTGGCCCTGTTTGCCCGCCTGCGTCTGGTCTCGACCAATGAATACGCCCGGCTTCTTGAAGAGCGTGAACTGCAACCCACCCGCGTGACCGAGCTGGTGCGCTCGCAAGGCCGCAACCTGATCATTGGCGCCCTGGCTGCCCTGGCCAGCTATGCGCTGTTCCACCTGGTCACGGTATTTCCACTGTCCTGGATCACCTTGTATTCCAACCGCTCCATCAGTGAGTTCCTCATGGTGCAGATGTTCGGCTCGGTGCTCGCCGCCGGGGGGGTGGTGATGTCGGGCCTGATTGCAGACCGCTTTGGGCGCCGTACCACACTGGGGACCCTGGCGGCCTTGATTGCCTTGTTCAGTGCCGCCGCGCCCACCCTCATGGGGGGTGGCCAATCGGGCCAGGATGCCTTCATCGTGACCGGCTTTTTACTGTTGGGGCTTTCTTATGGACAGGCCGCTGGTGCTGTGACCGCCAATTTCCCGGCCAAGTTCCGTTACACCGGGGCGGCGCTGACCTCTGACCTGGCCTGGCTGGTCGGCGCTGGCTTTGCGCCGCTGGTGGCTTTGGGCTTGTCGGCCCATTTTGGTCTGGCCTATGTGGGAATCTACTTGCTGTCGGGCGCCATCGGTACCTTGGCTGCGCTGAGCTTGAACCGCGCCCTGGAGATCCGCGACTGAGCGCGGCCCGATCCCGATCCTGGCTCTGACCCCGCCCCCGGCACCAATCCGGGTGGCACGGCGGCAGACGGCCCCGCGCTCGACGCGTCGGGCTGAGGATCGTGCAAAATATTCAATTTGGCCCGATGCGCCGGGTCAGTCCCCTTGTCCGGGCCCCATGAGGGGCCCGGCTTTTCTTTCTTTGTGATGCGACTTTCCCATTCCCGAGCGGTCATTCTGATGGTGGCCGTGACCCTGATGTGGTCGATTGCAGGCGTCGTGACGCGTCAACTCGACCATGCCCAGAGTTTTGAGGTCACCTTCTGGCGCAGCCTGTTCAATGTGCTGGCCTTGTTGCTGATCCTGCCTCTGGTGCAGGGGCGCGCCGTGTACGCCAACATGCGCCATGGTGGGCGGGCGCTGTGGGTATCGGGGGTGTGCTGGAGTGTGATGTTCACAGCCTTCATGGTGGCCATCATGCTGACCACGGTGGCCAACGTACTGGTCACCATGGCCTTGGGGCCCTTGTTCACGGCCTTGATTGCGCGGGTGTTTCTGGGACATCGCATCGCTACACGGACCTGGCTGGCCATCGTGGTGGCCGGGCTGGGCATCGCCTGGATGTATGGCAGCCAATTGGGCCATGCTCCCTGGGTCGGTACCCTGGTTGCTTTGTGTGTACCGCTGGCGGGTTCGATCAATTGGACCGTCGTTCAGCGCTCCCATGCCCAGGGTCACACCATCGATCTGGTGCCCTCCGTGCTGATCGGCGCATTGATTTCGGTCCTGACCACCTTGCCGCTGGCGTTTCCCTTTCAGGCCAGTGGCTCGGATCTGGGCTGGCTGGCCCTGCTGGGGGTGGTTCAGCTGGCGATTCCCTGTGTGCTGGCGGTGCGCTGCGCGCGGGTCCTGAAGGCCCCCGAGGTGGCCTTGCTGGCCCTGCTGGAGGTGATTTTCGGCATTCTGCTGGCCTGGCTTGGGGCCGGAGAGCGGCCCGCACCGCAAGTGCTGGCCGGCGGGGCTCTGGTGATCGGGGCCCTGGTATTCAACGAACTATTAGGTTGGAAGGAGCAAAACGCATGAGTATTTTCAATGGCGACGTGGTGACCGAGGTGTGTGGCCGCGTTGGTCTGATCACGCTGAACCGGCCTCGGGCGCTGAATGCGCTCTCTTTGGGCATGGTGCGTGACCTGACGGTGGCCTTGCAGGCCTGGGCGCAAGACCCGGCCGTGCTGGCTGTCGCGATCCGTGGCTGCAACAAGGAGGGCGCTTTCGGGGCGTTCTGTGCCGGTGGCGACATCCGTTTTCTGCACCAGGCCGGAACAACGGCTGATCCGGATCTGGAAGCCTTCTTCACCGAAGAGTACGCGCTCAACCACCTGATCCATGCCTACCCCAAGCCCTACATCGCCTTCATGGATGGCATCGTCATGGGTGGTGGCATGGGCATCAGCCAGGGCGGCAGCGTGCGCATCGTGACCGAGCGCACCAAGATGGCCATGCCCGAGACCAACATCGGCCTGTTCCCGGACGTGGGGGGCGGCTACTTTCTGTCGCGCTGCCCTGGCCGCGTGGGCGAATGGCTGGCCTTGACGGGGGATGCCATCGGTGCCGCGGACGCCTTGGTATATGGGCTGGCAGACCACTACCTGCCCGCAGAGCGGCAGGCCGGCCTGTGGGAGGCCCTGGCCAGCGGTGAATGGGCCACGACCGAGGCGCTGCAGGCCTTTTTGCAGACCCAATGGGTTCAGCCACCAGCGGCAGAGCAAGCCCACCGCGCTGCGGTGGACCAGCATTTCGCCCTGGCGGATGCCAGCACCATCGTGGCCTCGCTGGCGGCTTCTGGCGACGACTGGGCCCGTCACACGGCGGCCACCTTGCGCAAGCGTTCCCCTTTGATGCTGCATGTGGTGCTGGAGCAGATCCGGCGCGCCCGCAGCCTGGACCTGGCGCAAGACCTGCGCATGGAACGAGACATGGTGCACCGCTGCTTTCACCTGCGCCCTGGCCAAAGCGAGACGGTGGAGGGCATCCGTGCGCTGGCCGTGGACAAGGACCACCAGCCACGCTGGAACCCCAGCCGGGTCGAAGACGTGCCTGCGGATCTGGTGGCTCAGTTCTTCAGCAGCCCCTGGTCGGCGTCCGAGCACCCCTTGCGTGACCTGAAGGGCTGAGCCCCGAGGTCTTTGACGCGGCCTCAGAGCTGCTTGTAGACGGCCAACGCCAGGTCCAGCAAGACTTGGCGTGGCAGATCGGCCTGCAGGGCATAGCCGAAATCGCCCTCGACCCAATAGAAAGAGGGCACCGGCCCCTCCTGGCTGAAACTGAACCCCGCCAGCGGGGCGGCTCCGGCCTGAGTTTGGCCTGTCCCTGTGCCCTGCGCTGGCGATGGGGGCAGGGCACCCAGGTACAGCGTGAGCCGATGCCCTTGCCCATCCTGGTACATGAACTGGGCACGCGCACCGGTGTCGCCGGGCAGCAATCTGCCCCCGACCAGGGCATACCCTTTGGTTTGCAGGTCGGGCAGTTTGAGTGGGCGTCCCAGCCGCTTGGAGAGCCACTGCACCAGATGTTGTTGTTGGCTGGCATCCACCTCCACAGGGTGTTTCTGTTCGGGGGCATACACCGCATGGGCCACGCTGGCCTGCGCCGAGAACTGGTGGCCAGGCGCGCGATCCAGCGCCAGGTTCTGGCCAGGGGCTTGCAGGCCCCGGCTCCACCAGCCTGCACCAAACGTGAGCAACACGGCCGCGGCCATGGCAGACCATCGGGCAGCGCTGTGCCAGTGCTGCTGTCGTCTGCCGGCGCGCTCCAGCGTCGCCTGCAACACGGTGGGGATGGGTTCTTCAAGCACCTCGGCATGCAGCGCCTGCAGGGCCAGCCGATCGGCCTGCTGGGCCTGCACCTCGGCAGTCCGGGCCGGCTCGCGAGCCAGGGCCTGCCAGGCGGCGGCGCTATCGGCAGGGCCCAGGCGTTGGTCGATCAAGGCCTGCAGAACGTCATCGGGCGGCAGGTTCGGCGGCTGGCCCTGAGAGGGGTGTGGGGTGTTGTCAGGCATGGCTGGATGGGCTGTGGGGGCCTCAATGAGGCCGTTGCCGGGCAATCGGGTGCACCTTGCCCGTGGTGTCCGGCGTCTGGGCTGGTACCGCGGCCTGGGGCCGTGCCGGGGCTTCGAGCAATTCCCGCAGTCGCGCCCGGCCGCGCGACAGGCGTGACATCACGGTGCCCACAGGCACGCCGGTGATGTGCGCCACCTGTTCATAGCTGAGGTCTTCCAGGCTGACCAGCAGCAGGGTTTCCCGTTGCTCGTGTGGCAGCCGCAGCAGGCAGCGCTGCAAGTCCATGGCCTGCTCATGGCCCGAGACGGGGGCGGCCACGCGGTCCAGCGCCGAGCCGCTCAGATCGTCCTGCCCGGGGCTGTCGCTCACGATGTGCAGGGCTGGCCGGCGCAACTGGTTGATGAACACGTTGTGCATCAGCGTGAACAACCAGGCCAGCAGGTCGGTGCCGGGCAGCCACAGTCGCCACTTGCTGCAGGCTCGTTCCAGGGTGTCTTGCACCAGATCGTCGGCAGCCCAGCGGTCACCCGTCAGCGAGCGGGCATAGCGCCGCAGGCGGGGAATGTGTTCGCTGAGCGCCGTGGCATTCATGGTTTGAGACGATCAGGGGCGGGCCGTGTGCCAGACCTGATTGAAACCGTCGCCCGTGCGGTCGCCCGGCTTGCTGTCTTTGGCCCAGTGGTACAGCGGCTTGCCTTTGAAGGCCCACTGCAGTTGGCCATCATCGCGGGTGAGCACGCTGTAGTCGCCGCGGGCCTTGTCGGTGGCGCTGGCCTTCAGAGGCGGCCAGTTGGTGGCGCAAGGACCGTTGCACATCGATTTGCCTGAGCCGGCGGTGTCTCGGTCAAACACGTAAAGCGTCATGCCGCTGGGGCCCACCAGCGCATCGCCCGACACCGTGGCGGGCAGGGGAGGCGAGCTCATCGAGGCGCACCCGCCCAGCAAAGCAGTGGCCAACAGAGTGGCGACAAGCGCCGAACGCGAAAAATTCAAGGGGGTCATGGTGTTCTCCTGGGTATGCAGGGGGTCTGCAAGTGGGTGAACACGTCGCGAGCCCGGAATATTCCGTGACGCTGAAAAAAATTTCAGGGTCAGCGGTTGCGGCTCTTCATGGCCCGCTCCACCTCACGCTTGCCCTCGCGGTCCTTGATGGTGTCGCGCTTGTCGTGCTCGGCCTTGCCCTTGGCCAGAGCCACTTCGCACTTGATCTTGCCGTTCTTCCAATGCAGGTTGATCGGCACCAGGGTGTAGCCTTTTTGTTCCACCTTGCCGATCAGGCGCTTGATTTCGTCTTTCTTCATCAGCAGCTTTTTGGTGCGGATGGAGTCCGGGCTGACGTGGGTGGAGGCTGATCTCAGCGGGTTGATCATGCAGCCCAGCACATACAGCTCGCCATCACGGATCACGACATAGCCGTCGGTGAGCTGGACTTTGCCTTCGCGGGCGGCCTTGACCTCCCAGCCTTGCAGCACCATGCCCGCCTCGAAGCGCTCTTCGAAGAAATAATTGAACGCGGCCTTCTTGTTGTCGGCAATGCGGGTAGAGGTTTCGGGTTTTTTCGCCATGGTGTCCAGATGGGGCGGCAACAAGAGATTGAAAGAGCCGGGCCATCCCGACCCTGCCATCGCCGCGGCTTGCGGCCAAAAGGCGGCAGCCACTCACTACAATCCGTTTCGCCTGAACCCAAGATTTTAGGCGCCCCGGTGCCTGTGGGGCGCCGAGTTGCGGGCTGGCCCGCAAATTCATGAAAACCGTCAACAAGTCCGTCCTGATCTGGTACAGCCCGCAGGAAATGTTCAAGCTGGTCACCGATGTGGCGCAATACCCCCAATTTCTGCCTTGGTGCGACCACGCCCAGGTCCTGGCCAAGCAAGAGGGCGGTATGACGGCCGAGGTGGGCATCGCCTTCAGCGGCATCCGTCAGACCTTCGTCACTGAAAACACCCATGTGGAAGGCCGCGAGGTGGGCATGAAACTGGTGAAGGGGCCTTTTTCCAAGCTCGAAGGCACCTGGCAATTTTTGCCGGTGGGTGATGGCACGCAGCGCGCCTGTCGTGTTGAGCTGGTGCTGAGCTATGGTTTTTCCAACAAGGCGCTTGGCGCGCTGGTCGGGCCGGTTTTCGACAAGATTGCCGGCAGCCTGGTGGATGCTTTCGTCAAACGGGCTGAGCAGGTGTATGGCTGAGTCCACCCCGTTGCTGACCCTCACCGTGGCGATGGCCCCGGCGCCTCGTCAGGTGCTCGAGCAGGCACTGAGGCTGCCTGCGCCCGTCACGGTCATGCAGGCGCTTCGTGCCTCGGGATGGCTGGAAGCCGGCGAGGGCATCGATCTGAACCACTACACCGTCAGTGTCTGGGGGCGGCGGGCTGGCTGGGATCAGCCCCTGCGGGAGGGTGACCGGGTCGAGCTGTGTCGCGCCCTGGTGGTCGACCCCAAGGTCGCGCGGCGCGAGCGCTTTGCCAAGCAAGGTGCACGGGGCACCGGTCTGTTCGCCCGGCGCCGGCCAGGGGCTGCGGCCGGTTACGGCGCCTGAGGCGGGCTGGCCCCGCCGCTGCCGGCGCTGGGTGCCAGCCAGTCAGCGGCAATCCGAGTCGATCGTGGCCTGAGCACGGGTGACTTCGGCGTTGCGGGCACTGTCGTCCAGAATGACCCGCTCGCCGTTTTCGTTGACCTGCGCCAGTCGGATGCCTGATTGCAGGGTGGCCATGTTCTGGCGGGCCCGCGCGCAGTTGTCGGCCTTTTGGCTGGCAATGCGTGCCTCTTCTGCTTTCTTTTTCTCGTTTTCTGCCGCTTCGGCCTGGCGCTTGCGCTCTTCGACGGCCTTGTCCAGATTGCTCTTGCCAGGGTTGGCGGCGGGTTTGGGGGCGTCCGGCGTGTCGCTGCGAGCGCCATTTGCCGCGTCGTTGCCCCCCGAGGCATCGCCTGCGGAACGCGCCGGCATGCCAGGCTGCTTCAGGATGCTCTTGGCCGGCACCTCGGGTGGCGGGGCCCGATCGCTGAACACTTTGCGGCCATCCTTGTCCAGCCACATCCATTGGGCAAAAGCAGGGGTCGCCGCCATCAGCAGGGCGGCAGAAAGCAGCAGCAAAAGTGATCTCATGGCCTGAGTTTATCCTGCGGCCATTGTCCCGCGACAGTCCGCCAAAAGCAGGTTGTGAGGGGCCAGCCGGTCAAGGGTCCCCGACACGGCTACAATCCTTCTTTTGGAGCTTTGACATGCGCCTTCTCGGAAAAGCGCTCACCTTCGACGATGTGTTGTTGGTGCCAGCGTACTCCCAAGTCCTGCCAAAGGACACTTCCCTCGCCACGAAATTCACCCGAAACATTACCCTGAACCTGCCCTTGGTGTCTGCCGCCATGGACACGGTGACGGAAGCCCGCCTGGCGATCGCGATCGCCCAGGAAGGGGGCATCGGGATCGTCCACAAGAACCTCACTGCGCAAGAGCAGGCCGCTCAGGTGGCCAAGGTCAAGCGCTACGAATCCGGCGTGTTGCGCGATCCGGTGGTCATCACCCCGGAGCACACCGTGCTGCAGGTGATGCAGCTGTCCGAGCAACTGGGCATCTCGGGTTTCCCGGTGTGCGACGGTGGCAAGGTGGTGGGCATCGTGACCGGCCGTGACCTGCGTTTTGAAACCCGCTACGACGTCAAGGTCTCGCAGATCATGACGCCGCGCGAGAAACTCATCACGGTCAAAGAGGGCGCCACCGCCGAAGAGGCCAAGGCCCTGCTGAACAAGCACCGCCTGGAGCGCCTGATGGTGGTCAATGACGCCTTTGAGCTCAAGGGCCTGATCACTGTCAAAGACATCACCAAACAGACCAGCTTCCCCAATGCCGCACGCGATCCCTCGGGCCGTCTGCGGGTGGGCGCTGCCGTCGGCGTGGGTGAGGGCACCGAAGAACGCGTTGAAGCCCTGGTCCGGGCCGGCGTCGATGCCATCGTGGTCGACACCGCCCACGGCCATAGCAAGGGTGTGATCGAGCGCGTGCGCTGGGTCAAGCAGAACTACCCCCAGATCGAAGTCATTGGTGGCAACATCGCCACCGGCGCTGCGGCGCTGGCCCTGGTGGAAGCCGGTGCCGATGCGGTCAAGGTCGGTATCGGCCCCGGCTCGATCTGCACCACCCGCATCGTGGCCGGCGTGGGTGTGCCCCAGATCATGGCCATCGACAACGTGGCCAGTGCGCTGAAAGGCACCGGTGTGCCCCTGATCGGCGACGGTGGCATTCGTTACAGCGGTGACATCGCCAAGGCTTTGGCGGCAGGCGCCTCCACCGTGATGATGGGCGGCATGTTTGCGGGCACCGAAGAAGCCCCGGGCGAAGTGATCCTGTTCCAGGGCCGCAGCTACAAGAGCTACCGCGGCATGGGCAGCATCGGCGCCATGCAACAAGGCAGTGCCGACCGCTACTTCCAGGAGTCCAGCACCGGCAACCCGAATGCCGACAAGCTGGTGCCCGAAGGCATCGAAGGCCGTGTGCCCTACAAGGGCTCCATGGTCTCCATCGTGTACCAGATGGCGGGCGGCATCCGGGCCTCCATGGGCTACTGCGGTTGCGGCACCATTGCCGAAATGCATGAGCGTGCCGAATTCGTCGAGATCACCTCGGCCGGCATCCGCGAAAGCCACGTGCACGACGTGCAGATCACCAAAGAAGCGCCCAACTACCGCGCCGAGTAAGCGAAGCCCCTGCGATGCAACACCAGAAAATCCTCATCCTCGACTTCGGCTCCCAGGTCACCCAGCTGATCGCACGTCGCGTGCGCGAAGCCCATGTGTTCTGCGAGGTTCATCCCTGCGACGTGTCTGACGAGTGGATTCGCCAATACGCGGCCGATGGCCAGCTCAAGGGCGTGATCCTGTCCGGCAGCCATGCCAGCGTCTATGAAGAAACCACCGACAAGGCGCCTCAGGCCGTGTTCGAGCTGGGGATTCCGGTGTTGGGCATCTGCTATGGCATGCAAGCCATGGCGCACCAGTTGGGCGGCAAGGTCGAAGGCGGCCACAAGCGTGAATTCGGCTTTGCCGCGGTGCGCGCCCGCGGGCATACCCGTCTGCTCGAAGGCATCCAGGACTTCGTCACCGACGAAGGCCATGGCATGCTCGACGTGTGGATGAGCCACGGCGACAAGGTCACCGAGCTGCCCCCGGGCTTCAAGCTCATGGCCAGCACCGACAGCTGCCCCATCGCCGGCATGGCCGACGAAGACCGTCGCTTCTACGCCGTGCAGTTCCACCCCGAAGTCACGCACACCAAACAAGGCCCGGCCTTGTTGCAGCGCTTTGTGCTGGGCATCTGCGGCGTCTCGCCGGATTGGATCATGGGCGACTACATCAGTGAGGCGGTCGAAAAGATCCGCCAGCAGGTGGGCGACGAAGAGGTGATCCTGGGCCTGTCGGGTGGCGTGGACTCCAGCGTGGCCGCCGCGCTGATCCACCGCGCCATCGGCGACCAACTGACCTGTGTGTTCGTCGACCACGGTCTGCTGCGCCTGAACGAGGGCGACATGGTGATGGAGATGTTTGAAGGCAAGCTCCACGCCAAGGTGATCCGTGTGGATGCCTCCGACCTGTTCCTGGGGCAATTGGCCGGCGTCAGCGAGCCCGAAGCCAAGCGAAAGATCATTGGTCGCGAGTTTGTCGAAGTCTTCAAGTCCGAAGCGGCCAAGCTCAAGGCCGGCAATGGCGGCCACAAGGGCGCCACCTTCCTGGCCCAGGGCACCATCTACCCCGACGTGATCGAGTCGGGCGGTGCCAAGAGCAAGAAGGCCGTCACCATCAAGAGCCACCACAACGTGGGCGGCCTGCCCGAGCAACTGGGCCTGAAGCTGCTGGAGCCCCTGCGCGAGCTGTTCAAGGACGAAGTGCGCGAGCTGGGCGTCGCCCTGGGCCTGCCTCACGAAATGGTCTACCGCCATCCCTTCCCGGGCCCCGGCCTGGGGGTGCGCATCCTGGGCGAGGTCAAGAAGGAATACGCCGACCTGCTGCGCCGCGCCGACGCCATCTTCATCGAAGAGCTGCGCAACTTCCGTGACGAGGCCACCGGCAAGACCTGGTACGACCTCACCAGCCAGGCATTCACCGTCTTCCTGCCGGTCAAGAGCGTGGGCGTGATGGGCGATGGCCGCACCTACGACTACGTGGTGGCCCTGCGCGCCGTGCAGACCAGCGACTTCATGACCGCTGACTGGGCCGAGCTGCCCTACGCGTTGCTGAAGAAGGTCTCCAGCCGAATCATCAACGAGGTGCGTGGCATCAACCGCGTCACCTACGACGTGAGCTCCAAGCCGCCAGCGACGATCGAGTGGGAGTGAAATCAGGTCCTTCTGGGACTATCTCAGATGATCGAGAAACTGCCGTAACGTATTGATTTAAAAAAGAATACGTCACGGCAGCTATCGGTTGTTATCGCCGGCCAGCAGAAAAGGTTGGCGGTGGAACTGGCGGCAAGAACCGAGGGCCGGATCAAGGCCTGCCAGTTCACTATCCAGACCCAACCCGTGTTTCACGGTAAAGGTCTTATTGGGAAAGCTTGTTTGAGGCGGCTTTCCCGGCGTCAGCAGGCCTCCTGATCGTTGGCAGTGAAAGCCGTCACGAAACAGGAGAACGACCTCGCTGCTGACCGACCCAGCAATACGCAATCTCAAGCCCCAATATTTCGCTGGTGATGGCCCGTGAAAAGCGTGATCGCCGCCAAGAAGGCCGTCGCGCAGGGCAAGTCTCCCGCGCTGGAGAAGCTGCGGGAGAAACGCCGCCTGACCGCCGCATGTCCAAGGCGACGCTCAGCCGAGTGACCCAGATCGTGTCCGAGCGCACCAAGGCCGACGACCTGCCGCTCGCCCACGAGGACTGCTGTTCCTCGCGTTCGATCCGCAACACGGCCGAGTACGCCGAGCAGCGGCGCCATATGCTGCGGAGTGGGCGGATATGGTAGATGCCTGGATTGACAGGCGAACCCATGTGCCGAAGCCGCTTTCTGAATACGTGGTGGTGTCCGTCTGCAGCGCGGCATTGTGAAGGGAGAACGGCATGACAGCTCTCTCTGAATGTGCCACCGATGCCCGGCGCGTGGTTTATTTTTGTCGTAAAAAGATTACTTATAGTGATCTTTTTCATCTTAAACCAAACCTTCAGGCCTTGGCAAGAGTTTATAAAAGCTGTATTTTGAGCATCATGAGTGATCAAAAAAAAGGGAAGCTGAACCTGCTGCTGGCCGAGCTTGGCGACACACGCCTGATATCGAGCCGCTGGCTGCGAGCGCACGGCTACTCCAACAGCCTCGTCGCGCGTTATGTGAGCAGCGGCTGGCTGGTGTCACCTGTACGCGGCGTTTACATGCGCAAGGGTGGCCACCTGCAGTGGGAGGGGGTGGTTCGCAGCTTGCAGGTTGGCGAGGGGATGCCACTGCATGTCGGCGGCCGATTCGCTCTAAGCCTGCAGGGGCACGAGCACTACCTGCGTCTGGGCGACGCAGGAGCAATCACGTTGTATGGGCCGGAGCGGTCACCGGGTTGGCTCTACAAGCTCCCGTTGGAGCAGCGTTTCGAGTTCTTGGGCAGAGGGGCGTTCGATCTGTCATCCTTGTCGTTCATATCGGAGGTGTCTGAGAACACGCTGTCCGAACAAGGGCTGGCCTGGTACCAGGCGGCGCCAGGCACCGATGCCTTGGTCTGCTCTACGCCCGAGCGGGCCATGCTGGAGCTGTGCGATGGCATCGCAGGCGCAACGTGGGTCTACGAGGCCGATGCGCTGATGCAGGCCATGACGACGCTGCGGCCGCAGCGGGTTGGCCTGCTGTTGCGCCACTGTTGCAGCATCAAGGCCAAACGGGTGTTTCTGGCGCTGGCCCAGCGCCACCGGCATGCGTGGCTGTCGCACGTGTCGCTGGAGGGGGTTGATCTGGGCCGGGGAAAGCGCGCACTGGTGCCTGGCGGCCGCCTGCATCCGACCTATCAGATCACCTTGCCGGCAGACCTCGATGAACACCTGGCTTGATCACTGGGATCGCCGCTATACCGACCGGGTCCGGCTGCTGGTCGAGATCCTGCCGCTACTGGCGCAGGAACCGCGTTTTGCGCTCAAGGGCGGCACGGCAATCAATCTGTTCGAGCACGACCTGCCACGCTTGTCGGTGGACATTGATCTGGCTTGGTTGCCGGTACATGGCTATGCCGAGGATGCGAAGCTGATCGCCGAAGCGCTTGGGCGACTGGCCGACAGGCTGCGCACCCGGCCCCTGCAGTTGCAGGTGCAGTTGTCTGCAGGCGAAGGCTCAGGCGTTACGCGGTTGGTGGCCAGTCGCGGTCGTGCGCGTGTGCAGATCGAGACAACCCCGGTCATGCGGGGGGCGGTGCATCCAGTACGCAACATGGTGGTACGCCCAAGGGTGGAGGACGCGTTCGGTTTCGCCTCGGTGCAGGTGTTGGACTTTGCTGATCTCTACGCCGGCAAGCTGGCAGCGGCACTCTCGCGGCAGCATCCGCGCGATCTTTTCGATGTTGGCTTGTTGCTGGAAGACAAACGAGCTGATCAGGTACTCTGGCGGACTTTCCTCGTCTATCTGACCTGTAGCCCCAAGCCTGCTTGGGAGATGCTGGCACCTCGCGTGCCAGCGGATTTCTCGGCTACCTTCGAGGTGCACTTCAAGGGCATGACGGCAGAGCCCATTGAAGCCGAAGTCTTGCTGGGCATTCGTGAACGCCTGTTGGCGCGTGTCGCCAGTTGGCTTGATGAGCCATCATGTGCGTTCCTACGATCCATTGAAGATCAGCAGCCGGACTTCGATCTCATTGGGCTTCCACATGCGGTCGATTTGCCGGCTGTGCGGCGCAAGCTACACAACCTGGCTCAGCGCACCGACGCCAAGCGTCTGGCGGACCGGAGCCTACTGGAGGAAACGCTGGCTCGGATCGTTGGTGCCCGATGAGGCGAGGTGCTGACAGCCAGCCTCGCTCACCACGAACTTCCGCGCAGCGAGTAGGGTGCAGGCCTGCCAGCCTTTGAAATCCAGGCACGCGCACTGTGAAGGGGTTTCAAGGCACAGGGTCAACGGTTTGACGCGCCTGTTTTCATGCATCGTGCCAGGGTTCCCATGAGGGCACGTTTTGCCTCAGTGAATTCCGAACCGGCATGATGTGGATTGCTCGATCATGTCGGCACTCACGCGGTAGAGATTTTGAGAGACAAAGCTCTCAACCTGGGTTGCGCGTTGCCGCAACAAGCTTGCCTTGAGTTTTCGGGCCAGGGTGATATCGGGTGCGTCGCTGTCTGACAGGGCCAGCAGGTCGATCACATGGAGCGCCAATTGATGCTGCCCTGAATCGCCCAGTGTTTGGGCATGCTTGATCAAGGCGCTTTTGTCGGTGATGGCTTCCGCCACGGCGGTCGCAACGGCTTCGGGCGCTGCCGGATGCAAGGAGGTCGGGTTGCGGTCCCACCAGCCGTTCTCGGAGCGATAAATGTCGCGCACGATGTAGCTGGGGTCGCCATAGCTTGGCTGCATCCATGGCACACAGAAGAGCTCTTGAGGGTACCGGATGGCTGCGAGCACCTGTTGTTCGTTCAAGCCCTCGTTCATCAGTCTCACCACTTCGGATCGCAGCCAACGCAGCGTGCGTGCCGTGTGGCCCAGTACCTGCTGCACGGACTCCTCACCCTCGATCACGGGGCCGAACTCGCGCACGGCCTTGAGTGGACGGAGTGCGGCCATGGCTTCCAGCGTATTGGCCCAGCGAGCCGTGTCCCGTTGGGTGCGAAAAGGCGTGCCGATGTTGGGGATGGAATTCAGCAATGCAGCGCCCCCGTAAAGCACACGGTGGGCAGGGCACCACAGAGCAATCGCATCATCGGTTTCTGATGGTGCCCAAAAAAGTTCGATGCGCTGCTCATCGTTGCCGAGGATGAGGCGATCCGCGAAGGTCTCTGTCGGCTCATGCAAGTCGATCCGATGATCAAAGAAGCCGGGCGATCGGTTGAACTGAACTTCCGCCATGCGATGTTGCAGTGCCAGAGTCTCCCGGTAGCGGGCGTACCGGCGTGGGAGGTTGTCGTGTGCGATCAACCGTGGGGCTGCATCACCCCGTTCTGCTGCATGGGCCAGCCAGGTGGCCACGCCTGCGTTGTAGCCCATGTGCCCATGGCTGTAGCACAGCGCATGCACAGGAGACCTGCTGATCTGGCGCAGACTGGCGATCATGCTCTCGGTCACCGGGCCACCAGGGCCCGCATCGATGACGACCAGACCGACATCGGTCTCGGCCACAAAAGACTGGCCTTGGCCATGCAGGATGTGCAGGCCTGGCGCCACAGTTTCGCTGCCGGTGCCCATGAACAGGATGGAAGGGGTGTCGTCTTTGGTGGTCATGCTGATTCCTTTTTCTTTGGCGTCGGTACCCGTGCCGGCACGGTGCTCAGGCCGGTTGGCGCCGCTGCCCGCGGCAGTGCAACCCATCAGACCCACAAGGTGACTCAGGCAGCGCGCGGCGGGGAGCGGGGTGCATTCGCCGGGGGGGCTTGGTGCTGAAAACCGGGTCAATCCAAGCTCACGCCGGTGGAGCGGGCCAGGTCGAGGGCAACGGGGAGAAAACTCGCGTAGGCGGCTGTGGCCTCGGCGGGCGTATTCCCAACCGGCTCAAGCCCCAGGCTCTCGACGCGTTCGCGGACCCAGGGCTCACGCATCACGGCGGCAAGCTCATGAGCCACGCGTTGAACAATGAAGTCGGGTGTCCGGGCGGGAGCCATCAGCGATATGGCACCCGTGTTGCTGTAGACAGCATCTTTGTAGCCCTGCTCGCTGAAGGTTGGAACCTGGGGCAGGCCTTGAGCGCGGTGGTTGCCCACCACCGCCAGGGCTCGCAACTTGCCGGTGTTGATGAAGGGCTTGAGGGTGGCGGCGGAGCCCAAGGTGATCTGGACGACGCCGCTGATCAGGTCTGCGGACATCGGACTTTCACCTTTATAGGCGACGTGCAGAGTTTGCAGGCCATAGGTTTTGTCCATGTACACCTGAATTTGATGGGGCAAAGTGCCAGCGCCCCAAGATCCCATCGCATAGTTGCCGGGAGACCGCCGTATGGCCTCAATCAGCGTCCTGAAGTCTCGCGCCGGTACCGACGGATTGACCGCAAGTACCAAAGAGGGTCTGACGACATCCGAGATCATGCGCAGGTCAGTGCGCGGGTCGTAGGGTAGCTTCTTGTAGAGGACCAGGTTGGTGCTGATGGCCGCTGGCGTGGTCAGGAGCAGCGTGTAACCATCGGCAGCACTCTTGGCCACATGGTCGCTGCCGATGATGCCTGTGGCACCGCTGCGGTTGTCGACCACAAAAGGCTGATGAAGCCGCTTGCCCAGAGCTTCTGTGAGGATCCGCGCCAAGGTGTCGGTTGCGCCGCCAGCCTGGTACTGCACGACGATCCGCACCGGACGACTCGGATAGCCGTCGTTCGCGGGCGCAGCGCCTGCACCTGCGGCGCAACTCCAGAGCAGTGCCGCGCCAATTGGAGATATGTTCATTGTGACCTCTTTGGAGAACAGACAGGGGGGGGAATCAGTCCGAGCCCTCCGGCAGCCCACGGTCAGAGAAATCCTGCCAGGGCTCGGTTGTTCATGGCGACGTTAGAAGGTGTGACGCAGGCCCACGGCCAGTGACCGCACGCCATCACCGCTTTGGGCTCGTATGGCCAACATGGCCATGTTGGCGATGGAGGTCGAAGCGTTGGCCAGCACACCCAACATTTGCACCGCCAATTGCGCCCACGCAGCGGAGCCGAGCGCTCTCACGCCGCTGGCGACTGGCCATTGTTTTTGCTTCATGAACAGGTTCCCTTCATCACGTCTGTCACGACTAGATTGCCGATGGCTGCCTACTCTAGGACGCGAGGGGGGCACTTTCTGTCAAGCTACCGACACATAGAGGCATGAGGGTTGCCGACTTCCTTGTTCAGGGCTCCGGCTGTCGTTTTGACTGAAAGATCGTGTCCGCAGCCGAGCCCGCAATCAGGTGATCGAGGGGCATGTCAGGGTGGGCCAGATCCGTCGGGAGGGCTAAAAGGGAACGGTGGCCTCGGGTTGGGCGGTGCTCGACTGGCATCAGGACCCAGGCGATCTTTTGCGGCCGGCTCAGGCGGTGTTCGACTCCAGGCCTCGGGAAATGCCTTCGTCCGCGTTGCCCGACCTGGCCGAGGAGGTGCTGAGTCGTTGCGAGACCGCTTTCAGTCGTCGTTCGGCCTTGCGCTCGCGGTGACCCGACCGAGTCCATACGGAAGGGCACAGAGGCCGAATGCGCCGACTCATCCTCCCCCAAACAATCCCCCCTCATCCAGCAACTCGAACGCGATCTCAGGCCGTTGCTCCAGGCTTTTCTTGATGGCGGCGGGGATGGCCTGGCGGGTTTTCTTGCACAGGCCAGGTTGCTCGTGGACCAGGATGGTGATGCCGCGCAGGGTGCGCACCTCGTTGGGGCTGGTGCTGATGGTCAGGCGAATGCCAAGCTGCTCTTCCAGGCGCTCTTCGAGGCGGCGCAGGTCGCTGAGGCTGGCCAGGTTTTCCAGCCGCTGCAGCAGGCGCTTTTCCTCTTCACGCGTCAGGCGCAGCACGCGCAAGTCACCGCTGGGGTTTTGCAGCAGGGCGTCACGGTCACAGACGCAGGCGCCGGGCGGGCATTCGGTGCGGATCGGAAAACTGGCGCTGGGGGTCATCAAGGGGGTGTGGGGCAGGGCAGGCGAGCGTCATCTTACTGAAACAGCGGTGGCCGCGTTCTATCATCCCTGCCATGCTGGGGGCCGTCCAAGGCCGCTTTCCCTGTCCTTGATCGTTTTTCCTCCATGGCCAAGATCGTTCTCTACTGCCAACCCGGCGCCAAGCAAACCCAGCTGATGGGCACCCATGACGGCAAGCCCAAGATCCAGCTGAAGGCGCCGCCGGTGGACGGCGAGGCCAACAAGGCGCTGATCGCCTTCGTTGCGCAACGCTGCGGGGTGTCCAAATCGGCCGTCACCATCGAGCTGGGCAGCAGTGGGCGCACCAAGCGGGTGGCGGTGGAGGGCATGGACGATGGGGCACTGCGGGCTCTGTTCGGCCTTTGACGGGCCGGGCCTGAAACCGGATGGGGGCGGGCTCGCTTTACCTTCCTGTGACGCTGCGCAAGCGCTGGTGTCATGCGGGGCTGGCAAACTGGGCGACTTGCAAGCCTCAGATTTTTCATGAACATTGAATTCAAACGCCTGATCCGTCCAGGGATCGCGGTCGGGGTATTGGCCATCGCCCTGGTGGTGGGCAAGAAGACCTTCTTCGCGCCGCCGCCGGCCCCCGCCTACATCACCGCCCCGGTGGCTCGGGCCGACATCGAAGACACCGTGCTCGCCAATGGCACGCTCAAGGCCTTCAAGCAGGTCAGTGTGGGGGCCCAGGTGTCGGGCCAGGTCAAGTCGCTCAAGGTGGCCTTGGGTGACATCGTTCACAAAGGTGATCTGGTGGCCGAGATCGACTCGCTCACCCAGCAGAACACCTTGCGCAACAACGAGGCTGCCCTGGCCAATGTGCAGGCGCAGCTGCGCTCTGCCGAGGCCACCCTCACGCAGGCCGAACTGGCCCTGAAGCGGCAGCAGCAGATGCGGGCTTCCGAGGCAAGTTCACAGGCCGATCTGGAGGCCGCTCTGGCCACCGAAAAGACCAGCCGGGCCAGCGTGGAGGCGCTGCGCGCCCAGGTGGACCAGGCCAAGGTGGCGGTGGACACGGCCCGCGTCAACCTGGGCTACACCCGCATCGTGTCGCCCATTGATGGGCAGGTGGTGGCCCTGGTGACCGAAGAAGGCACCACCGTCAACGCCAACCAGTCCACCCCCACCATCATCATCGTGGCCAAGGTCGACACCATGACCGTCAAGGCCTCGATCTCAGAGGCCGATGTCACCTCGGTCAAACCGGGACAGCGGGTGTACTTCACGATTCTTGGCGAACCGCAAAAGCGCTACGACGCCACCTTGCGCACCATCGAGCCGGCCACCGACAGCATCAGCACCTCCACCACCAGCAGTTCCTCCAGCAGCAGTTCCAGCTCGACCTCCACCAGCAGCGCCACGGCCATCTACTACAACGGCCTGTTTGACGTGCCCAACCCCGACAACAAGCTGCGCATCTCGATGACCGCCATGGTCTACATCGTGCGCGGTCAGGCCAAGAACGCGCTGACGATGCCTGTGGGCGCTCTCAGTGCCCGCCAGCGCGACGGCAGTTACCGGGTCAGCGTGCTGGGCGGCGACGGGCAGTTGCAGCCGCGCACCGTGCACGTGGGCATCAACAACAACGTGACGGTGGAGGTCCTGGACGGCCTGAAAGAGGGTGAGAAGGTGGTGCTGGGCAATGCTGCCGGGGCCCCGTCGGCCTCGGGCGAATCGCGCAGCATGCGCCCGCCACCGGGTGGGTTCTGACATGAGCGCGCACCCAACACCGGGCGGCGCGGCCCCCGCCTCGGCTTCAGATCCCGCCCAGCCCCTGCTGTCATTGCAGGGGGTGTGGCGCGAGTTCCTGGTCGGTGACAGCCCGCTGGCCGTGCTCAAGGACATCCGCCTCGATGTGGCCGCCGGCGAGATGATCGCCATCGTGGGCCAGTCGGGTTCCGGCAAGTCCACCTTGATGAACCTGATCGGCTGCCTGGACCAGCCCAGCCGGGGCAGCTACCAGATCAATGGTCGCGAAGTGGGCAGCCTGCAGGCTGACGAACTGGCCGCGCTGCGGCGCGAGCATTTTGGCTTCATCTTCCAGCGCTATCACCTGCTGGGCGACCTGTCGGCCGCCGGCAATGTGGAGGTGCCCGCGATCTATGCCGGCTCAGGAGCGCGTGAGCGCCGGGCCCGCGCCCTGGCCCTGCTGGAGCGCCTGGGCCTGGGCGGACGCACCTCGCATGTGCCGGGCAAGCTGTCGGGTGGCCAGCAGCAGCGGGTGTCGATCGCCCGAGCCCTGATGAACGGTGGCAGCGTCATCCTGGCGGACGAGCCCACCGGGGCGCTGGACACCCAGTCCGGCGCCGAGGTGATGAAGATCCTGGCTGAATTGCATGCGATGGGCCACACCATCATCCTGGTCACACACGACATGCAGGTGGCCAGCCATGCCCAGCGCATTGTTGAACTGCGCGATGGCGAGGTGGTCTCCGACCGCAGCAACGTCCCAAGCCAACCCTTGACGCCCGCCTCGGCGGGTGACGCGGTGATCCTCCGCCCCAAGGCCGCTGGCCGGACTGGGCCCTGGACCGCCCTGAGCCGCTGGGCAGACCGGCTGGGTGAAGCCTTCCGCATGGCCTTGCTGGCCATGAATGCGCACCGCCTGCGCACCTTGCTGACCATGCTGGGCATCATCATCGGCATTGCCTCGGTGGTGTCGGTGGTGGCTCTGGGGGAGGGCTCGCGCCAGAAGGTGTTGGCCAACATCAGCTCCATTGGCACCAACACCATCGATGTGTACTCGGGCACCGGGTTCGGCGACCCGCGGGCCGCCCGCATCCAGACCCTGAGTCCGGCCGATGCGGATGCGCTCAAAGAGCAGAGCTACGTCGACAGCGTCACCCCCAATGTGCAAGCCTCGGTCACGGCGCGGTATGCCAACATCGATGCCTCGGTGCAGGTCACGGGCGTGGGCGAGCAGTATTTCCGGGTCAAAGGCCTGGAGATGGCCGGCGGCACGGCCTTCAGTGAAGCCGCCGTGCAGGCCTACGGCCAGGTGGCGGTGATCGATGAGAACGCCCGCAAGAAACTGTTCCCCAACACCAACCCGGTGGGCCAGGTGTTGTTGCTGGGCAGCATGCCGGTCTATGTGGTGGGCGTCACCGCCAAAAAGGAAGGGGGGTTCGGCCCCAACATGGAGACCCTCAATGTCTTCGTGCCTTACACCACGGCCATGCGCCGCCTGATCGGACAGGGCTACCTGCGCAGCATCACGGTGCGGGTGGACGATCGCACCTCGATGGCCGCCGCCGAGCAGGGCATCAACCAATTGATGGAGCGCCGTCACGGCCGGGTGGATTTCTATGTGCTCAACACCGACAGCATCCGTCAGACCATTGAAAGCACCACCCGCACGCTCACGTTGCTGGTGTCGTCGATTGCCGTCATTTCGCTGGTGGTGGGCGGCATCGGCGTGATGAACATCATGCTGGTGAGCGTCACCGAGCGCACCGGCGAAATCGGCGTGCGCATGGCGGTGGGGGCACGGCAAAGCGATATTCAACAGCAGTTCCTGATCGAAGCCGTGCTGGTTTGCCTGTTGGGCGGTGTGCTGGGCATCTCGCTGGCTTTGGGCTTCGGGGCCCTATTCAAGCACTTCAGCAACAACTTCACGCTGGCGTTCTCCACCTCGGCCATGGGGGCGGCCTTTCTGTGCTCAACCCTCATCGGGGTGGTGTTCGGCTTCCTGCCGGCGCGCAGCGCGGCCCGGCTCAACCCTGTCGAGGCCCTGGCCCGTGATTGACCCAGGACTGACCCGTGATCGACCCGAAATGGACGCCCCTGGACACAAGGCGCTGTGGCGCAACGATTTCATGATGGACCTTCCTTTTTCAAAGCCCAAGACACCGGCCCCGCATCGACTTGCGCTGCCGCTTGCTTTGGCACTGGCCCTGGCACAGGGCTTGTTGCTCGGGGCCTGCAGCTCGGTGCGCACCCCTTACCAGGCGCCCCAGGTGGCCGTGCCCGGCGCCTGGTCACACCCAGGCGCCGTGGTGACGGCCCCCGCCGATGGGCCTGATACCTGGTGGGGCGCCTTTGGCGACCCGCAGCTCAACACCCTGGTCGAGGCGGCCCTGAGCCGCAACAACGATCTGGCCGTGGCGGCCCTCAAGGTGCGCAAGGCGCGGCTGCAGGCCGAACTGGCGGAACGCAACCGCTGGCCCACCCTCGCAGGCAGCGTCAGCACCCAGGGCCAGAAGCCGCTGGACGGCGGGGCCAGCACCCGCAGCAGCGGCGCCAGCGTCTCAGTCAGTTACGAGGCCGATTTGTGGAACCGCCTGGGCAGCTTGAGCGATGTGTCGCGCTGGGAGTCGCTGGCCACCGAGCAGGATCGCCAGGCCACCCGCCTGAGCCTGATCGGCAGCGTGCTGCAGGCCTACTGGCAACTGGCCTACCTGAACCAGCGCATCAGCACCGGTGAGCAAAGCGTGGCCTACGCCGAAAAGACCCGAGACCTGGTCCAGGCTCAATACCGGGCCGGTGCGGTGTCGGCCCTGGAGATCAGTCAGGCTGAGGCCACGGTGCTGAGCCAGAAGGCCACGCTGGCCGACCTGCAGCAGCAGCGGCTGAGCGCCCGCACCACCCTGGCCCTGTTGTTGGATGTGGCGCCGAGCGACACGGCCTTGCAGCCCTGGTTGGGTACCGAGCCGCAGCGCTTGCCGCTGCAGGCCATGCCCGAGGTGGCGCCCGGGCTGCCGGCCCAATTGCTGGGTCGACGCCCCGACCTGCGTGCGGCCGAGCTGCGCCTGCGTGAGACCCTGGCCAGCGCCGATGCCACCGCCGCCAGCTACTACCCTGCGCTCACCCTCACCGGGGCCCTGGGCAGCAGCAGCCTGGCTTTGGGGCAGGCTTTGTCCAATCCCTATGCCTTGCTGGGCGCCGGTGTGACCCTGCCGTTCCTGCAGGTCAACACCATGAAGCTGAACAACGCCATTGCCCGCACCCAGTACGAGAGTGCGGTCGTCAGCTTCCGCCAGACGCTTTATTCGGCCCTGGGCGATGTCGAAAACGCCCTGAGCAACCGCAGTGCCCTGGCCCGGCAGGGCGAACTGCTGGCCGGCTCGCTGGCCGCCAGCCGGCGCAGCGAACAGCTGTACGAGGTGCGCTACCGCCAGGGGTCAGTGGCCCTGAACCTGTGGCTGGATGCCCAGGAGACCCGCCGCACCGCCGAAACCGCCTGGGCGCAGAATCAGCTCTCGCAACTCAAGAACCAGGTCACCCTGTACCTGGCTCTGGGCGGCAGTGCCCAGGGGGCGCCATAGCGCCATAGCGCCATAGAGCAGGCGGTCTGGCACACAATATCGAACTTGTCACGCTCTGACGCAGAGAGGCTCATTCGATGTACCTGCCCCCGCAATTCGACGGCTCGGACCCGGCGCTGGCCCACGCGCTGATGCGCGAGCACCCCCTGGCCAGCCTGATCTCGAACGACGATGACGGTCTGCCCTATGTCACCCATCTGCCTTTGCATTTGGCAGCCGAGGACGGGGCAGGGGGCCCGGCGCTGCTGCTGGGACACTGTGCCCGGGCCAACCCGCACTGGCGCTACCTGCAACAGCGCCCGCGTGCGGTGCTGACCTTCATGGGGCCGCAGGCCTATCTATCGCCGGCGGTCTACCCCGATCTGGCGCGAGTGCCCACCTGGAACTACCTGGCGGTGCATGCGACCGTGCAGGCCCGGCTGCTCGACGAGGCCGAGGCCAAAGACGCCTTGCTCAAGCAGTTGATCGCCGATCACGAGCCGGGCTACGCTGCGCAGTGGCACGGGCTGGACGCCGATTGGCGCCAAGGCATGCTGCGCGGCATCGTGGCATTCGAGCTCCGTGTCGAGTCGCTGCAGTGCAAGCTCAAACTCAACCAGCACCGGCCCGAATCCCACGCCGCCATGTACGAGGCCTACCGCAGCGCCGACAACGACGCTGCGCGTGGCCTGGCTCAATGGATGCAACGTCTGGGCCTGGTCCCTCAGGAGAATCTGTGATGCGTGGTGGAATCGGTTTGATCGGATTGGTGCTGGCCCTGGTCATCACGGGCCTGCTGGTGAAGCGGCAACTGGGCAGCGCCGTGGCGCCACCGCCCCTGGTCAGGCCCGCGTTACCGGCGGCGGCCAGCGGTTCTGCCGGTGCGCCGCCTGCGGCGGTGCCCCTGAACCAACTGCCCCAGCAGACCAAGGAGGCGGTTGACGCCCTGATGCAAAAGCCGCGGCCCATGCCCGACGAGAATTGAGCACACCATGTTGACGGCTTCTGATACCCCGCTACCGGACCCGCAATCCGCGATGGACCACGCCTTCATGCAATTGGCCTTGGCCGAAGCCCGACTGGCGGCGGCCGCGGGTGAGGTCCCGGTGGGCGCGGTGGTGGTCAAGGCGGGGCGTGTGATCGGTCGCGGCCACAACCAGACCATTGCGCGGCACGACCCCAGTGCCCATGCCGAGATCGTGGCGCTGCGCGAGGCCGGTGCGGCCCTGGGCAATTACCGTCTCGACGGCTGCAGCCTGTACGTCACGCTGGAGCCCTGTGCCATGTGCAGCGGGGCCCTGCTGCAGGCCCGTCTGGCCCGCGTGGTCTTTGGTGCTGCCGAGCCCAAGACCGGGGCGGCGGGTTCGGTCCTCAATCTGTTCGGGCAAGCCCAGCTCAACCATCAGACCACGGTGCAGGGTGGCGTGGCCGAGCACGATTGCAGCCTGGCTCTGCAGCATTTTTTTCAGGCCCGGCGAGCGACCCAGCGTGAGCAGGCCAGAGCGGCCCACCCGCTGCGTGACGACGCGGTGCGCGCACCCGACAATGCCTTTGCCGCGCTGCCCGGCTACCCTTGGGCGCCCCGGTACCTGAGCGATCTGCCGGCCCTGGCCGGATTGCGGCTGCATTACCTGGACGAGGGGCCTGTCGACGCGCCCATCACCTGGCTGTGTCTGCATGGCAACCCGGGCTGGAGTTACCTGTACCGTCACATGCTGCCGGTGTGGCTGGCCGCCGGGCACCGGGTGGTGGCCCCCGACATGCCGGGCTTCGGCCGCAGCGACAAGCCCAAGAAGCCGGCTGTTCACCAATTCGACTGGCATCGCCAGGTGCTGCTCGAATTGGTGCAGCGCCTGGATCTGCAACGCGTGGTGCTGGTGGTGCAGGACTGGGGCGGCATTCTGGGCCTGACCCTGCCCATGGCCGAGCCCTCGCGCTACCAGGGCCTGCTGGCCATGAACACCCTGCTCGCCACCGGTGAGGAGCCCTTGTCCCCAGGCTTTCTGGCTTGGCGCGAGATGTGCCGCAGCAAGCCTTTGTTCGACGTGGGGCGCCTGATGGCACGGGCTGTGCCCGCGCTCAGCACCGAGGAGTGCGCGGCCTACAACGCGCCGTTTCCCGATCGAGGGCATCGCGCTGCGCTGCAGGCCTTCCCACCCATGGTGCCCGAGCACCCCGGGTCGGCTGGGGCCGCGCTGTCGCGCCAGGCCCGGGATTTCTGGCAGCAAGAGTGGGCCGGTCGCAGCCTGCTGGTGGTGGGGGCAGCCGACCCCGTGCTGGGCCTGCCGGTGATGCAGCGCCTGCGTGAGCAGATACGGGCATGCCCCGAGCCCTGGGTATTGCCAGAGGCCGGGCATTTTGTTCAGGAGCACGGTGAGCCGATTGCCCGCCGGGCTGTGGAATACTTCAAGCCATGAACCGCGGTGGCTGCAGGCCCCGCACAACCAAGGAGCCGCGGCCCCCAGGCCGGCGGACAAGCACTTTGTCAGACTTCGACGATCACGACCACGCGGCCTGTGGGCACGACCACGGCCCCAAGCACATCTACATCTATTCGCCTTCGAGCGCGGTGCGCGACAAGGCAGCCTTTCGCCGTGGGGTCGCCCGGTTGCGGGCCATGGGCCATGAAGTGGAGATCGACCCCGATGCCCTGGCGAGCCACACCCGTTTTGCGGGTGATGACGACACCCGTCTTGCCGCCATTGGCCGGGCGGCCGCCAGCGGTGCCGACATCGCGCTGATCTCGCGTGGCGGCTATGGCCTCACACGGCTGCTGCCCCAACTGCCCTACAAGGCGATTGCCAAAGCCGTTGAGCGCGGCACCGAATTTGTCGGCATCAGCGATTTCACCGCTTTCCAGAATGCCGTGTTGGCCAAGACGGGCGCCATCACCTGGGCCGGCCCGGCCTTGGGGGCCGACCTGGGCACCGAAGAAGAGCCCGACGACATCATGTTGGCCTGCCTGGACGACCTGTTCAGCGGCCATGGCGAGGGGGCCGGCTGGGAGTTGCCACGCCCCCGCAAAGGCACGGCCGCCGCGGCCACCGCACCGGTGCAAAAGCCCTTCACGGTCAAGCAGGGCACCCTGTGGGGCGGCAACCTGGCGGTGCTGTCCAGCCTGATCGGCACCCCCTACCTGCCTGACGTCAAGGGCGGGGTGCTGTTTTTCGAAGACATCGGCGAACACCCCTACCGTCTGGAGCGCTTGCTCACCCAGTGGCTGCATGCCGGGCTGCTGGCCCGCCAGAAGGCCATCGTGCTGGGCCAGTTCAATGAGTACAAATTGACGCCCCATGACAAGGGTTTCAAGCTCGACTCGGTGGTGCAGTGGCTGCGCAGCCAGCTGAAGGTGCCGGTGCTGACCGGCCTGCCGCATGGTCATGTGGCCACCAAGGTCTTGCTGCCGGTGGGCGCGCCCGTGTCGCTGTCGGTGGACGAGCGCGATGCCCTGCTGTTCTGGGGCCACCTGCGCTGAAATATGCGCTGAAATATGCGCTGAAATTTCGCTGAAGTATCGGCCTGTGCCGTCATCGAGTGAGGACTCCTTGGACAACGAAGCTTATTTTTACGAACCGGCCCAGGGCCACGGCCTGCCGCATGACCCGTTCAACGCGATCGTGGGGCCGCGCCCCATCGGCTGGATCTCGACTTGCTCGGCTGACGGCGCCTTGAACCTGGCACCGTACAGCTTTTTCAATGCCTTCAATTACGTGCCGCCCATCGTGGGGTTCGCCAGCATTGGGTACAAGGACACGGTACGCAACATCGAGCAGACCGGGGAGTTTGTCTGGAACCTGGTGAACCGGCCACTGGTCGAGCCCATGAACCAGAGCTGCGCCGCCGTGCCGCCTGAGGTGAGCGAGTTCGAACTGACAGGGCTGACGCCCAAGGCCTCGCGTCTGGTGAAGCCGCCACGGGTGGGCGAAAGCCCGGTCAACTTCGAATGCCGCCTGACCCAGTTGCTCCAACTCCAGACCGCGGCCCACGAGACCGTGCCAACCTGGCTGGTGCTGGGTGAGGTGGTGGCGGTGCACATCGAGCGCAGCCTGTTGCGCGACGGCATCTTTGACACGGCCGCTGCCGGCCCCGTGCTGCGTGGGGGTGGTCCGGCCGATTACTTCAGCGTCGGGCCTGAGCAGCTGTTCAAGCTGTACCGACCGCGGTGAGCGTGGACCCGGACGACGAAACCCGCAACCCAGCCCCCGCCGGCGCGGGCCCGGTGGTGCGCGAAGACGAGGTGGAGTTCAGCGCCATCCGTGCCCAGGGTGCGGGCGGCCAGAACGTGAACAAGGTGTCCAGCGCGGTGCACCTGCGCTACAGCATTCCCGATGCTTCCCTGCCCGACGATCTGAAAGAACGGCTGTTGGGGCTGCGTGACCACCGCATCACCGCCGAGGGTGTGGTGGTGATCAAGGCCCAGACCCAGCGCAGCCAGGAGCAAAACCGGCTGGAGGCCTTGCAGCGTTTGCAGGCGCTGATCGATTCAGTGGCCATCCCTCCCAAGACACGGCGAGCGACCAAGCCCACCCGTGGTTCACGCCTTCGGCGACTGCAGGACAAGAGTCAGCGCGGGCAGGTCAAGCAACAACGCAGCCGGCCGCGCGATCTGGGCAACGCTTGAGTTTGTTGTGCGCTGGCCGCAACACGGGAGATGAAAACGGCAATTTGCAATCGACCTGGGTAGCGGTTGCCGGTTTGGATTTATCATCCGCGCAAGGGAGAAAATATGAAACAAATTGTTCAACCCTTGCGATCCAGCCAAGCCCAACGCCAGTGGCAGATTGCACGCATCCTGATCGTGTTGGGCCTGGCCGCAGCCTGGGGTCATCTGGCGGGTCACTCCATGGGGCTCAGCAGCCAGGGCACCTCGGCACTCACCCCGATCAGCATCCTGGCCCTGGTGGCTGGTTTTGCGCTGGCGGCCTTGACCCGCCAGGAACAGAAGGTCTGCCTTGCCCAGCAGGGCTGGTTTATGGCACAGCAAGCCGCGATGGAGCGCCCGGCCAAGGCGGTCAATGTGACGCGACGTTTGCAGCTCATCCAGGGCAAGCTGCCTGTGGACACCGCTCGTTGACACGCTGACAAAGGCCCGGCCGTCCTGGGCGGCGTGACGGCAAGATGGGCATCTTGTTGGTTCGTGCGGCGCAACTGGGACACAATCCAGGGCTTGACGACGCATTTTTCGCGCGCATTGCCCATGATCCCCATCAAGACCGAATCCGCCTGGCGCGGAACCTCCGACTGCAGCGCCTGTGCCGTGCGTGACATGGCTTTGTTCGCCGAGCTGGATGAGCGCGACTTTGCTCAGATCCACGCCCCGATAGACGACCTCGAATACAAGGCTGGTGAATCCATGTATTCGGAGGGACAGGCTGCACAGGGGGTTTTCACCCTGCGCAAGGGGCTGCTGAAGTTGGTTCGCCTGACCTCTGACGGGCGTCAGCGCATCGTGCGCGTGGTGCGGCCCGGCGATGTGGCGGGCCTGGAGGCCTTGGTAACACGCCGTTACGACAGCGAAGCCGTTGCGCTCTCCGATGTGCTTGTGTGCCGGATACCGCTGACGGTCTTGCAAGGTCTGGCAGCCCAGAGCCCGCGCCTGCATGGTGCACTGATGGCCAAATGGCAAGGGGCCCTGAAGGCCGCGGATGACTGGCTGGCCGAGCTCAATTTCGGGTCGGCACGGCAACGGGTCAGCCATTTGGTGCGCAAGATGCAGACCCGTGAGCAACCCGACGAGGTGCTGCTGTTCCGGCGTGAGGACATGGGCGCCATGCTGGATCTGAAGCTGGAAACGGTCAGCCGCGAGGTCAGCGCCCTGGTCCGCGACGGGATTCTTGAGCCCATGGACCGGCTGGGGCGGCGCTACCGCCTGCTTGACAACGCCGGCCTGCTGGCTCTTCAGCAGGGCGACTGAACAGCGCCCTGGGCTTGGGTCAGTCCTGTGCAGGGGGCTTGACGATCAGCACCGGCACCGGAGAGGCCTGCAGCAGATCATGGGACACCGATCCCTCCAGCGCCGTGCGCAGCAGGCTCTTGCCGTGGCCGCCCATCACCACCATCGCGCAGCGTTTGAGCTCGATCAGATCGAGCAGGGCCGGGACCGGATCCCCGGTCACCACCTCGGTGTGGTGGGGCACCCCTGCGGCATGCAGCAAGGCCTGTGCCTTTTCCAGGGCATGGCTGCCCGCTGCGGTGCTGATCTGCTCGATCACCTCGGGGTTGGGCGCCTTCACCAGTTCATACAAGGTCGCCGGGGATTGCACATTGGCCAGCAGCAGATGCGCCTGCAGGCCGTCATGGGCCAGGCGGATGGCAAAGCGGACGGCGTCCAGAGACAAATCGGTTCCGTCGATGGGCACGAGGATGTGCATGAGGATTCCTTTCAACAACCGGTTGCCACGGTGTGGCAACCCTGTGAAATCAATATACCTCTGGCAGCCATCTCCTGGATGTCCAAGACCCTGTGGGCAGGATGTGGCGGCGGCTCCTCTTGACGCAGGTCAGGACTTGCCCGGCCCTGCGTGGGCTCAGTGCAGGGGCTTGGCGTCAGGGCGTGTGCGGTAGAAGGTCAGGGGCTCGGCTTTGGCCTGGTTCAGCACCGATCGCTTGATTTTGCCCACCACGTGCATCTCGCAGGGCTTGCAGTCAAAGCGCAGCGTGAGCTTCTCCTTGCCATTGATCAACGTGAGGGGCTCGGCCCGGACCGTGCCCTGAACGCCGGTCACACCCTTGGCCTGCTTGGGGCACAGGCTCATCGAGAATCGCACACAGTGCTTGGTGATCATCAGCGACACCTCGCCTTCTTCCTCGTGGCTTTCATAGGCCGCGGCGATCACCTTCACGCCGTGGCGTGCATAAAAGGCGCGGGCCTTGTCGTTGAAGACGTTGGCCAGGTAGGTGAGGGTGTCTTCGGGGTAATTCACTGGCGGCTGCACGGCCTGCCCGCGCTCTGGGCGCTGATAGGCGGCCGCGCGGGCGGTCTCCAGGGCCGCGATGGCGTCCCGGCGCAGCGGGTTGAGCACCGAGGCGGGCACAAACCAGGGCTGGCTCAAGGCCACGCTCACATCAATGGGTTCGAACACCGTGGCGCCGAACTTGCTCAGGTGCTCGCGCAGGCTGGCCTCGTTGCGCTGGGCATCGCGGGCGGGCTCATGCGGGTGCTGCAGCCGTGCATGGCCCTGGTGACCCTCTTCATCAGTCAGCTGCAGTTCAAACCCATCCGGCGTGTCCTGCAGCGCAGCCCACACCCCGATGCGGCGCTCGCTTGACTTCTTCTCCAGCAGGCGCACCCAGTCCATGTCGCGGTTGCGGTTGATCTCGGTGCCCCGGCGCAGGTCCTTGAACCCCTCCATCGGGTCTTTGGGGAAAACACGCCAATGCCCCACCTTGCCGGCCGCCGCCGGCTCGGCCCGGTTGATGGCCACACCCACCAGTTCCTTTTGCAGGTCGTAATAGCAGAGACCATCACCGTTGTGCAGCACCGTGGCGGGGCTGCTGGTTTCGAGTTCGATCCAGTTGGGGCCCACCTGGGTCACCCAGCCGATGGCCTGGCCGGGGTTCTTGGGCGTGTCAAAGGCACCGATGTCCTCCTTGCGGCCGTTCACAAAGTAGTCGGTGAACTCGCGGTTGAAGTTCTGGTCGGGGTCCGGGGTGAAGGTGAAGCGGGTGCGGCCGCTGGAGGCCCGCGCCAGCGGCGGGCGGGCGGGATCGTAGGAGCCTTCACGCGATTCGATCACCTCGTCGATCAGGCGTCGGTAGTGGGCCGTGATGTTTTTCACATAGGCCATGTCCTTGTAACGGCCTTCGATCTTGAAACTGCGCACGCCGGCATCGATCAGGGCTTCCAGGTTGTCGGACTGGTTGTTGTCTTTCATCGAAAGCACGTGCTTGTCGTGCGCCACGAAGCGGCCCTGGCTGTCGGTCACCTGGTAGGGCAGGCGGCAGGCCTGCGAGCAGTCGCCCCGGTTGGCACTGCGGCCGGTGTGGGCGTGGCTGATGTAGCACTGGCCGCTGTAGGCCACGCACAGGGCACCGTGCACGAAAAACTCCAACTGGCAGCGCGTGGGGTCCAGGCCTTGATGGATGTCGCGGATCTGCTCCAATGTCAGCTCACGTGCCAACACGATCTGCGAAAAGCCCACGTCTTGCATGAAGCGGGCCTTCTCCACGCTGCGGATGTCGGTCTGGGTGCTGGCGTGCAGCTGGATCGGGGGCAGATCGATCTCCAGCAGGCCCATGTCCTGCACGATCAGCACATCGGCGCCGGCGTTGTAGACATCCCAGGCCATCTGGCGCGCGGGCTCCAGCTCGTCGTCGCGCAAGATGGTGTTGAGGGTGATGAAGATGCGACTGCCAAAACGGTGGGCATGGCGGCACAGTCGTTCGATGTCGCGGATGTCGTTGCCGGCCGAGGCCCGGGCACCGAAACCGGGGCCACCGATGTAGACGGCGTCGGCGCCATGGTTGATGGCTTCGATGCCGATCTCGGCATCGCGTGCCGGGGCTAGAAGCTCGATTTGGTGGTTGAGCAAAGACATGGGTGGGCTCACCGGCAGTGACCGGTCGGCTGGACAGGAGGAGGGCGGATTTTAGCGGCCCCGCCCACGATGCGGCGATCAGCCGGATGCATCGGCCCCTCTACACTCAGGGCATGACCCGGAATTCAGCCCGTTTTGACCCCATCGACGCCCTGCGGGCGCTGGCCATGTTGTGGATGACGGCCTACCACTTCTGCTTCGATCTCAACCACCTCGGGTGGCTGCACCAGAACTTTTTCCAGGACCCGTTCTGGACGGTTCAGCGCACTCTGATTGTCAGCCTGTTCCTGCTGTGCGCCGGACTGGGGCAATCGGTGGCCCTGGCCCAGGGCCAGGGCTGGCCGCGCTTCTGGCGGCGCTGGGCCCAGGTGGCGGCCTGTGCACTGGCCGTCAGCGCGGGCTCGTACCTGATGTTTCCCAACAGCTTCATCTATTTCGGCGTGCTGCACGGCCTGGCGGTGATGCTGATCCTGGCCCGCCTGAGCGCCGCCTGGGGGCGCTGGCTGTGGCTTGCCGGCGCCGCGGCACTGGGGGCCGCGTGGGCGGCACCGATGCTGCACCAGGTCTGGCCGGCCTTGTCGGTGTTGGATGGCCGGGCCTTGAACTGGCTGGGCCTGATCGGCCACAAGCCGGTGACCGAGGACTATGTGCCCGTGCTGCCCTGGCTGGGCGTGATGTGGTGGGGGCTGGCCGCTGGCCAATGGCTGATGCGCTCGCAGCCGGCCTGGCTGACCCGGCCATTGCCGCTCTGGGGCCGGTGGCTGGGCCCCCTGGGCCGCATCAGCCTGAGCTGGTACATGCTGCACCAGCCTGTGCTGTTGGGCGCACTGATGGCCTGGCGCTGGGCCTTCGCCCAAGGCTGATGGGGTTTCAGACAACAAAAAAGCGGCCTGAGCCGCTTTTTTGATGGAACCGGCAAGGTGGGGTCTTATTCGACCTTGGCCTTGGCGCGCAGGTCTTCCTGGAACTTGGCCAGGCGTTGCTGCTGCAGTTGCTGGGCAATCTGCGGCTTGACTTCGTCGATCTTGGGCAGTTGAGCCTGGCGCACGTCGTCCAGACGGATCACGTGCCAGCCGAACTGGCTTTGCACCGGGGCGTCGGTGGTCTGGCCCTTGTTGAGCTTGATCAGGGCTTCGGTGAATTCCTTCACGTAGCTGCCGGGGTTGGCCCAGTCCAGATCGCCGCCCTTGGCGCCCGAACCTGGGTCCTTGGATTGCTTCTTGGCGATGTCTTCGAACTTCGCACCCTTCTTCAGGCGGGCGATGATGTCCTTGGCTTCGCTTTCCTTCTCGACCAGGATGTGGCGGGCCTTGTATTCCTTGCCACCGTTGGCGGCGGCAAACTTGTCGTACTCAGCCTTGATTTCCTCGTCGGTGACCGGATTCTTCTTCTGGAAGTCGGCGAACAGTTCGCGGATCAGGATGGTCTGACGGGCCAGTTCGAGTTGGGTCTTGAAGTCTTCGGTGGCGTCCAGACCCAGCTTCTGGGCTTCCTGCATGAAGATCTCACGTGCGATCACTTCGTCCTTGATCTGGCCTTCCAGCTCAGGGGTGACCGGGCGGCCGGAGCGGGCCACTTGCTGGGCCAGCGCTTCGGCGCGGGCCTTGGGCACTGCCTTGCCATTCACGATGGCAATGTTTTGCGCCGAGGCCGGCAGGGCCAGCGTGACGGCAATGGCAGCAGCAGCAATGCTGCCCAGAGACAGTTTCTTCATCCTTGTTCCTCAGAAAATCCGGAGATGTTGGGGCCTTGGGGCCTGATGGATAGACAAGCCTGGTGGGCGTTAAAGCAAATAAGGCGGTTAAAGCACTTCGATGGCGAGGGCATGCAGGCCCTGGTCCATGAAATCTCGCAGCGAATCATACACAAGCCGATGCTGGGCTACGCGTGAACGGCCCGTAAACAAGGGCGAGGCGATGCGCACCCTGAAATGGGTGCCCGAACCACTGCCGTTGGCGCCCGCATGGCCGGCATGGGCTGCGCTTTCGTCCAGTACTTCCAGGGTGTGGGTCTGCAAGGCCACGCGCAGCGTGTCGGCAATGGCCTGGGCGGTGACAGCCTGCTGCGTCATGAGGGATCCTTGGCGTCGTCGGTCTTCATGTAGCGCGACAGCACCAGGGCCTGCGCGATGACAAATACAAACATCAGGCCCATGCCGCCGAACAGCTTGAAATTGACCCAGGTATCGGTGTCAAAGTGGTAGGCCACCCACAGGTTCAGGCAGCCCATCACGGCAAAAAAGCCCACCCAGCTCCATTGCGTCAGTCGCCAGGCGTCTTCGGGCAACTCCATTTGGGTCCCCATCAGGCTTTTGAGCAGGTTCTTCTTGAAGACCAGTTGCCCGATCAACAGAGCTGAGCCCATCAGCCAGTAAAGGACCGTGGGCTTCCATTTGATGAAGGTGTCGTTGTGCGAGATCAGCGTGGCGCCTCCAAACAGCACGATCACCCCCAGGCTGATCCACTGCATGGGCTCGATCTTGCCGGTCTTGTAGCGCAGGTAGCCGATCTGCAGAATGGTCGCCACGATGGCGATGGCGGTGGCCGCGTAGATGCCGGCGAACTTGAACGCTGCGAAAAACAGCAGGATCGGGAAAAAGTCGAGAAGCAGCTTCATGCTTTGGGTTCGAAGTTGAGCGAGGCCGAGTTCATGCAATACCTCAGGCCGGTCGGGGCCGGGCCGTCTTCAAAGACATGGCCCAGGTGAGCCCCGCATTGTGCACAAACTGTTTCGGTGCGGACCATGCCGTGGCTGCGGTCCACGATTTCGCGGATGGCGCCGGGCAGCGCGGCCTGCCAGAAGCTGGGCCAACCGCAGCCCGCATCGAACTTGGTGTCGGCGTCGAACAGCTTCTGGCCGCAGCACATGCAGTGGTAGGTGCCAGGGGCCCAGTGGCTTTCGTATTTGCCCGTGAAGGGTCGTTCGGTGGCAGCCTGGCGAGTGATCTGGAAGGCGCCGGGCTCGGCACCCTTGGCGGCCAGCTCGGCCTGCCATTCGGCATCGGTCTTGTGGATAGAGGTCATGATGAACAGCTGATGGAGATGGAAGACGCCCAATCGGGCGGGAAGTCGGCATAGGCCTCGTGACCTGGGTGCTCGTCAAAGGGGCGCTCCAGCAGTTGCAGCAGGGTGTGCACCTCGGACATGTCACCGGCCTGGGCCTTGTCGATCGCTTGCTGGCCCAGGTGGTTGCGCAGCACAAATTTGGGGTTGCTGCGCAGCATCCGGGCGGCATCCGGCGTGCTGCCGTCGGCCTGGGCCCGGCTCAGGTAGCCTGGCAGCCAGTCGTCAAAGGCCCTTCGGTCCATGAACAGATCGCGCACGGGGCCGTAATCGGCGTTGCCGGCCGCCAAGCTCAGGCGGCGCCAGAAGATCGTGAAATCGACACGCTGCTGGGCCAGCAGGCCCAGCGTGCCGTCGATTCGTTCGCCGTCGCCCGGCCGGGGCTCGCACCAGCCCAGCTTGTCGCGCAGGCGGGCCTCGAAACTGGCAGGGAACACCGTTTTGTACGACTCAAGGGCGGCCAGGGCATCGTCTTGCTCGCCGATCAGCGGCAGCAGGGCCTGGGCCAGGCAATACAGGTTCCAGTAGGCGATGTTGGGTTGACGCTGGTGAGCGTAACGGCCCTGGCTGTCACTGTGGTTGCAGATGTGGTCCGGGTCGAAGGTGTCCAGGAACTGGAATGGGCCGTAGTCAATCGTCAGCCCCAGGATGCTCATGTTGTCGGTGTTCATCACCCCGTGGCAGAAACCCACTGACTGCCATTGGGCCATCAGGCGGGCTGTGCGCTCGCTCACCTGTTCCAGCAGGGCGGAGTAAGGTTTGCCGGGCCAGCGGGGGTGTTCGCGGCACTCAGGCATGAATTGGTCGATCACGTGGTCCGCCAGTTGACGCAGTGCAGGCAGTTCATCGCGGGCGGCAAAGTGCTCGAAATGCCCGAAGCGGACAAAGCTGGGCGCCGTGCGGGCCACCACGGCGGCGGTTTCGATGGTTTCGCGCCGCACCGGCGCCGGCGAGCCCGTCACACTGAGCGCACGGGAGCTGGGGACGCCCAGGCCGTGCATGGCCTCGCTGCACAAAAATTCACGGATGCTGGAGCGCAGCACGGCACGACCGTCGCCCATGCGGGAGTAGGGGGTTCGGCCGCTGCCTTTGAGCTGCAGTTCATCGCCCGAGGGCGTCTGGCCCAGCAAAATGGCACGCCCGTCCCCCAATTGCCCGGCCCAGACGCCGAACTGGTGGCCGCTGTAGACGCTGGCCAGCGGCCGCATGCCATGGAGCAATTGGTTGCCGGTGAGCACCTGCAGGGCTTCGTCGGATTCGAGCCAGTCCGGATTCAAGCCCAGGCTGCGGGCCGCGGCCTTGCTGCGGCCCACCCACACCGGTGCGGGCAGGGGGCTGGGGTTCAACAGGGTATAGAAGGTGGGGCCCAGGGCACAGAAGCGGCTGGACCAGTCGTGGGTGGCGTCCGAGGCGGCGGGCACAGAGGCAAGATCGGTCATCCGTGCATTGTCCTGCAGGGGCAAACGCCTGTGCGGTGCAGGGGCATGGCTCAGGACGGGAGGGGCAGGCTCGGAGTGCCTGGGACGTCATCCGCGCTGGCCAGATAGCGCCCCAGGGCGGCATCACAGCGGATCAGCACCCGGCCGTGGTCGAGCGAGATGATGCCTCGGGCCGCCAGGTCACGCAGCACCCGATTCACGGTCTGGCGAGACACGCCAACCAGCTTGCCGAGTTCCTCCTGGGTGACGTACAGCTGGCGGGTGCTGCGCCAGAACAGGCGGCTCAGGTGCAGGGCCACCCGGTAGTCAGGGCTGCGCATGCGCCCGGTTTCGATCAGGGTCATGGCCTGACCCAGCCGCATGTTCAGGTGCTGGGCCAGGTATTGGTTGAAGCCCAGGCTGGTGGCGTACAAGTGCTGGAATCGCTCTTGGGGCAAGCACAGCAGCCAGGTGTCGCGCAGCGCCACCACGTTGTAACGCCGGGGCTCGTTCTTGAGCGCCGAGCCTTCGCCAAACCATTCGCCGTCGGGCATGCCGATAAAGGCCGATCGGCGCTGGCCTTGCGACTCACTCTCCAGCAGCACCAGCCCAGACAGCACGGCGTACCAGCCGTTGACGCGTTGGCCCTGTGGCAGGAGCACCTCGCCCTTGCGTGCCAGAAAGGTCTGTATGGAGGCCTGCAGCGCCTCCTGTTCGGCCGCGGGCAGGCCGTCATACCAGGGTTGGGCAGCCAGGAACTGCCTGGCCATGAGGTCGATACCGTGAAGCATGGCGCGATTGTGAGCCCTTCGGCGACCGACGGCTTTGACCTGGGGCCATTCGGGTTTGCCCTAGCGGCCTGTCAATGGCACGACACGGTTTGTGCCAAGGGCGATGCGGCCTGACAGTGCACACAGTAACCGATGGGACATGCGTGGGCCGTGGGCTGTCCTGGCGGTGCCAGAATCGTCCTGAGGCGGCTGTGAATGGCCCTAGTGCCTGCGTTGACTCATGTCAATGGCGCGCAGTCCCCAAGGTTTAACTTGAACGACTGAATCAACTTAAGGAGCCAACATGCTCGGTCTCATGCAGAGCCAACCCCTCTTGATTTCCACCCTGCTTGAATTCGCGGATCGGCACCATGGCGATGGCGAAATTGTGTCGCGCCGGGTCGAGGGCGACATTCACCGCTACACCTACAAGGACCTTGCGACGCGCTCGCGCCAGGTGGCCAATGCGGTCGAGAAGTTGGGCCTGCAATTCAGTGACCGCGTGGCCACCCTGGCCTGGAACGGTTACCGTCACCTGGAGCTGTATTACGGTGTCAGCGGTTCGGGCCGCGTGTTGCACACGGTCAATCCCCGCCTGCACCCCGACCAGATTGCCTGGATCATCAACCATGCCGACGACCAGGTGATGTGTTTCGACACCACCTTCCTGCCCCTGGTGCAGGCGGTGCATGCGCGCTGCCCCGGCATCAAGCTGTGGGTGGCGCTGTGCGATGCCGACAAGCTGCCGGCCGACAGTGGCGTGCCGGGCCTGGTCAGCTACGAGGCCTGGATTGCGGCTCAAAGCGGCGATTACCACTGGCCTGAATTCGACGAGAACACCGCGTCGAGCATGTGCTACACCAGCGGCACCACCGGCAACCCCAAGGCGGCCCTGTACAGCCACCGCTCCAGCGTGTTGCACGCCTACGCTGCTTCGCTGCCCGATGTGATGTGCCTGTCGGCGCGTGATTCGGTGCTGCCCGTGGTGCCCATGTTCCACGTCAATGCCTGGGGTCTGCCGTATTCGGCGGCACTCACCGGCTGCAAACTCGTGTTCCCGGGGCCGGCACTCGATGGCAAATCGGTCTATGAGCTGATCGAGGCTGAGGGCGTCACCTTTGCCGCGGGCGTGCCCACGGTGTGGCAGATGCTGCTGGGCCACATGAAGCCGGGTGGCCTGAAGTTCAGCCAACTCAAGCGCACCGTGATCGGAGGCTCAGCCTGCCCGCCGGCCATGATCAACGCCTTCCAGGACGACTACGGCGTGGAAGTGCTGCATGCCTGGGGCATGACCGAAATGTCGCCCCTGGGCACCCTGTGCACGCTCAAGAACAAGCACCTGAGCCTGTCCAAGGACGAGCAGATGAAGATCCGCATGAAGCAGGGGCGGGCGATCTTCGGTGTCGACATGAAGATCGTCGGCGGTGACGGCGAAGAGCTGCCCTGGGACGGGCGCGCCTACGGCGACCTGCTGGTCAAGGGCCCCTGGATCCTGGGCGATTACTACCGCAACGAAGGAAGCCAACCGCTGATCAAGGACCAGCAGGGGCGGGGTTGGTTCCCCACCGGCGACGTGGCCACGATCGATGCCGACGGCTTCATGCAGATCACCGACCGCAGCAAGGACGTGATCAAGTCGGGTGGTGAATGGATCAGCTCGATCGACATCGAGAACATCGCCATGGGCCACCCGGCCATCGCCATGGCGGCCTGCATCGGCATGCCCCATCCCAAGTGGGACGAGCGCCCGGTGGTGGCCGTGGTCAAGAAGCCCGGTACCGAGGTGACGCGAGAGGAGTTGCTGGCCTTTTACGAGGGCAAGACGGCGAAGTGGCAGATCCCGGACGACGTCATTTTTGTCGACGCCATCCCCATCGGGGCCACCGGCAAGATGCTGAAAACTCGGCTGCGCGACCAGCTCAAAGGCTACAAACTGCCTGGGCTCTGAACGCAAGATGCCGAGAGGATTGGGCGACTGGCTGAATGGTTCAGTCGCCTGCGTGATAGATGCTAGGGGCATTCCCTGAGCGCTGCACTGCACAAAGACATTACGCTGAAAACATTCCAAACAGAACGGAGACAAAGCATGAAATTCGTGATGAAGACCGTGGTGGCCTCGACCCTGCTGGCCCTGGCTGGCGGCGCGTTTGCCCAACAGGGTGAAACAGTCAAGATCGCCTGGCTTGATCCGCTGTCGGGTCTGATGGCGGCTGTGGGCACCAACCAGCTCAAGAGCTTTCAGTTCCTGGCCGAAGAGTTCAACAAGAAAAATGCTGCCGGTGTGAAGTTCGAGATCATCGGCATTGACAACAAGCTCAGCCCCCAGGAGACCACCAGCGCCTTGCGCTCGGCCATCGACCAGGGTGCCCGCTACGTCACCCAGGGCAACGGCTCGGGCCCGGCACTGGCCATCATCGATGCACTGGAAAAGCACAATGCACGCAATCCGGGCAAAGAGGTGCTTTACCTCAACTATGCCGCGGTCGACCCCGACCTGACCAACAGCAAGTGCAGCTACTGGCAGTACCGCTTCGATGCCGACACCTCGATGAAGATGGAGGCCCTGACCACCTGGATGAAGGATCAGGCCGACATCAAGAAGGTGTACCTGATCAACCAGAACTACTCGCATGGTCAGCAGGTCTCGAAGTTTGCCAAGGCCAACCTGAGCCGCAAGCGCCCCGACATCCAGATCGTCGGCGACGACCTGCACCCGCTGGCCCAGGTGCGTGATTTCTCGCCCTATATCGCCAAGATCAAGCAGTCGGGTGCCGACACCGTGATCACCGGCAACTGGGGCTCCGACCTCGCGCTGTTGATCAAGGCCGCCAACGATTCGGGTCTGAACAACGTCAAGTTCCTGACCTACTACGCCGTCACATCGGGCACCCCGACTGCGATGGGTGCGGCCTCGGCGGGCAAGATCTACCAGGTCAGCTACGCCCACTACAACATGGGTGGCGACATCCAGAAGCTGGCCGACCAGTTCAAGGCCAAGTTCAACGACGACCTCTACACCACCGACATCTACACCGTGTTTGTGGCGCTCACCGAGGCCTTTGCCAAGTCCAAGTCGACCGACCCGGTCAAGGTGGCCGCCACCATGGAAGGCATGAAGTTCAAGAGCTTCAACGGCGAGGTCGAACTGCGCAAGACCGATCACCAGTTGCAGCAGGGCCTGTACATCACCAAGTGGGAAAAGGCGGGCGGCAAGTACCCTTACTCGCCTGAAAACACCGGCTATACCCTGGTGCCCCTGAAGTTCTATGAACCCTATGTGGCCAGCACCCCGACTTCGTGTGAAATGAAGCGACCCTGAACTGTTGTCGAACTTGCGAGGCCCGACGCCGCTCGGGCCTTTTTTTTGACCCTGATGCAAAAGACTTTCAATGAATCTTGAGTTTTTCACCATCTCCATGCTCAACGGCATCAGCTATGGGCTGCTGCTGTTCATGCTGAGCTCTGGGCTGACGCTCATTTTCAGCATGATGGGCGTTCTGAACTTCGCCCACACGAGCTTCTACATGCTGGGCGCGTACTTCGCCTACACCATCTCGAAGGCCATCGGCTTCTGGCCGGCGCTGTTCGTGGCACCGCTCGCGGTGGGCGCGCTGGGCTCTCTGTTCGAACGCTACAGCCTGCGCCGGGTGCACAAATTCGGCCATGTGCCTGAACTGCTGGTCACCTTCGGCCTGTCCTACCTGATCCTCGAAGTGGTGCAACTGGTGTGGGGTCGTTCCACCGTGCCCTACGGGCTGCCCGAGCAACTGCAAGGTCCGCTGTTCACCTTGTATGGCACGCAGTTTCCCAAGTCGCGCAGCTTCATCATGCTGGTGGCGCTGTTGATGCTGGCCTCGGTCTGGCTGCTGCTGACCCGCACCCGCATCGGCCTGGTGATCCAGGCCGCGCTGACTCACCCCGACATGGCTGAAGCCCTGGGCCACAACGTGCCACGGATCTTCATGCTGGTGTTCGGTGGCGGTGCCGCTCTGGCTGGCCTGGCGGGCGTGATCGGCGGCAACACCTATGTCACCGAGCCGGCGATGGCTGGTTCGGTGGGCTCCATCATCTTCGTGGTGGTGGTGGTCGGCGGCATGGGCTCGTTGGCAGGGGCCTTTTTGGCTTCGCTGCTGATCGGTGTGCTGCAGACCTTTGCCGTGGCATTGGACTATTCGATGGCCACGGCGCTGGTGGGCCTGGGCTTTCACATCACCGAAGACACTGCGCTCTATTCCGTGCTCAAGCTCACCATCTCGCAAGTCGCGCCCATCCTGCCCTACTTGTTGCTGGTGCTGATGCTGATCTTCCGGCCCAAGGGCCTGCTGGGCAAACGGGAGGATTGATCCATGAGTTCCAACAACATTCAAGTCTACGGCTTCAAGCCCCTGAACCTGGGGCGCATCGTGATCTGGGCCCTGTTCGCGCTGGCCCTGATCGTGGCTCCGCTGCTGTTCAAGAGCAGCCTGGCGCTGACCATGCTCTCGCAGATCGGCTACCTCATCATCATCTGCCTGAGCTACAACATGCTGCTGGGGCAGGGGGGCATGCTGAGCTTTGGCCATGCGGTCTACACCGGGCTGGGCTCGTTCATCGCCATCCACGCCATGAACATGGCCGGCAAGGGGCTGAGCATCCCGGTGTCGCTGATCCCCATCGTGGGCGGCATGGCCGGCATGGGTTTTGCCGCCTTGCTGGGCTGGGTGACCACCAAGAAGTCGGGCACCACCTTTGCCATGATCACCATGGGCGTGGGCGAGCTGGTGGCCTCGATGGCTTTGATGCTGCCTGACTTCTTTGGCGGCGAAGGTGGCATCACCACCAACCGGGTGTATGGCCAGAGCTTCATGGGCATCAGCTTCGGGCCGCAGATCCAGGTCTATTACCTGATCGCGCTCTATTGCTTCGTCTGCACCGCGGCGATGTTCGCCTTCACGGGCACGCCGCTGGGGCGCATCCTGAACGCGGTGCGCGACAACCCCGAGCGGGTCGAGTTCATCGGCTACAACACCCAGCGCGTGCGCTATTTCGCCTTCATCATCGCCGGCTTTTTTGCCGGCGTGGGCGGCGGCCTGGCCACCATCAACTTCGAGATCGTCACCGGGGCCGACAGCCTCAGCGTGATCCGCTCCGGCGGCTATCTGCTGTTCACCTTCCTGGGGGGGGCCACCTTCTTCTTCGGGCCCATCATCGGTGCCGTGCTGCTGGTGTTCGCCTCGGTGCTGCTGTCCGAGCTGAGCAAGGCCTGGCTGCTGTACCTGGGCCTGGTGTTCCTGTTCATGGTGATGTATGCGCCTGGCGGCATCGCCAGCCTGGTGATGCTGAATGTGCGGCTGGCCCGTTTCGGCCGCCTCAAGCCCCTGCTGAGCTGTTACCTGGGCATGGCCTTGACCGGTTCGGTGGTGGTGCTGGGGGCGGCTTCGATGATCGAGATGCTCTACCACCTGCAGCTGAACGCGGCCCTGGGCCCCGAAATGGAGTTCCTGCACCTGCGCGTGAATGCGGAAGCCACCACCAGCTGGTTGTGTGCCGGTGCGGTGCTGGCCGTGGGCCTGGGCCTGTTCGAGCTGGTGCGGCGCCGTTTTGTGGCCCGCTGGCACCTGATCCAGGAAGAAATCGAAAAAGAAATCAAGCGCACGGAGGCCCACTGAGTCATGACCGCCACTTCTGAATACGCCCTGGAGCTCAACGACCTGCGCAAAAGCTTCGGTCGCTCCGAAATCATCCGCGGTGCCAACCTCAAGGTGGCCCACGGCGAGCGGGTGGCCATCATCGGGCCGAATGGGGCGGGCAAATCCACCCTGTTCAACCTCATCAGCGGCCGCTTTGCACCCACCAGCGGTGACGTGGTGCTCAACGGGCAGCGCATCAACGGCTTGCCGCCCTATGAGATCAACCGGCGCGGGCTGTCGCGCAGCTTTCAGATCACGAACATCTTCCCGAAGCTGAGCGTGTTCGAGAACCTGCGTTGCGGGGTGCTCTGGAGCCTGGGCTACAAGTACACCTTCTTGCGCTTCCTCTCGGGTCTGCACGATGCCAACGAACGGGCCGAAGAACTGATGCGGCAGATCCACCTCGACAAGAAGCGCGACGTGCTGGCCATGAACCTGACCTACGCCGAACAGCGGGCCCTGGAGATCGGCATCACCATCGGCGGCGGCGCCAATGTGATCCTGCTCGATGAACCCACCGCCGGCATGAGCCGCAGCGAGACCAAACGCTTCATCAGCCTCATCCGTGAGGTGACGGTGGGCAAGACCTTGCTCACGGTGGAGCACGACATGGGGGTGGTTTTCGGCCTGGCCGACAAGATCGCCGTGGTGGTGTATGGCGAGGTGATCGCCTTTGACACGCCTGAAGCCGTGCGCGCCAACCAGCGCGTGCAAGAAGCCTATCTGGGCTCCGTGGTGGCCGAGAACCAGGCCGGAGGACATTGAGCATGCTGAAGGTAGAGAACCTGCACGCCTTCTACGGCAAGAGCCATGTGTTGCATGGCGTGCATTTCGATGTGCAGCCGGGCGAAATCGTGGCCCTGCTGGGGCGCAACGGCTCAGGCCGTTCGACAACCGCGAAGGCCGTCATGGGCCTGGTCAACTGGGAAGGCTCGATCAATTGGAAAGGGCAGGCCCTGCAGGGTCGCAAGGCCTACGAGATCGCCCATCTGGGGCTGGGCTATGTGCCCGAAAACCGCGAGATCTTCCCCAAGCTCACGGTGCACCAGAACCTGCTGTTGGGCCGCAAGGGCAATGGCAAGGGCTCGCGCTGGTCGTTTGACGACATGTACCAGATGTTCCCGCGCCTGAAGGAGCGACAGCACACCGAGGCCGGCGTCATGTCGGGCGGCGAGCAGCAGATGCTCACGCTGTGCCGCACCCTCATGGGGGACCCCGACCTGATCATCATCGACGAGCCCACTGAGGGGCTGGCCCCGAAGATCGTCGAACTGGTGGGCCAATACCTGCAGAACCTCAAGGCTCGCGGCATTTCGGTGCTGCTGATCGAGCAGAAGCTGACCATCGCCATGTCCATCTCCGACCGGACGCTGGTCATGGGGCATGGCAGCATCGTGTTCGAAGGCACGCCTGATCAGTTGCGTGCCGATGCCGACGTGCGCAAGGAGTGGCTGGAGGTCTGAGACACGCCCCGAAAAACGGGGCAGGGCAGGGTGGTGAGCGGCCGCTCTGCACATCGTTTGTTAGGGGTTTTCCCTTGTACATCGGTCAAAACCGCTCATTTTGTCCCGGCTGGGACAGCCCGGTCGTTGCGGTGCAACAAGCTTTCCCTAAAATAAAAATCGCACGATCGTTCTTTTTTATTCATCGAGGAACACCCGCATGACGGCAGAATACAAAGTCCACGGCGATATCGCTGTGATCACCCTGAACAACCCTCCGGTCAACGGCCTGGGCCTCGCCACCCGCCAGGGCATCGTGGCCGGCCTTGAGCAGGCCAATGCCGATGCCGCCGTCAAGGCCATCGTGCTGACAGGCGCAGGCAAGGCCTTCTCGGGCGGTGCCGACATCAAGGAATTCGGCAGCCCCAAGGCGCTGCAGGAACCCAACCTGCTGAGCGTGATTGGCGCGGTCGAGAAATCGGCCAAGCCGGTCGTGGCCGCTGTGCACAGCGTGGCCATGGGCGGAGGCCTGGAGCTGGCTCTGGGGGCGCACTACCGCATTGCAGCCCCCGGCACCCAAGTGGCCCTGCCTGAAGTCAAACTCGGCCTGATCCCCGGGGCGGGTGGCACACAGCGCCTGCCGCGCGTGCTGGGTGTTGAAACCGCGCTCAACATGATCGTGAGCGGTGAGCCCGTCAAGAGCGAATTGCTGGCCAGCCTGCCGGGCCAGAAGCTGTTTGACAAGCTGGCCGCCTCGCCTGAGTCGCTGGCCGACGAAGCGCTGGCGATGGCCCGCGAGGTGGCCGCCAAGCATGCCGCCGACGGCTCGGCCTTCCCCCTGGTGCGCAACCTGCCCTGCAAGCACCCCCTGGGCGACGCCTACTTCCAATTTGCCCGCAACATGGTCAAGGGCATGGCCAAGAACTTCCCCGCCCCGGGCAAGTGCGTGGACGCCGTCGAGGCCGCCACCAAGAAGAAGTTCGACGACGGCATGGTCTTTGAACGCGACATCTTCATCAACCTGATGTGGACCCCCGAGTGCCGTGCCCTGCGCCACCTGTTCGTGGCCGAGCGCGCTGCCTCCAAGATCCCGGATGTGGCGGACGACACCCCCAAGCGCGACATTCGCCAAGTGGGCGTGATCGGCGCCGGCACCATGGGCGGCGGCATCACGATGAACTTCCTGAATGCCGGTATCCCCGTGAAGATGCTGGAAATGAAGCAGGAAGCCCTGGACCGCGGCATTGCCACCATCAAGAAGAACTACGAAGCCCAGGTCAAGAAGGGCAAGCTCAAGCAAGACAAATATGAGCAGCGCATGAGCCTGCTGAGCACCACCCTGAGCTATGGCGACCTGAAGGACGCCGACCTGATCATCGAAGCGGTGTTCGAGGAAATGGGTGTCAAGGAAGCCGTGTTCAAGCAGCTCGATGCCGTCGCCAAGCCCGGTGCCATTCTGGCCTCCAACACGTCGACGCTGGACGTCGACAAGATTGCGTCCTTCACCCAGCGTCCGCAGGACGTGGTGGGCATGCACTTCTTCAGCCCGGCCAACGTGATGAAACTGCTTGAGGTGGTGCGTGGCAAGGCCACTGCCAAAGATGTCTTGGCCACCGTCATGGCCGTGGGCAAGAAGATCAAGAAGACCGCTGTGGTTTCGGGCGTGTGCGATGGCTTCATCGGCAACCGCATGATCGAGCAATACAGCCGCCAGGCAGGCTTTCTGCTTGAAGAAGGGGCGACCCCGGCTCAGGTTGACAAAGCGGTCGAGAAGTTTGGCTTTGCCATGGGCCCGTTCCGCATGGGCGACCTGGCTGGCAACGACATCGGCTGGGCCATCCGCAAGCGCCGTTACACCGAGAAGCCCGACCTCAAGTACAGCAAGACCGCTGACCTGCTGTGTGAACTGGGCCGCTACGGTCAGAAGACCGGCGCCGGCTGGTACGACTACGTGCCGGGCAAGCGCGATGCCATCCCCAGCCAGCTGGTGGTCGACCTGATCGAGAAGCATCGCAAGGACCTGGGCATCACACCGCGCAAGATTTCCGACGAGGAAATCGTGCAGCGTCTGGTGTTCTCCCTGGTCAACGAAGCCGCCCACATTCTGGAAGAGGGCATTGCCAGCAAGGCCAGCGACATCGACATGGTGTACCTGACCGGCTATGGCTTCCCGATCTGGCGCGGCGGCCCGATGCACTATGCCGATCAGCTGGGCCTGTTCAACGTCGCCGAAGCCATGAAGCGTTTTGCCAAGAACCCGCTCGACGACGCCCAGTTCTGGCAGCCGGCCCCGTTGCTGGCCCGCCTGGTGGCCGAAGGCAAGACCTTCAATTGAGCGCTGTCGCCACCAGCTGACACGACATGAGCCTCAAGCGAATCTCTCTGGCTGTGCTGGTGCTGTGCGCCGGCCTGGGTGCTGTGGTGGTGGGCAACACCCTCCTCAAACCCTCGCGGCAACTGGCCGTCGAACGCATTGCCTCCCCGCAGGTCGATGCCGATGCCGTCGCCAAGCGACTGGCCGGTGCGGTTCGCATCCAGACGGTGTCGTCGGAATCCGACGCCCAGCTCAACGCAGCCGAATTCGACCGACTGCACGCCTATCTGGCGCAGCAGTTTCCGCGTGTTCACCAGCAGCTCGAGCTGGAGCGCTTCGGTGCCCACAGCCTGATGTTCATCTGGACCGGCAGCGATGCAAAAGCCTTGCCGCTGGCACTGATGGCACACCAGGACGTGGTGCCCATCGCCCCCGGCACCGAAGCCAAATGGACCGTACCTCCTTTCGAGGGTCGCATCCAGGATGGCTTTGTCTGGGGCCGTGGCGCCTGGGATGACAAGGGCAACCTGATGGCCCAGTTGGAAGCCATCGAATCGCTGCTGGCCTCTGGCTTTCAACCTCGTCAGACGGTTTACCTGCTGTCGGGCGGAGACGAAGAGGTCGGCGGGGCGGGTGCGCGGGAGATGGCCCAGGTACTGAAGCAGCGCGGGGTCCAGTTCGACTTCGTGCTGGACGAAGGCATGGTGGTCACCGAAGGCGTGTTGCCTGGCCTGCAAGTGCCGGCGGCGCTGATTGGTGTGGCCGAAAAAGGCATTGGCACCTGGCAGCTCAGCGTCGACACCGCCCCCGGCCATTCGTCGATGCCGCCGCCTCAGACCGCCATCGGCATGCTGAGCAAGGCTTTGACGCAGCTCGAAGCCCAGCAATTGCCCGCCAGCGTGACGGGTGTGGCCCAGGATCTGTTCGACACCCTGGCGCCCGAGATGCACGGTGTGAACCGCTTCCTGTTGTCCAACCTGTGGCTGTTCGGGCCCCTGGTGCGTCAACAGCTTGAGAAGTCGCCCAGCTCGAACGCCATGCTGCGCACCACCACGGCCCTGACCATCGTCAACGCCGGCAACAAGCTCAACGTGCTGCCCGGCCACGCCGAAGCCACGGTGAACTTTCGCCTGCTGCCCGGTGACAGCCTGGACTCGGTTGAACAGCATGTGAAAACCGTGGTGGCCAACGAAGCCATCCAGCTGCAACGCCTGCGCGACAGTGCCGAGCCCTCGGCCGTCTCGCCCACCTCGGCCCGAGGCTATCAACTCATCAACCGCACGGTGCGTGAGTTGTTCGCCGATGCCGTTGTGGCCCCTGGCCTGATGGTGGGGGGCACGGATTCCCGCTTTTTCGGCGACCTCAGCCGCAACATCTACAAGTTCTCGCCGGTGCGTGCGCACCCCGAAGACTTGCCACGTTTCCACGGCACCAACGAGCGCATCTCGGTGAGCAACTACGTGGAAGCGATCCAGTTCTATCAACAACTGCTGCGCAATGCCTCCAAGGCTTCGTGAGCACAGCCGAACCCCATAACCGACAGAAAGGCACCCTGCCATGACCAAGGCCGTTATTGTTTCCACCGCCCGTACCCCGCTTGCCAAGAGCTGGAAGGGTTCGTTCAACATGACCCATGGCGCCACCCTGGGCGGCCATGCCGTCAAGCACGCGATTGCCCGGGCTGGTATCGATGCTGCCCACATCGAGGACGTGATCATGGGCTGCGCCAACCCAGAGGGCGCCACGGGTGCCAACATCGCACGTCAGATCGCCCTGATGGCCGGCTGCCCTGTGAATGTGTCGGGCCTGACCGTGAACCGCTTCTGCTCCTCGGGTTTGCAGACCATTGCCCTGGCTTCGCAGCGCATCATCGCCGGCGAAGGTGAGGTGTATGTGGCTGGCGGCGTTGAAAGCATCTCCTGCGTGCAGCAGGAAATGAACCAGCACATGCTGGCCGATCCGGCGCTGCTGAAGGTCAAACCCGAAATCTATTGGTCCATGCTGCAGACGGCCGAGCAGGTCGCCAAGCGCTACAACATCGGCCGCGACGTGATGGACGAGTACGGCGCTGCCAGCCAGCAAAAGGCCTGCGCCGCCCAGGCCGCCGGCCTGTTCGATGCCGAAATCGCCCCCATCACCGTGACGGCCGGCGTAGCCGACCCCGTGATGGGCCTGCGCACCAAGGAAGTGACCGTGAGCCGCGATGAAGGCACCCGCGAAGGCACCACCAAGGAAGGCATCAGCGGCATCAAGCCGGCCATGCCCGGCGGTGTGGTGTCGGCCGGCAACGCCAGCCAGTTCTCCGATGGCGCCGGCGCCTGCGTGGTGGTCAGCGAAGAGTACGCCGCACGCCACAACCTGCAGCCGCTGGGCCGCTTCCTGGGCTTTGCTGTGGCCGGTTGCGAGCCCGACGAGATGGGCATCGGCCCCGTCTTTGCCGTGCCCAAGGTTTTGGACCGCCTGGGCCTCAAGGTCAGCGACATCGACCTGTGGGAGTTGAACGAAGCCTTTGCCGTGCAGGTGATCTACTGCCGCGACAAGTTGGGCATTCCGGCTGACCGCCTGAACGTGAACGGTGGCGCCATCGCCCTGGGCCACCCTTATGGGGTGAGCGGCCAGCGTCTGACCGGCCACGCCCTGATCGAAGGCAAGCGCCGCGGTGCCAAGCGCGTGGCCGTGACCATGTGCATTGGCGGTGGCATGGGTGCTGCCGGCATTTTCGAAGTGCTGTGATCGGCACCGGGAGGCGGTGCCGGCGTCCAGCGGATGCCGGCGCAGTCTCCCAGGCCTGAGCTGCCTTGGCGTGACTGACACCCTGGCAGCCAGGCCTCCGCACGGGCCACGGACACGCGCCATGCCCAGATTCAGCCCGCTCCGGGCTGCGGCATGCTCTGTTTCTGCTGGCTCCCCCTGATCTCTTCTTACGCACAGAGTCCACGCCATGAGCCTCCGTTCCAGCATCGATTTCCTTCTGTTCCAGTGGCTGCAAGCCGACAACCTGAACCAGCGTGAGCGCTTCGCGGACCACAGCCGCGATACCTTCGATGCCGTGCTGGACACCTGCGAGCGCATCGCTCGCGAAAAGTACGCCCCCTTCAACCGTCTGGTGGACACCCAGGAGCCCCATTTCGACGGTGAGAAGGTGACCTTGCCCCAGGCCACCCATGATGCCCAGAAGGCCTATGCCGAATCCGGCATGCTGAGTGCTGCGCAGGATTACGACTGGGGCGGCATGCAATTGCCCTACACGGTTGAAGCCGCCGCCAACGCTTTTTTCGGTTGCGCCTCGGTCAGCATCGGCTCGGGCATGCTCACCACCGGCAATGCCAACCTGCTGATGGCCCACGGCAGTGAGCTGCAGAAGCAGGTTTTCGCCAAGAACGAGTTTGCTGGCCGCTGGTCGGGCACCATGTGCCTGTCCGAGCCGCAGGCCGGCTCCAGCCTCAGCGATGTGGCCACCCGTGCCGTGCCCGATGGCGAGGGCGCCGAGGCTGATCCGTTGGGCCCGCGCTTCCGCCTCAAGGGCAACAAGATGTGGATCTCGGCCGGCGAACACGAGTTGACCGAGAACATCATTCACCTGGTGCTGGCCAAGATCCCGGGTCCCGATGGCAAGACCATTCCGGGCGTGAAGGGCATCTCGCTGTTCATCGTGCCCAAGAAGCTGGTCGACACCGAAGGCCGTCTGACGGGCGAGCGCAATGACGTCGTCCTCGCGGGTCTGAACCACAAACTGGGTTGGCGGGGCACCACCAACACCTTGCTCAACTTTGGCGAAGGCAAGTTCCAGCCAGGCGGGCAGGGCGGGGCCGTGGGCTACCTGGTAGGTCGCCCGGGCGAAGGCCTGAAATGCATGTTCCACATGATGAACGAGGCCCGGATCGGCGTGGGCATGGCCGCCACCATGCTGGGCATGGCGGGTTATCTGGCCTCGCTGGACTACGCCCGCAACCGGCCCCAGGGCCGCCCCATGGGCGTGGGTGGCAAGGACGCCGCTCAGCCGCAGATCCGCATCATCGAGCATGCTGACGTCAAGCGCATGCTGCTGGCCCAGAAGTCGTACTGCGAAGGCGCGCTGGCTCTGGAGCTGTACTGTGCCCGTCTGGTCGACGAACAACACACCGGCGCCCCTGAGGCCGCTGACGATGCGCGCCTGTTGCTGGAGGTGCTCACCCCGATCGCCAAGAGCTGGCCCAGCGAGTGGTGCCTGGAGGCCAATTCGCTGGCCATCCAGGTGCATGGGGGCTACGGTTACACCCGCGACTTTCCGGTGGAGCAGTATTGGCGTGACAACCGCCTGAACATGATTCATGAAGGCACCCACGGCATCCAGGCCATGGATCTGCTGGGCCGCAAGGTGCTGATGGAGAACGGCCGGGGCCTGCAGTTGCTGGCTGCCCGCATCAACAACACCATCGAGCGCGCGCTGCAGCAGCCCGAACTGGCCGCCCATGCCAATGCGCTGGGAGGTGCCCTGCAACAGGTGGGTGCGGCCACCAAGGCGGCCTGGGCCACTGGCGTGCCTACCGACGCCTTGGCCAATGCAGTGCCCTACTTGCAGGCCTTTGGTCACACGGTGCTGGCCTGGATCTGGTTGGACGTGGCGCTGGCTGTGCAGGCCGGTGGCACCCGTGACGCCACGGCACAGGGACGTCTGGCAGCAGCGCGCTTCTTTTTTCATTACGAATTGCCCAAGATCGGGGCCTGGCTGCGGGTGGTTGAAACGCGTGACCAGACCTGCGCCGAGCTGCCTGAAGACGCTTTCTGAGGTCTTGCCCCGTGGCCCTGTTGCGTGTCAGCCCCCGCTTGTTGTTGCGCCTGCAGCAGCTCGTGTGGTGGCTGATCTACGGCGGGCTGCTGAGCGTGGTGCTGGGCCTGGCCACCGAGCGGGTCGCGCCGGGGCAGGGGGAGCGTCTGCTGGTCTGGGGTGGTCTGGCGACCGCTGCTGGCGTTCTACTGATCTTTGTGCGCGCCGCCCTGCAAGCCCGTGAGGACCGCTGAGAGCCTGAAGTCAGCCTGAAGGTATCGCCGCCGAGACAGGTGGCGCCGCCTGGAATGCCCAGAATCCTTCTCATTCCATTTGATTCCGTTCCGTTCTTTTGACCCCGGCATGAGCCTGGCCAGCGCCGGGTTCGCCATCCAACAGCAGGAGACATTCCCATGACACGCAACGTGCAACAACTTTTTGACCTTCAAGGCCGCACCGCCCTGGTGACCGGCGGCTCACGTGGACTGGGCCTGCAAATGGCCCATGCCCTGGGCGAGGCCGGTGCCCGTGTGGTGCTGAGTTCGCGCAAGGCCGAAGACCTGGAAGAGTCGGCCGCCGAACTCAAGGCCGCCGGCATCGACGCCAGCTGGATTGCAGCCGACTGTGCCCGTGAGGACGACATCCGTCGTCTGGCCGACGAGTCTATCGCCCGTCTGGGCCACATCGACATCCTGGTGAACAACGCCGGCGCCGCCTGGGGCTCGCCTGCCGAAGACCACGCGGTGGAAGCCTGGGACAAGGTCATGAACCTCAACGTGCGGGGCTATTTCATCCTCAGCCAGCATGTGGCCAAACACAGCATGATCGCCCGCAAGAAGGGCAGCATCATCAACCTGGCCTCGATCGCAGGCCTGGGCGGCAACCCCAAGGGCATGAACACCATCGCCTACAACACCTCCAAGGGCGCGGTGATCAACTTCACCCGCACCCTGGCCGCGGAATGGGGCCAGCACAACATCCGTGTCAATGCGATCTGCCCGGGCTTCTTCCCGAGCAAGATGACCGTGGGCACCCTCAAGGCCCTGGGCGAGGAACGTCTGGCCGCCCACGCACCGCTGGGCCGTCTCGGCGATGACGAAGATCTCAAAGGCCTGTGCCTGCTGTACGCCTCGGACGCGGGCAAGCACATCACCGGCCAGTGGCTGGCGGTGGATGGCGGTACCTCGATCGTGACAGCAGGCTGAAAATGCCCCGAACGGGGCGCACACTCCCGCTCTGAATCCCCATGGACCTTTTTATGAGCTTTGGCGTCGAAATTCCTTTTGTCACCCTGCTGGGGTTTGAACTCACCCGCTTCGAAGGCGGGCATTCCGAGATCGTGTACGAGCCCCGGCCTGAGCACATGAACTCGTTTCAGGTGGCGCATGGCGGCTCGATCATGACCTTGCTGGACGTCACCATGGCCACGGCGGCGCGCAGCGTGGCCCCCGATCTGGGGGTGGTGACGATCGAGATGAAGACCAGCTTCATGCGCCCGGGGACCGGGCGCCTGACCGGCAAGGGGCGGTTGATGCACCGCACCCGCAGCATGGCCTTCACCGAAGCCACGATCTACAACGAAGCCGGGGAGGCCTGCGCCCATTCGACCGGCACTTTCAAGTACGTGAAACGCACCGAAACGCCGGGCCAGGGCCCTGCCGCCGTGTCCACGGACTGATGTCCCCACGCCCCCTGAACACCCACCCAAGGCCGAATGATCGGCCTGACCAGGAGAAACCCATGCCCCAGAACAAGCAGATCGTGCTCGACAACCGCCCTCAGGGCGAGGCCACCGTCGACAATTTCAAACTCGTGGTGACCGACACCGCCCCCTTGCAGGAAGGTCAGGTGCTGGTTCAACACCATTACCTCAGCCTTGACCCCTACATGCGTGGCCGCATGAACGACGGCAAGAGCTATGCCCAGCCCCAACCCCTGGGCCAGGTGATGATCGGTGGCACCGTGGGCGAGGTGCTGGAAAGCCGCCACGCGCGCTACGCCGTGGGCGACAAGGTGGTGGGCATGGGGGGCTGGCAGCAATACAGCGTGGTCGATGCGTCCACGCCGGGCACCCTGCGCAAGGTGGACACCACCCATGTGCCGCTGTCCCACTACCTGGGCGCGGTCGGCATGCCCGGCGTGACAGCCTGGTATGGCCTGGTCAAGATCATCAATCCCAAGGCCGGTGAGACCGTGGTGGTCAGTGCCGCCACCGGCGCGGTGGGCAGTACCTACGCCGCGGTGGCCAAGGCGCGCGGTTGTCGCGTGGTGGGCATTGCCGGTGGCCCCGAGAAATGCGCCTACGCCGTGAACGAACTGGGCTTTGACGCCTGCATCGACTACAAGACCCACCCCGATGTCAAAAGCCTGTCGCAGGCCCTCAAGGAGGCCTGCCCCAACGGCATCGACGGCTACTTTGAAAACGTGGGCGGCTACATCCTCGATGCGGTGCTGCTGCGCACCAATGCCTTTGCCCGCATCGCGGTGTGCGGCATGATCGCCGGCTACGACGGCAAGCCGCTGCCGCTGGCCAACCCGGCCCTGATCCTGATCAACCGCCTCAAGGTTGAGGGCTTCATCGTGGGTGAGCACATGGAAGTGTGGCCCGAGGCCCTGGCCGAACTGGGGAGCCTGGTGGCCAGCGGCAAGCTGCGCCCGCGTGAAAGCGTGGCCCAGGGCATCGAGTCGGCGCCCGACGCCTTCCTGGGCCTGCTCAAGGGCAAGAACTTCGGCAAGCAACTGGTCAAGGTGATCTGAGGCGCCCGCGCCTCCCAACCCCACGGAGCCCGCCATGCACGACCTGATCCTCCACCATTACCCCACGTCGCCGTTCTCGGAAAAAATCCGCCTTATCCTGGGCTACAAGCAACTGGCCTGGAAGTCGGTGATCATCCCCTCGATCATGCCCAAGCCCGACGTGCTGGCCTTGACCGGGGGCTACCGCAAGACCCCGTTCCTGCAAATCGGTGCCGACATCTACTGTGATACGGCCTTGATCTGCGACGTGTTGGAGCACCGCCAGCCCAGCCCCACGCTGTACCCTGACCACCAAAAGGGTGTTGCCCGGGTGCTGGCCCAGTGGGCCGACACCACCTTGTTCTGGGCCGCCATGGCCTACAACCTCAGCCCCAAGGGTGCGGCCGCCATGTTCGCCGGTGCGCCGCCCGAGGTGGCCAAGGCCTTTGCCGCCGACCGGGGCGCCATGTCCACCGGCATGACCCGTTTGCGCCCTGGCGATGCCACGGCCGCCTACAAAAGCTACCTGCGCCGCCTGGCCAACATGCTCGAAGACCCCCCCTTCCTGCTGGGCGATGCGCCCACGGTGGCCGACTTTGCGGCCTACCATCCGCTGTGGTTCAGCCGGGTGCGCAACCCGGTCATGGGCGACATCCTGCAGGCCACGCCGGGCGTCCTGGGGTGGATGGATCGGCTGGCCGCGCTGGGGCACGGCCGCCTGGACAAGTTCGACTCGGCCGATGCCATCGCCGTGGCCGCGGCCAGCCAGCCGGTGGCTCTGGGTGACGAGCCCTTCAAGGATGAGCATGGCATTGCCCTGGGCAGCCGCGTGAGCATTGCCGCGGAAACCTTTGGCACCGAGACCACCGAGGGCGAGCTGGTGGCCGCCACGCGCATGCACTACACCCTGCGGCGCACCGACGAACGCGCCGGCACCGTGCATGTCCATTTCCCGCGCATCGGCTACGTGCTGCGCGCGCTCGACGCGGCCTGAGCGCCTCCGCAACCCGTTCAATCAAGGAGACAAAGAATGATCAAGGATTTCAAGAACACCACCGCCGTGCTCACCGGGGCCGGCTCGGGCTTCGGCCTCGAATGCGCCCGCATTGGCGCCCGTCTGGGCATGAACCTGGTGCTGGTGGATGTGCAACAGGATGCCCTGGACAAGGCCCAGGCCGAACTCGAAGCTGCCGGCGCCCAGGTGCTGGCCCGCCGCGTCGACGTGGCCAAGGCCGACCAGATGGAGGCCTTGGCCACGGCGGTCAAGGAGCGCTTCGGCGCGCCGCACTTCGTTTTCAACAACGCGGGCGTGGGCGCCGGCGGGCTGGTGTGGGAGAACTCGGTCAAAGACTGGGAATGGGTGCTGGGTGTCAACGTCTGGGGTGTGATCCATGGCGTGCGCCTGTTCACGCCCATGATGTTGGAAGCCGCGGCCAAAGACCCGGCCTACCGGGGCCACATCGTCAACACCGCCAGCATGGCCGGCCTGCTGACCCCACCCAACATGGGCATCTACAACGTCAGCAAGCATGCCGTGGTGAGCCTGACTGAAACCCTGTACCAGGATTTGCGCCTGGTCAGCGATCAGATCAGTGCCAGCGTGCTGTGCCCCTTCTTCGTGCCCACCGGCATCAACCAGAGCCACCGCAACCAACCTGCTGAACTGCGTGACCAGAAGCCCACCAAGAGCCAACTGATCGGCCAGGCCATGAGCGACAAGGCGGTGGGCTCGGGCAAGGTGACGGCTGCCCAGGTTGCCCAGAAGGTGTTCGACGCCATCAGCGCCGATCAGTTCTACATCTTCAGCCACCCGCACGCCCTGGGCTCGGTGCAGACCCGCCTCGAAGACGTGGTGCAGGGCCGCAACCCCACCGATCCGTTCTCCCACAAGCCAGAACTGGGCGAGCAGCTCAAGGCCGCGCTGCGCGCCGCCTGAGCCGTTGCTTCAAGGCCGCCAGACGCCTTGGGCCGCCGTGCTGCGGCCCTGATCTGGCAGCACGCCGGCCCGGAACGTCGGTGCCGTGCTGCTGGTGGCGATCTGGCGGCGGTAATCGGCCCACGCTGCAAATGCGTAGCGACGCAGCCTGAAGATTGCCACCAGGTTGATCAACGCCATCACCCCCATGGCCACATCGGCCATGTCCCAGACCAGGGGCACGCTGGCCACGGCACCAAACATCACCATGCACAGCACCAACACCCGGAAAGCCATCACCAGGGGCTTGCTGCTGCGCAGAAATTCGACATTGCCCTCGGCATAGGCGTAGTTGCCGATGATGGAGGTGTAGGCGAAGAAGAACACCGCCACCGCCATGAAGGCCTGGCCTGCGCTGCCGATGTGGGCCTGCACTGCGGCCTGGGTCAGGGCGGCACCTTTGAGTGCCCCGCCTGGTACGAACTGGTCTGACAACAGAATGATCAGCGCGGTGGCCGTGCAGATCACGATGGTGTCCACAAACACACCCACCATCTGCAACAGGCCTTGCGACACTGGATGCTGCACCGTGGCGGTGGCCGCCGCATTGGGGGCGCTGCCCATGCCGGCTTCGTTCGAGAAAAGGCCTCGTTTGACGCCAAATTGCAGGGCCTGGGCCACGCCGTAGCCCATCAGGCCGCTGGCGGCCTCCTGCAGGCCAAAGGCGCTGCGAAAAATCAGTGCGAAAACACCGGGCACGCGGTCAAAGTTCACCACCAGGGCATACAGCGCCACCAGCAGGTAGCCCAGGGCCATGATGGGCACCAGCCATTGAGCGATGCGGCCGATGCGGCGAAGGCCGCCAAAGATGGACAAGGCACTGAGGGCCACCAGGGCAATCCCGATGCCGGCCTTGTCCCAGCCATAGGCGGTGTGCAGCACGTCGACGATCGAATTGGCCTGCACGGCGTTGAAGACCAGGCCGAAGGCCACAATCAGGGCCAGCGCGAAGGCCATGCCCCAGCGCCGTGAGCCCAGCCCGTGCTGAATGTAATAGGCTGGCCCGCCGCGGAAGCTGCCGTCCGGGTGACGCTGCTTGTAGATCTGAGCCAGCGTGGACTCTGTGAAGGCCGACGCCATGCCGAGCAGACAGGTCAGCCACATCCAGAAAATGGCCCCCGGCCCCCCCAGGGCGATGGCGGTGGCAACGCCGGCAATGTTGCCTGTGCCTACCCGGCTGGCCAGGCCGGTGGCGAACGCTTGCAATGGTGTGATGCCGCTGCTGCCACCATCCCGGCGCAAGGCGTCCAGACTGTGGCCCAGTCCGCGCAGTTGCACCGCGCCGGTGCCCAGGGTCAATACCAGGCCGACGCCGAGCAGGGCGTAAATCAGCACATGGCTCCACAGAAGGTGGTTGAGCGGGTCGATCACAAGGCGAAGGGCGGCTTCCACAAAGACTCCTTGACGGCGGGTGGGTGGGTTGGCGGTGGGCGATTTTGGGCAGTGGTAGGGGGGTGCACGGCTGTCCGGCCTGGTGGCTTGGTAAGCAAATGCGTTGGCGCCGTCACGGCTTCCCCAGTCGGGCGCGGCTGGCAGAATCGGTTGTTTCGTCCTGTAGCAATCGATGCCGTGAACAAATCCCCCTTGCAATCTGCCCCGTCGGCTCCGGCCGAACCGCCCAGAGGCCGCTGGCAGACCTGGAAAGCCTGGCAGGTGGCCGTGCGCCCACGCAGTCTGTGGGTCGCGCTGGCCCCAGTGCTGGTGGGGGCCGCGTTGGGGTGGCACCGTACCGGTGCGCTGGATGCCTGGGCCGCAGCGGCCGCAGTGGTGGCGGCCTTGTTGATGCAAATCATCACCAACCTGCAAAACGATGTCGGCTACACCCGGCGCGGTGCGCACCAGTCGCCCACCGCCACCGGCTTGCCGCGGGCCACGGCGCTGGGCTGGATCGCAGTGCGCCAAATGCAGTGGGTGGTGGCCGCTCTGGCCTTGCTGGCCACGGCATTCGGTTTGGGGCTGGTGCTGCTCAAAGGTTGGCCGGTGTTGGTGATCGGCAGTGCGTCGTTGCTGGCGGCGCTGGCCTACATGGGCGGGCCGCGGCCGATTGCCTACACGCCATTTGGCGAGCTGACCGTGCTGGTGTTTTTCGGGCTGGTGGCTGTGCTGGGCAGCGAATGGCTGTTGACGGGCGGATTCGACGCCCCCAGCGTGCTGGCCGCGCTCTGCATGGGGGGGCTGGCCGCATCGGCACTGGCCATCAACAATCTGCGCGATCTGGCCCACGATGAACGGGTGGGGCGCCGCACCCTGGCCGTGTGCCTGGGGGCCGCCCATGCACGGCGGGCCCATGCGCTGATGCTGACCGGCCCATTCGCACTGTTGCTGCCCCTGGCTTGGCTGGCGGGGTCATCCTTGTGTCTGTTGCCCATCCTGCTCTGGCCCCGGGCACAGCGCCTTCTGCGGGCCTTGCGGCGTGCATCCCACGCCGACGACTACAGCGCGCTGCTGATCGAGACCTTCCGGTTCGAGATGCAGTTTGCCGTCTTGCTGGCGGCGGGGCTGGTGCTCAGCGGGCTGGTGCGGGGCTGGTTGCCGCAGGGCTAGGTTCAACCGCGCCAGGCCTGCCACCAGGCGCGCACCTGGCCCACCACCCGGGTCTTGAGGGCGCGGGCCGCCTGCCAGGGCGCGCTGTTGCGCACATAAGCCAGCAGCCGGTCTTTCCAGGCTTTCCAGCGAGGGTACCAGCGGGCAAACCAGGCCAGTTGCATCAGGGCCGGCTGGGTCAGGTGGAACAGGCGTGCCAACACCGCGGTGCCCAGCAGCTTGGCGCCCAGCAGCAACACCAGGCCCAGCGCCGCGTGGCCCTGGCTGAATAGCCACAGGGCGCCCAGCTTCACGGGCAGCAGGGCCAGGGCCGGGACCGCGAACATCAACAGGGCGGCCCAAGGGGGCAGTGCGCGGATGCGGCGCTCCAGCCAGGCCAGCACCGGCAGCCGGGCGATCCATCCGACCAGGGCTGACAGGGTGTCCCAACCCCATTCTTCGAACACCAGCAGCAAAGCCAGCGTGCCCAGCAGCAGGGTCTTGATGAAGCGCAGCAGCGCCTTGAACAGGTCCATGGTTCAGCTCCGGCCTGGGGTCGGTGCCGGTTCCGCCACCGCGTCGCCATGGATCACCGCTTCGGCCGCCGTGTTCAGGGCCTGGCCTTCGCGCTGCGGCGTGGTCAGCGGGGTGGGGGCCCAGCGGTTGCCATGCAGCAGCGCCAGGGCCGCCTTGGCTTCGCCATTGAGTTGCATTTGCAGGCGTTCCGAGTCGCGCCGGCGGATGTCCTCGCCCACGGCGGCGGCGTCCGACGCTTCAACCCCCAGTTGGCGCAAGGCCTCCAGGCTGAAGGCCATGGCACTTTCAAAGGTTTCGCGCATCTGGAAATCCACGCCATGGTGCATCAGTTCGATGGCGTGCTGGCGATCAAAGGCCCGGGCCAGCACCGGGGTCAGGGGGAAGCTCTGCTTGATCAATTCGACAATGCGCGTGGTGGCGGCCTTGTCGTCCACGCACACCAGGACTGCGCGCGCAGTGCCGGCGCCACTGGCTTGCAAGACGTCCAGCCGGGTGCCGTCACCGTAATACACATTGAAGCCGAACTGGGCCGCGGCCCGGATCATGTCGGTGTCGCGGTCGATGATGGCGATCTCGATGCCGCGGGCGAGCAGGTTCTGGCAGGCAATCTGGCCAAAACGACCGAAGCCGATCACCAGCACGCTGGGGGCCAGTTCGACTGCGGCGTCCACGGACTGGATGCCGCGCAGGTCGGGCGGGGCAGGGCGGGCCGCCAGGGTTCGGCGCACGGCGGCCAACAACAGAGGACTCAGGGCCATGGACAAGATCACTGCCGCATTCAGCACGGCATTCATCTCGGCCTCGATCAGGCCCGCATGGGCGGCCGTGGCGTACAGCACAAAGGCGAACTCGCCACCTTCGGCCATCATGGCCGCGCGCAGCACAGAGTCACGCCGGTTGCAACGGGTCAGGCGGGCCACGGTGTACACCCCCAGGCCCTTGAGCAGCATGTAGCCCACCACGCCCGCCAGCAGCTTGGGCCAGCCCTGCAAGACCAGCGGCAGGTCGAGCGACATGCCCACGCCCATGAAAAACAGGCCCAGCAGCAAGCCCCGGAAGGGTTCGATGTCGGCCTCCAACTGATGCCGAAAAGTCGATTCGGACAGCATCACACCGGCGGCGAAGGCGCCCAAGGCCATCGACAGCCCGCCCCACTGCATGGCCAGGGCAGCGCCCAAGACCACCAGCAGGGCGGCCGCCGTCATCACTTCGCGGGCGCGCACCTTGCTCAACAGGCTGAACAAGGGGTTGAGCAACCAGCGGCTGACCGCCACCAGGCCCAGGATGGCGCTGAGCGCCACGCCCATGGTGACCCAGCGCGACACGGGCTCCTGGTCGGCCGGTGCAGGGGCCAGAAAGGCCACGATGGCCAGCAGTGGCACGATGGAAAGGTCTTCCATCAGCAAAATCGACACGATGCGCTGCCCGGGCGGGCTGGAAGATTCACCGCGCTCGTCCAGCACCTGCATCACGATGGCCGTGCTGGACAGCACAAACCCCATGGCGGCGACAAAGGCCACCGGCCAGGCCAGCCCGAGCAGGTGGCCCAGGGTGGTGAGCAACGTGGCGCAGGTCAGCACCTGCATCAAGCCCAGACCGAAAATCTGGCGGCGCAGCTTCCACAGCCGGCTCGGCTGGGTGTCCAGGCCGATCACGAACAGGAACATCACCACCCCCAGCTCGGCCACATGAAGAATGGTCTGGGACTCACTGAAAACGGCCATGCCGAAGGGCCCCACGGCCAGGCCCGCGGCCAGGTAGCCCAGCACCGAGCCCAGCCCCAGTCGCTTGAAAAGCGGCACGGCCAGCACCCCGGCGCCCAGCAGCACCACGGTTTTCAAAAGATCACTGCCTTGCTCGATGGCCATCGCTTCACTCCATGTTGCCGGGCAGTTTAGCGGCTGCCGTCTGTCGGCTGCGATGCGGCAAAGTTTCACACCCGAGCCAGCTCATTTGGACGCCAGGGGCAGGGCGCTGTGGCACACTCGCCGGCTTCGGATTCGACCGTGACGCTGCGAGAGACATGCAAAAGATCATTCGGCAATTGGCCGCTGAAATCAGGGTGAACGAGGCGCAGGTGCGCGCTGCTGTAGACCTGCTGGATGGGGGCGCGACCGTGCCCTTCATTGCCCGCTACCGCAAGGAAGTGACCCAGGGCCTGGACGACATCCAACTGCGTGAGCTGGAAGCCCGCCTGGCCTACCTGCGCGAGTTGGAAGACCGCCGCGAGGCCATCCTGAAGAGCATTGCCGAGCAAGGCAAGCTGACCGATGCCCTGCGCGCGGCCATCGATGCGGCCCCCACCAAGCAGGAACTCGAAGACCTGTACTTGCCCTACAAGCAAAAACGCCGCACCAAGGGCCAGATTGCCCGCGAAGCCGGCATCGAACCCCTGGCCGATCTCCTGTTTGCCGAGCCGACCCGTGTGCCGGCGGACGAGGCCCAGGCCTATGTCAAGACCGCCAAGGGCGAAGACGGCAGTGATTTCACCACCACCGGGGCCGTGCTGGACGGCGTGCGCGACATTTTGTCCGAGCGGTGGGCCGAGGACGCCGCCCTGGTGCAAAACCTGCGCGAGTGGCTTTGGAATGAAGGTCTGCTGAAAAGCAGCAAGATCGAGGGCAAGGACGAAAACCACCCCGATGTGGCCAAGTTCCGCGACTATTTCGACTACGACGAACCCATTGGCCGGGTGCCATCGCACCGCGCCCTGGCGGTGTTTCGCGGCCGAACACTCGAGATTCTGGAGGCCAAACTGGTGTTGCCGGTGCCCCCGGAACCGGGACAGCCCTCAGTGGCAGAAGGGCGCATTGCCCTGCACCTGGGCTGGAGCCATGCAGGCCGACCGGCCGACGACCTGCTTCGAAAGTGCGTGGCCTGGACCTGGCGCGTCAAGCTGAGCCTGTCCACCGAGCGGGATCTGTTCTCGCGCCTGCGTGAAGAGGCCGAAAAGGTGGCGATCAAGGTGTTTGCCGACAACCTGCGCGACCTGTTGCTGGCGGCGCCCGCCGGTCCGCGTGTGGTGATGGGCCTGGACCCAGGCATCCGTACCGGTGTCAAGGTGGCCGTGGTCGATGCCACCGGCAAGCTGGTGGACACCAGCACCGTGTTCCCGCATGAGCCACGCCGCGACTGGGACGGTTCGCTGCACACCTTGGGCCGCCTGTGTGAAAAGCACGGCGTGAACCTGATTGCCATCGGCAATGGCACGGCCAGCCGCGAAACCGACAAGTTGGCCGCCGACCTGATCAAGCTGCTGGTCAAGATCGACCGTCACGTGGAGAAGGTGGTGGTCAGCGAGGCGGGTGCCTCGGTGTACTCGGCCAGCGAATTCGCCTCGCAAGAGATGCCCGATGTGGACGTGAGCCTGCGTGGTGCTGCCAGCATCGCGCGCCGCTTGCAGGACCCGCTGGCCGAACTGGTCAAGATCGACCCCAAGAGCATTGGCGTGGGCCAGTACCAGCACGATGTGAACCAGAGTGAACTGGCTCGCACGCTCGAAGCGGTGGTGGAGGACTGCGTGAACTCGGTGGGGGTGGATCTGAACACCGCCAGCGTGCCCCTGCTGTCGCGGGTGTCGGGCCTGAGCGCCGCCGTGGCCAAGGCGGTGGTGCGTTGGCGCGAGGCCAATGGCGCCTTTGCCAGCCGCCAGCAGTTGCTCAGCGTGAGCGGCCTCGGGGCCAAGACCTTCGAGCTGAGCGCGGGTTTTCTGCGCATCCGCGGTGGCGAGAACCCCTTGGACATGACCGGTGTGCACCCCGAAACCTACCCTGTGGTGGAGCAGATCATGGCCAAGACCGGCAAGCCTGTGGCCGAACTGATGGGCCGTGCCGACATGCTCAAGACCCTGAAGCCAGAGCTGTTTGCCAACGAGAAGTTCGGCGTCATCACGGTCAAGGATATCCTGGGCGAACTGGAGAAGCCGGGGCGCGACCCGCGGCCCGATTTCAAGGTGGCCCGTTTCAACGAAGGGGTTGAAGACATCAAGGACCTGCGTGAAGGCATGGTTCTGGAAGGCACCGTCAGCAATGTGGCCCAGTTTGGCGCCTTCATTGACCTGGGGGTGCATCAGGACGGTCTGGTGCACGTGAGCCAACTCAGCCACAAGTTCGTCAACGATGCGCGCGAAGTCGTCAAGACCGGTGACATCGTCAAGGTGAAGGTGATGGAGGTGGATGTGGAGCGCAAGCGCATCGGCCTGTCCATGAAGCTCGACGCCGCACCGGCGCGCCGCGACGGTCCGCGCGACAACCGCTTTGAAGGGGCTGGGCGCCAGCACCAGGGCGGCGGGCAGCGGCGCCAAAACGACGCGGCAACCCCATCTGCCATGGCTTCTGCATTTGCCAAGCTGCAAAACCGCTCGCGCTGACGATAATCGGAAACAATCAGTTTCAAAATCAATTTCCATGGAGCTTGACGCCCTTCTGGCCTCTGAAATCGCCCTGCCCAGCATTCCGCGGGTGGTGGCCTTGCTCATGCTGGAATTGGACAAGGACGAGTCGGACCTGCGTCGCATCACGCAACTGATCAGCACCGACCCGGCCTTGACAGCCCGCTTGCTGCAATTGGCCAACTCGGCCTTCTTTCATCTGGAGCGGCGAGTCAACGGCGTGGCCGAGGCCCTGGCCGTGCTGGGCCTGAACCATGTTCGGACCCTGGTGTCCGCGGCAGCGGTGGGCGGCGCCTTCCGCGGCGTGGCGGGCATCAACCTGCAGCAGTTCTGGCGCTACAGCCTGGACACGGCCAAGGTGTCCCGCATTCTGGCCGGCGTGGTGCGGCAGAACCCCAGCGCGGCCTTCACCTCGGGCTTGCTGCATGCGGTCGGCGAACTCGCCATGCACATGGGCATGCCGCGTGACATGGCGCTGCTCAACATGGAGCACGGGCCATTGGATCTCAAGCGGGCGCGCAGCGAGCGCAAGAAGCTGGGCTTCTGTTACGCCCAGGTGAGTGCCGGATTTGCCCGCAAATGGCAGTTTCCGGCGGCCATCGTCGATGCGCTCGAGTACCAGGTTGCCCCGTTCGAGAACGAGGTCTATGAGCCACTGGCGGGTGTGATCCACCTGGCTTCCTGGCGCACCCGCGCCAAGGAAGCGGGATTCACCGACCGCGAACTGGCGGTGAGCTTTCCGGACACCGTGGGCCTGGCGCTGGAGCTCGACATCGACATGGTGCTGCAGCAGGATCCGATCGACTGGACCACCCCCCAGGAAGTGGGCGCCTTTGTCTGAACCCGGACCCCACCAGCCGCGCATGCCCCGATGAGAGCGCTACGTCTTTATGCCGGGCCCCAGGCCCGCGCCCAATTGCAGGCCCACGGGCTGCAGCCTCAGCACATTCGCGTGGTGCCCGCGGCAGCCGGCGGCCCCAAGGGGTTGGTGCTGGGGCCGCTGGACCGTTTCCTGTTCGGCGAATGGCTGCCGCGCTCAAGCCAGCCCATCGATCTGGTGGGGGCCTCGATTGGGGCGTGGCGCATGGCCACGGCGTGCCTGGACGATCCCGTTCAGGCCTTTGCCCGGCTTGAACATGACTACATCGCCCAACGCTATGAACTGGCGCCAGGCCAGAAGCGCCCCAGCGCCGAGCATGTGAGCGAGCGATTTGCCGACAATTTGAAATTGTTTTTTGGCGGTCGCGAACATGAAGTGCTGGAACACCCACGCTACCGACTGCATGTGATTGCCTCGCGCGGCCGGCACGTGCTGGCCCAGGAGCATGGTCTGGCCACGCCCCTGGGGTATCTGGGCGCATTTCTGAGCAACACCGTGCAGCGCCGTGCCATGGGGGCCTGGCTGGAGCGGGTCGTGTTTTCGGCCCGGCATGCCGCCTTGCCCTTCAGCACCCGTGATTACCGCAGCCGCCAGGTGGCCCTCACACCGGCCAATTTCATGGACGCCGTGCAGGCCAGTTGTTCCATCCCCTTTGTGCTGCGCTCGGTCAGCGGTATCGCCGGCGCCCCACCAGGGGCCTACTGGGATGGCGGCATCACCGACTACCACATGCACCTGGATTACCGAAGCCCCGCCCCGGGCGTGGTGCTGTATCCGCATTTTCAGCAGGCCGTGGTGCCCGGCTGGCTCGACAAGGCCCTGAAGTGGCGCCACCGTGCCAGCGCCTTTCTGGACCCGATGCTGGTGCTGGCCCCCGACCCGGCCTGGGTGCAGACCCTGCCCAACGCCAAACTGCCCGACCGCAAGGACTTCACCCACTATGGCAATGACCATGCTGGCCGTGCAGCCGCCTGGACTCGGGCCGTGCAGGCCAGCCAGCAACTGGCCGACGAGTTCGCCGAGTGGCTGCATGCCCCGGACATGGGTCGGGTCGAGGCCCTCTGAACGGCTCCTCCGGACTGGGCTGCTACCCGCTGTCAGGCTGACAGCGCAGTCTGGCGGCCATGCAACTGGCCCTTGTGCGATCCGCGGCAGCATGGGCGATGCCCACGCACCACGACAACGACTACAAGCTGCTGTTCTCCCACCCCGAGATGGTGCGCGACCTGCTGCTCGGTTTCGTGCCCGGCGACTGGGTGCAGGCGGCCAGGTTCGAGACGCTGGAGCGGGTCAATGCCAGCTACGTGAGCGAATCGGACAAGCAGCGCCACGACGACATGGTCTGGCGGTTACAGGTGGGGCCGCGCTGGATCTGGGTTTATCTGCTGCTGGAGTTTCAAAGCCAGCCCGACGAATGGATGGCGGTGCGCATGATGGTCTATGTGGGCCTGCTGGCCCAGCATCTGATCAAGGAAGGGCAGTTGGAGCAAGGCAGGCTGCCGCCCTTGCTGCCTTTGGTCCTTTACAAAGGACATCGCTCCTGGTCTGCGGCTCAGGATGTGGCTGACTGTTTCGCCCCTGGCATACCTGCGCTGGAACCCTACAGACCGCGCTTGCTGTATCACCTGATCGATGAAGCCAGATTGAAGCTATCCCAGTCTGACGAAGTTCGGAACGTGACCGAAGCCTTGTTCAAGTTGGAGCACAGCACCAATCGGTCCGACATCGCCAGGCTGGCGTACGCGATGGGTCAGGCGCTCCAGGCACCCGAGCATCAGAAATTGAGAAGAACCCTCAATGTCTGGCTCCGTCGCCTGATACGGCGCAAAATGCCGGACATCGTCACCGACGAACTCGATCAAATCCACGACCTTCTGAAAGGCCCGACCATGCTCGAAGAAACCCTGGAACGCCTTTACAACGAAGCCATTGAAAAAGGACTGTCCAAAGGGCATTCACAAGGATTGTCTCAAGGACTGACACAGGGTCTCTCACAAGGGCTTTCACAAGGGCTTTCACAAGGCATCGCCATGATGCTGACTCGAGTGATAGAGCAGCGCTTCACCCCCGTGCCCGCCTGGGTCTACCAGCGGCTTCAGAGTGCATCGGTGGAGCATTTGGAAGCGTGGTCCGAGCACATGTTCAGCGCACCCACCCTGGAGGCTTTGCTGAATGAACCCAGCACCAGGCTTTGACAGGGCTCACATTGAGGCTTCCAGCATCTCGCGGTATTCCTCGGGGCTGGCGATGCGCGGGTTGGTCTTGTGGCAATGGTCGGCCAAGGCACCCTTGATCACATCGTCGAACTGATCCCGCGTGACGCCCATGGCGGCCAGGCCGGTGGGCAGGCCCAAGCGGGCGTTCATGTCGCGGATGGCGTCCGGGATGTCTCCGCCTGAGCGCAGGCCCATCGCGTGGGCCATGCGGTCCAGCCGGCGCTCACGCTGCACCGATTCGGCGCTGGCGTTGAAGCGCACCACCGCGGGCAGGAACATGGCGTTCAGCGTGCCATGGTGCAGGCGGGGATTCACGCCCCCCAGGCTGTGACTCAGGCTGTGCACACAGCCCAGGCCTTTCTGGAAGGCCATCGCACCTTGCATCGAGGCGCTCATCAGTTGCAGGCGCGCCTCGCGATCCTGCCCATTGCGGGTGGCACGCTCAATGTGGGCCCAGCCACGCTCCAGGCCGTCCAGGCCGATGCCGTCAGCTGGCGGGTTGAAGGCCGCCGACATGAAGGTCTCCATGCAGTGCGCGATGGCATCCATGCCGGTGGCCGCCGTGAGGCCCGGGGGCAGGCCCAGGGTGAGTTCCGGGTCGCAGATGGCTGCCCGCGGCACCAGGTGCCAGGAATGGAAGCCCAACTTGCGGTGGTCATCCACGATGATGATGGCGCCACGCGCCACCTCGCTGCCGGTGCCGCTGGTGGTGGGCACTGCGATCAAGGGGGCGGTGCGCTCGGTGATGCGGGGTGAGCCCCCTTCGATGGTGGCGTAGGTGGTCAGCGGGCCTTCGTGCGTGGCCGCGATCGCGATGCCCTTGGCGCAGTCGATGGCCGAGCCACCGCCCACCGCAATCAGCCCATCACAGCCCTGAGATTTGTACAGTTCGACGGCGGCCCGCACGGCGGCCTCGGTGGGGTTGGAGGGGGTCTGGTCAAACACGGTCGGGCTAAGGCCCGGCAGGGCATCCAGGGCCTTTTGCAGCACGCCCGCGGCGCGCACCCCGGCGTCGGTGACGATCAGGGGGCGCTGGATGCCTACGCGCTCGCATTCGGCCGCCAGCAGGCGCACGGCGCCAAACTCGAACTGGATCTGGGTGACGTAGTTGATGAAGGCCATGAAGCGAAAATAAAGTGTCAGACGGGTTGAGGGGACACCGGTCGCCGATCGGACCAAGCGCCACGTTGTACGATGCGTAACTGACTTTACCGGCTGAAGCCTGGCCTGACCAGACGTTCAAACCCCAGGCAGATCACCCCGGCGGTCACTCAGGTGACAAGGCCCGGTGCTGACAGCCGCAACGATCCGAGACCGATGTCTTCCAGCACTTTTTCCCAAGCCCACCGGCTGACCCCTGCGATGCAAGGCGTGATCGACCGCATGCTCAAGGCCAGGCGTCCACCCTTACACTCATTGTCTCCACGGCAGGCGCGCGCCGCCTATGCAGCCGGGGCCGATGTGCTTGAAATCAGCCGCACTGAATTGGCCGAGGTGCGTGAGCTGACAATACCGGCCCGCGATGGGGTCGCCCTGCCAGCCCGCCTTTACCGGCCCACCCTGCACACAGGGCTGCCTGTGTTGCTGTACCTGCATGGCGGTGGTTTCATGATCGGCAGCATCGCCACCCATGACATCCTGTGCCGCAGCCTGGCCCTGCGATCGGGTTGTGCCGTGGTGTCGCTCGATTACCGGCTGGCCCCGGAGCACCGGTTTCCGACGGCCTTCAACGATGGCTGGGATGCCTTGCGCTGGCTGCATGGCCAAGGCCCCGGTCTGGGACTGGATTCATCAAGGCTGGCCGTGGGGGGCGACAGCGCTGGCGGCACCCTGGCTGCCGCCTTGGCGGTGCAGGCTGCGTTGGAAAGCCTGCCACTGGCCCTGCAACTGCTGTTCTACCCTGGCACCACGGCTTACCAGGACACCGTGTCGCACCAGCGCTTTGCCCATGGCCTGGTGCTGGAGGCGTCCCACATCCAGTGGTTTTTCGATCAGTATGTGCCCTCCCGTCAGGAGCGCGAGGATTGGCGCTTCGCCCCCTTGCTGGCCCCCGACACCGAGCAGCTTGCACCGGCGTGGTTGGGGCTGGCCGAGTTCGATCCACTGGTGGACGAGGGCATTGCCTATGCCGACAAGCTGCGTCTGGCCGGCCATGCGGTAGACCTGGAGATCTACCGCGGCGTGACCCACGAATTCATCAAGATGGGCCGCGCCATCCCTGAAGCCCTGCAAGCCCACCAACATGCGGCAGAGGCCATGCGCGCTGCCCTGAATCCCCCCACGGAGTCCCCATGAGCACCCCAGCGCCACAACGCAGCGATTTCCGATTCTTTCACCGCCTGCGCGTGCGCTGGGTGGAAGTGGACATGCAGAAAATCGTCTTCAATGGCCATTACGCGATGTACCTGGACACCGCCATGGGTGACTACTGGCGCGAGCTGGCCTTGCCTTACGAGGCCTCGATGCAGGCGCTGGGCGGTGAGCTTTACGTGAAGCGTCTGACGCTGGAGTACCACGCCTCGGCGCACTACGACGACGTGCTCGAGGTCGGCCTGAGCTGCCGACGCATTGGCAATTCGTCGATTGAACTGGTGGGCGCCATTTTCCGGGGCGATCAGTTGCTGGTGTCTGGCGAGCTGTTGTATGTGTTCGCTGATCCGGCCACCCAGACCTCGCGTCGCGTGCCGGATGCTTTGCGAAGCCTGCTGCTGGACCACGCCGCAGGCCAGCCGGTATTCGAGGTGCGCCGCGGTGACTGGACCACGCTGGGGGCCGATGCGGCCCGCGTGCGCACCGAGGTGTTTGTCCAGGAGCAAGCCATTCCCCTGGACGAGGAATGGGACGAGGCCGATGCCACCGCCCTGCACGCGGTGGTCTACAACCGCCTCGACCAGGCCCTGGCCACCGGCCGTTTGCTGGTGCATGCGCCCGGTGTGGCCCGCATTGGCCGCATGGCAGTTTTGCGGGCCATGCGGGGCTCGGGTTTGGGCGCAGACGTGTTGCGCACCCTGATGGAGGCCGCCCGTCAGCGGGGCGACCGCGAGGTGCTGCTGCACGCCCAGACCAGCGCCCGCGGGTTTTACGAAAAACTGGGCTTTGAGCCCCGTGGCGACGTGTTCTACGAAGTGGATATCCCGCACATTGAAATGGTGCGGGGCCTTTGATCCAAGACGCCGATCTGAAGACGCGAATCCGGTCCGTGGATCAGATGTCGGCCAGCAGCGGGTAGGGCAGGGGCTGCACCACCAGGGCGGGGCCATCCGGTGCGCCCAGGTGCAAGGTGGTACCGGCGGCACTGGCCGTCACCTGCACCACGGCCAGCAGATCGACCCCGCCGGTGGGGGACACGGCGGCCTGAACCACCACACCGCTGGGCTGATCGGCCGCATCATCTGGCAGAAACACCTCCTGGCCGGGGCTGGGGGCCTGCTCAAGACTGGCCAGACCTGCTCCGTGGGCCAGGCAGGTGCGGCGCTTCAGCGTGCCCCTGAACTGGCTGCGTGCCACCACCTCCTGCCCGGGGTAGCAGCCTTTCTTGAAGCTCACGCCGCCCACCGACTCGTGGTTCAGCATCTGGGGCACAAAGCTGTCGGTCTGCGAGGCACCGGGTGTCGGCACGGCGGCCAACACCTCCGACCAGGCCCAGAGCGACTCGGACAGGGCCGGCGCGGTGGACTCACTGCCGCTTGCCAGGCCCACCCACAGCGCGCGTGCCACACCGGCTGCCGGATACAGCGCAATGGCATGCCCCGCAGCGCAGGGGGCGGCCGTCCAGGGCGGGGTCCCTGCGGGCAGGGCGGCCAAGGCGGCTTCACCGGCCAGGCCCCGCACGCTCAATTCGGCACTGGCATCGTCGAGCTTGACCTTGGCTCGCAGCACAAACATGGACAGGCGCTTCAGGCTGGATGCCAGCAAGGCCTGGGGGCATACCAGCCAAACTTCGGCGGCGCTCAGGCGCAGCAGCACAAAACTGGCCAGCAGGCGCCCCTTGGCCGAGCAATAGCCGGCCAGGCGGGCCTGCCCGTCTGGCAAAAGCAGCACATCCTGGGTCAGTTGACCGTGCAGGAACGAAGCAGCATCGTCGCCGCGGGCGCGAATCACGCCCAGCGTCGACAAGGGCGCCACACCGTGCAGCAGCGCCTGGGGAGAATTCATGGCTTGTGTCATGCGTGAATTATCATCCCCCGTCAAAAACTTGTTCGTGATGGGGCCTGGGCTGTGCGCGCTTTGCTGGTGATGTTGGTGTTGGTGGCAGCAGCCCTGGGCGGCGCCGTGTTCTGGTGGCTGGATGCGCCCTTGCGCCTGGCTGCGCCCACGATCGACCTCTCGATCGAACCTGGCACCTCGCCGCGTGCCCTGGCGCAGGACGTGCAGGATGCGGGTGTGGAGGTGAATCCCCTGTTCCTGTATGCGTGGTTCCGTTTTTCAGGCCAGGCCCGTGGCATCAAGGCCGGCAGCTATGAGCTTGACGCGACCATCACGCCCAGGCGCCTGCTGAGCAAGCTGGTGCGAGGTGAAGAGGCCCTGCGTGCCGTCACCCTGGTCGAGGGGTGGAACTGGCGCCAGGTACGCCAGGCCCTGGCACGGGCCGATCAACTCAAAGGCGACAGCACCGAGCTCGATGATGCCGCCATCATGGCGCGTCTGGGTCGCCCCGGGACGGTGCCCGAGGGCCGCTTCTACCCCGACACCTACACCTACTCCAAGGGCAGCAGTGATCTGGCTGTGTTGCAACGGGCGCTGCGGGCCATGGACAAGAAACTGGAGGCTGCCTGGCAGGCCCGTGACCCGAACCTGCCCCTGAAGTCGCCCGACGAGGCCCTGGTCCTGGCCAGCATCGTCGAAAAAGAAACCGGGCGCGGCAGCGACCGCCCGCTGATTGCCAGCGTGTTCGTCAATCGCCTTCGCACCGGCATGCTGCTGCAGACCGACCCCACGGTCATCTATGGGATGGGCGAACGTTTTGATGGCAACCTGCGCAAACGCGACCTGCTCACCGACACGCCCTGGAACACCTACACCCGCCCCGGCCTGCCGCCCACCCCGATCGCCATGCCCGGCCGGGGGGCCTTGCTGGCCGCCGTGCACCCCGCCGAGAGCCGTTCGCTGTACTTTGTCGCACGTGGCGACGGCAGCAGCCACTTCAGTGCCACCCTTGACGAGCACAATCGGGCCGTCAACCAATTCCAGCGTCGACCATGACCCCACCCACTCCCGGCTTGTTCATCAGTTTCGAAGGCATCGACGGTGCCGGCAAGACCACCCACATCGAGGGGGTGGTGGCGGCCTTTCGTGCCCAGGGGCGGGTGGTGTGTCAGACCCGCGAGCCTGGCGGGACGCCCCTGGCCGAGAAACTGCGCGCCCTGGTGCTGAACGACGCCATGGACCCCCTGACCGAAGCCTTGCTGATTTTTGCCGCTCGACGTGACCACCTGCAACAGGTCATCGAACCCGCCCTGGTCCGCGGAGAGGTGGTGGTGTGTGACCGCTTCACCGACGCGACTTTTGCCTACCAGGGCGGTGGCAGGGGCTTCGATCTGGACACCCTGGCCCAGCTCGAGCGCATGGTGCAAGGCCGCTCTGGTGGCAGCCTGCGGCAGCCGGACCTCACGATCTGGTTTGATCTCGACCCCGAGGTGGCGGCCGCCCGACTGGCCGACGCCCGTGTGCCTGATCGTTTCGAGTCTCAACCCGTGGCCTTCTTCGGCCAGGTGGCAGCGGGCTACGCGGCACGCGCCGCCGCAGCGCCTGGCCGTTTTGAACGCATCGATGCGGCTCAGAGCCGACACCAGGTCTGGCAGCAGATCACCCGGGTGCTGGTGCGCAAGGGCTGGCTGGCCATCATGGTGGCCGCCCATGGAGGTCCGCAATGAGTGAAGAGCGCGAGGCTCGCCCGCCCCTGGCGCCCTGGTTGCAACGGCAGCTTGACAGCCTGTTGAGCCAGCGCGGTCACGCCTGGCTGCTGCAAGGCCCCTCGGGCCTGGGTCAGTACCCGCTGGGCCTCGCCCTGGTCGAGGCCTGGTTGTGTGATGCACCCACACCGCATGGCGCCTGCGGCCACTGTGCCAGTTGCCACGCCGTGCGCGTGCGCACCCACCCTGATTTGATGGTGCTGATGCCCGAAACAGCGCTGCTGGCCTTGGGCTGGCCCTTGTCGGAGAAAGCGCAGTCTGAAATTGACGACAAGAAGCGCAAGGCCAGCCGCGAGATCCGTGTCGAGGCGATGCGCGAGGCGGTGCAGTTTGCCCAGCGCACCTCATCGCGGGGGCGTGGCAAGGCCGTGCTGGTGTACCCGGCCGAGGACATGAACCACATCACGGCCAATGCGCTGCTCAAAACCCTGGAAGAACCCCCGGGCGATGTGCGCTTTGTGCTGGCCAGTGAAGCGGCCCACCAGTTGCTGCCCACCATCCGCAGCCGTTGCCTGACCCACTCACTGGTCTGGCCAGGTGCTGACGAGGCCGGCCATTGGCTGGCGGGGCAGGGTTTGCCGGCTACCGCCGCCGCGGCGTTGCTGCGCGCGGCCGGCGGACGCCCCGAAGACGCGCTGATGCTGGCCGCTGAGGGGCTGACCCCCGAGTCCTGGGCGCAATTGCCCCGTGCGTTGCTGCGGGGTGACCCCGGCGTGTTGGCCCACTGGCCCGCCGCACGCAACATCCAGAGCCTGCAGAAGGTCTGCCATGACCTGCTAGCCATGGCCTCCGGCGCGGCACCGCGTTACTTCATGGCCAGCGAACTGCCGCGTCCACCGGCCCACAAGGTGCTGCTGCGCTGGTCGCGCAACCTCAGCGAGGCGGCTCGAACGGCAGATCACCCGTATAACCCAGGTTTGATGTTGGAAGCGCTTGTGAGCGAGGCGCAAATCGCCCTAAACTCGGCCACAGAGTCCACGCCATGAACAGTCCCAGTACCCCGCGCCCCAGTGTTGTGCAGCTCGCCATCAAGGAGAAGGGGGCCTTGTATGCCGCCTACATTCCCTTGTTTGCCGAAGGGGGCATGTTCATTCCGACCGCGCGCGACTACCGCCTGGGCGACGATGTCTACGTGCTCTTGTCCCTGCCGGACGACCCGCAGCGTTACCCGATTGCCGGTCGTGTGGCCTGGGTCACGCCACCGCGGGCAGCTGGCAACCGCACCCAGGGGGTGGGTATCCAGTTTCCGCGTGATGAGAAATCCCGCTTGCTCAAGATCAAGATCGAGGAGATGCTGGGCAGCCACCTGGCCTCCGAGCGGCCCACCCAGACCATCTGAAATCTGCCGGCCGCCGTACCTGAAGGGCCGGATCTCCCCCCTGTTTGAATGACGCCCGCCCTGTCGCGGGCCTTTCCGTTGAGTTTTTCATGTTTGTCGACTCCCACTGCCACCTGACTTTTCCTGAGCTGACCGCCGATTTGCCCGCCATCCGGCGTGCCATGGCCGATGCCCAGGTTGACCGAGCCCTTTGCATCTGCACCACGCTGGAGGAGTTTGAATCCGTCCATGCGCTGGCTCTGCAGCACGACAATTTCTGGTGCACGGTGGGCGTTCACCCCGACAACGAAGGGGTGCTGGAGCCCAGTCTGGATGATTTGCTGCAGCGTGCGGCATTGCCGCGGGTGGTGGGCATCGGTGAGACCGGCCTCGACTACTACCGGCTTGGCGAGCGAAGCGTGGCCGACATGGAGTGGCAGCGCGAGCGCTTTCGAACCCACATCCGCGCAGCGCAGGCCTGCGCCAAGCCGCTGGTGATCCACACCCGCAGCGCCTCCGACGACACCCTGGCCCTGTTGCGCGAGTTGGGTGAAGACGGGCGCGAAGGCGCCGCCGGCGGTGTATTCCACTGCTTCACCGAAAGCCTGCAGGTGGCCCGAGCCGCGCTGGACCTGGGCTTTTACATCTCGTTTTCCGGCATCCTGACCTTCAAGAGTGCCAGCGATCTGCGGGAAGTGGCCGGTTTTGTGCCGCTCGACCGCATGCTGATTGAAACCGACAGCCCCTATCTGGCCCCGGTACCCTACCGTGGCAAGACCAACAACCCCTCGTACGTGCCCCTTGTGGCGGCCCAGATCGCGCAACTGCGTGGCCTGAACGCAGAGGCGGTGGGCGCACTGACCAGTGCGAACTTCGAGCGTCTGTTCCGTGGAGTGGTGAGCCAAGTCGCCGGGAGTGCCGCATGAAAACAAGCCGCCGCCAATGTCTGATTGCCCTGGGGACCAGCGCAGGCCTGGCTCTCATGAGCCTGCCGGCGCGTGCCGGGTCTTTTGAAGACTTCTTCACCGCCATCCGCCGCAACGATGCGAGCACCATCCAGGCCTTGATCCGGCGTGGTTTTGATCCCAACACGGTGGATGAAGCCGGCCAGCCCGGCCTGATGATGGCGGTGGACCTGCAGTCGATGCGTGCCGTCGAGGCCTTGTTGAGCGCGCCCAACATCGAGGCCGAAGTTCGCAACAAGAAGGGTGAAAGTGCGCTGATGCTGTGCGCCATCCGAGGTGATCTGCCCCTGGCCAAGCTGCTGATCGAGCACGACGCCGATGTCAACAAGACCGGCTGGACGCCTTTGCACTACGCGGCCTCCGGCACCTCTCAGAACCAGGTGGAGATGGTGCGCCTGCTGCTGGACAACGCTGCTTACATCGATGCCGCCTCGCCCAATGGCAGCACGCCGCTGATGATGGCGGCCATGTATGGGCGCAGCGATGTGCTCAAGGTGCTGATCGAGGAGGGGGCTGATGCCTCGCTGCGCAACGAGAAAGGCCTGACCGCCATCGACTTTGCGCAGCAAGTAGGCCGAAGTGCCAACGTGGAGGCCATTGCCGCGGCCTTGCGCGCCCGCCAGCCGCAGGGCACCTGGTGAGCGCAGAGACAACCCAGGCCACCGCTCTGGCCGCGTTTGACCATGTGGTGGCCGCTTCAACCGGTTTCAGAGCCCGCGCGGGCCAACGCGACATGGCCGAACTGGTGGCACAGACCTTCAGCACGCCCACCCTGGGCAAGTGTGAGGAAGAGCCCGAGCGCGCCTTTGCCGTGATCGAGGCAGGTACCGGCGTGGGCAAATCGATTGCCTATGCCGCCCCCGCCATTGCCGCCGCCCTGGCGCGCAAGACCCGCGTCATCATCTCGACCGCCACCGTGGCCTTGCAAGAGCAATTGGTGCACAAGGATCTGCCTTTGCTCAGCCAGTTGATGCCCGAGCCCTTCACCCACGCCCTGGCCAAGGGGCGCGGGCGCTACGTCTGCAAGTACAAGCTGATGCGTTGGGTCAACGGCGAAGGCGAGCCCGACCTGTTTGCCGACGAGTTGCCGGCCGGAAACGCCCCCAGTGCGTCCAGCAACGGGCGTGCACCCACCGAATACCAGCTTCACTTCTACCGCCAGATGGCCGCCGAATTGAAGGAGCGCCGTTGGGACGGCGATCGTGACACCCTGGCCGTTCCGCCCAGTCCAGAGATGTGGAGCCCGGTGGCGGCCGAGGCCAGCAGTTGCACGGCCAAGCATTGCCCCGACTACCAGGACTGCGTCTACTTTGACCAGCGCAAGGCCCTGGCGGCGTCGCAGGTGATTGTGGCCAACCACGACCTGTTGCTGGCCACACTGAACGGCAACACGCTGCCCGATCTGTCGGACTGTCTGCTGGTGCTGGACGAGGGCCACCACCTGCCCGCCGTGGCATTGAACCATTTTCAGGAAAGCACCGACCTGACCCGGCTGCGCTGGGTGGAGCAACTCGCCTTGCGCGCCCGCAAGACGGCTGAAATGCTGGACCTGGATGCGGCCGCCGAACTGACAGGGCAGGGCAGTGCGCTCAAGGTCCACCTCAACGAGGTGGCGCAGCAGGCGCTGGCCCTGTACCGGCCGCGGGGCTTGAGCGATGAACCCGTGGAGTTGCTGCCCATCGGGCCGCTGCCTGCGGTGCTGAGCAATCCGGTCAGCGAGGTGCTGACCCTTTCAGGTGCCATGCTCAAGCACCTGCAGGCCATCTCGGCGGCTTTGCGCACCCAGATGAAGGAACGCCCGGAAGATTCGCGAGAACTGGCCACCCACTACGTTCAGCTGGGGGTGTTGGCACCACGCCTGGAAGCCGTGCAGGCCTGGGCAGCACTGATGCTGCTGGAGACCGAAGTGCCCGCGGCGCGCTGGTTCACCTTTGGTCTGTATGGCGAGTTTCTGTCGATCACGGGCTCGGCCAGTCCCATCCTGCCCGCCAGTGCCCTGCGCCACAAGCTGTGGGCCAAGGCCCGTGGCGTGGTGATCACTTCGGCCACCTTGACCAGTTGCGGCAGCTTTGATTTCTTCCTCAACGAAACCGGCTTGCGCGGGCTGGACAACGTGAGTACCCGGGTGGTCAGCAGCCCCTTTGACTTCGCCAGGCAAGGGCATTTTGTGGCAGTCGATACGCCGGCCGACCCCAAACGTGCCGCCGAGTACAACCAGGCCATGTGCAAAGAGTTGATGGCGGACCTGGCCCAGGTGCAGGCTGGTGCGCTGGTGCTGTTCACCTCGCGCGACCAGATGCGCACCGCGGTCGACAGCCTCAGCGGCAGCCTGCGCAGCCGGGTGCTGGTGCAAAACGATCTGCCGCGGCAGACCCTGCTGCAGCGCCACCGCGAAAAGGTGGAGCGGGGCGACGCCTCCATCATCTTCGGCATGCAGTCTTTCGGTGAGGGCCTGGATCTGCCCGGGCGGCTGTGTGAAAGCGTCTTCATCTGCAAGCTGCCCTTTGCGCCGCCCTCCGATCCAGTCAGTTCGGCTCGATCCCAGTGGCTGCGTTCCAAGGGGCGTGATCCGTTCATGGAGCTGGTGGTGCCGGCGGTGAGCATCCGCCTGGCTCAGTGGGTGGGGCGTGCCATTCGCAGTGAAACCGATGAGGCCCATGTCTACTGCTACGACCGGCGCCTGATCAGCACCAGCTTTGGCCAGCGTCTGCTGGCCGGCCTGCCTCCGTTCAAGCGCCAAAAGCGCAACAACCAGGGGCAGGTGTTCGACCTTTGAGCCGGTCCTGCCCGGGGCAGGGCAGGGGTCAGGCCTGCAAGGCGGTGGCGCGGGCCTTCAACTGTTGCTCGAAATCTTCGATGGCTGAGGGGCGGCCAAACAAATAGCCCTGGTAGGCCATGCAACCCGATTGGCGCAAAAATTCAAACTGGGCCGCCGTTTCGACGCCCTCGGCGATCACCTCCAGGCCGAGGTTGCGGCCCATGGCAATGATGGTCTTGATCAGGGTGGCATCGTCGGTGTTGCCTGGCAGATCGGAGACGAAGCTGCGGTCGATCTTGAGCTCATCCAGCGGGAAATGCTTGAGCATCGACAGGGACGAGTAGCCGGTTCCGAAATCGTCGATGGACAGCGACAGCCCCAGGGCGTGCAAGGCCTGAAGCTTGGCAATCAGCTCCTGGCTTCGTCGCAGCATCAGACCTTCGGTCAGTTCCAGGCGCAACAACCCGGCCGGGCAGCCCGTTTCGTCCAGGCATCGGGCCACCGATTCGACGAAGTCGCTTCTCTCCACCTGGCGCGCGCTGACGTTGATCGACAGGCGCAGGTCCTGCATCCCGGCCTGCCCCTGCCAGGCATGCAGCTGCCGGCAGGCGGTCAGCAGCACCCATTCCCCGATCTCGCAGATCAGGTTGGACTCCTCGGCAATCGGCACAAAGTCGGCCGGCGACACCCAGCCCCGGTGCGGATGACGCCAGCGCAGCAACAACTCGGCCCCCAGCACTTCGGCTTGTCCATCCACTTGCACCTGGTAGTAGGGCACCAGCTCCGATTGCGCGATGGCATGGCGCAAGTCAGCCTCCAGATTCGCCCGCGCCTCCAGTTGCGGCTGCAGCGTCTGGTCGTAAAAGCAGACGGTGTTGCGTCCGGCCTGCTTGGCCTGGTACATGGCCATGTCTGCCCGCTTCAAGACTTCATTGACACTCAGTTCATGCGCCAGGAACAGACAGATGCCGAGGCTGGGCGAGGTCTGGTACTCGAAGCCCGAGATGTCGAAGGGCTTGTTCAGTTCGGTGATGATCTTTTGCGCCACCTGTCGGCAGCCCATCAAGGCCGTCTCCTGCTGCTCGCCAAGGCCCTCCAGCACCACCACAAACTCGTCACCCCCAAAGCGCGACACCGTGTCATGGCTGCGCATCATCTCTCGCAAGCGGGTGCCGACCTGTTTGAGCAGCAGGTCACCCGCAGAATGGCCCTTCATGTCATTGAGCGTTTTGAAGCGATCCAGGTCGAGAAACACCACGGCGCCATGGTCCTGCTGCCGTGCACTCAGGGCAAAGGCCTGTTCGATGCGGTCGAGCAGCAGGCGACGGTTGGGCAAACCGGTCAGCATGTCGTAATAGGCCAGTTGGTGCACTGCCTCGAGGTTTTTCTGGGCCTCGGTCTTGTCCACCACCAGCGCGGCCGCTGCAATGATTCGGCCGTCGATGTCTTTCAGCGGCGTGGCAAACCAATCGCAGATGATGATCTGGCCATCCTTGCGCAGGTTCTCACTCTGGTTGTTCTGGGCCAGGCCATTCGCAAACAGATGGCGCATGACATGCCTCACCCGCTCACGCTCCCAGGGGGGCATCAAAACGGTCAGGGGCTGGCCCAGCATCTCTTGGGCGGTGTAGCCAAACATCGATTCAGCGGCGGCATTCCAGACCGTCACTTTGAATTGGGTGTCGCATTCGATCACGCCCATTGGCGTTTGCTGGATGTGCAGCGCTTGGCGTTCGGCCATCTCATGGACCGCCTGTGAACGCTGATTGGCCACGATGCGCAGGCTGATGTTTTCACGCAAGTGGTGGGACATCGATGCACTGGACAAGCTGATGTAGACCATGAACAAGGCCAACATCAGGGCCAGCGACACCGAAAAGGAACTGCCGTGGGTCAAAAAGCCGGGCAATGCCAGGAAATAGATGCCTGCACAGAACAGACGACCACACGGGGGATCGATCAGGTAGGCCATGATGCCGCCGCTGGACACACCGACCAGGATCACCACCAGAAAAGCCTGGCCCACTGTGTCGCCACCCGGGTAGAAGAACCATCCGGCCAGGCCCCACACGGAGCCACAGGCGGCCGTGGCCACCCGGTACGCCAGCAGCCAGCGTGCCATCGGTGTGTTTGAACTGGAACGGGTACGAAACTGCCAGGCCAGCATTTCACGGGCGCCGTAGCTCAGCATCGTCAAGCCTGCCCAGACCCACCACGGCACCCGTGCGGCGTCTCCGTGCTGCAGGGCCAGAACCGTGGCTGCCACCAACAGGGCCACCAATGTGCTTCGCCGGGTCGACCCGTACACCAGGGTCAAGATCTCAGCACTCAGCAAGTGCCTTTCCTGCGAGTTCAGGGCGGATGCGCTCTGGGCGTGAGGGAGGTCTGAGGTCACGGTTCCTGCATTCCTTTGGTGCAGCATCCTTTGCCGTGGTTCACCCGATGCGCTTCAACGAAGCAGGCTGGCATGAAGTCCCCCTTATTTGTATCAATGGGCAATTGATCATAAGTGACCCATTGAAAAACCACCACGGCATTCTCCAGCGCCACAGCGAAGACGTGTTGACTGGCGCATGCCTCAACTTTGGCACTCGTCACACCCTCGAACGCTGAGGGGCTTCGCGCACCGCGGCTTTGGCCCTGCCGGCGCCTCAATCAAGGTCATAAGCGATAAAGGTATGTAATCACACATAGCATGTGCGATTACATACCTTAAATTAAATAAAACACGATAAGCATCACTTATCGATGTCATTTTTCAGCGCACATAAGATCCATTCGTTTCGAGAGCTTGCAGGGCGCCGGTGGTACCGTGTGTGGGCAGTGAGGGCGATCCTCTCTGCCGACGCCAATGGCTGCCCAGCTTGAGGATCAGTGCAATACCTGTGTTTTCGATGGAAAACTGGACGTGCTCGTGGGCACGCATGATCGCAAGCGTCCGCTGTGGTTGGACCGCTTGAACAAGGCACTCGGCAGGGTGTCTCTGCAGCGGATTCAGCGAGCCGATGGCCTACCTGGATGCCATACGAGCCCCCACATGAACGCCTGGGCGGAGGGCCGGTGAGGGGAGTGACGTCAAAGGCTTGTTTTGGGCTGGTTGGAACCTTTGTATGAGCCGGCAACGAAGAGGCTGGTTGACTCACTGGACGAGCAAGAGCTACTAGAGCAATTCCTGAAGGGCGGCAAACCTCTGATCAAAAAGGCGCACCACCCATCTTCTCTTCACGCCATTTCGGCACACCCCGCCACATGCCCATCGGCTTCGCCCCGCCCACGAGCACGGCCAGTGGCAGGGCACACTGAACCCGGTGGCCGTCTGCGCCCAGATCGCCTATTGGCGACCTCTAGTACGAATCAGCGCGCACGGCCGGCGAGGCCTGTGCGGCAGCTTTCGCCCAAGATGCCTTGTTCGATCCCCCACAGGGGCTGGATGCCATGCGCCAAAGATGGCGTTGCACAGCCACACGGCACCAGGTGATGCTGGTCAGTGATGGTGTGGCCCGCTTCGAGTGCGAGTTCGTGTTTTGATCCTGCTGATGTCAGGGGGCATGGGAGATGCGCAACCCTTGGAGCAGTCCCGATGGGGTGTGGAATTCAATGCGGCAATCGAGGGCTCATTCTGCGTCTTCGTTTTACGCCTGATATTTGACATAATATACATTGTATAAAGTAGATGTAGCACGGCGCTGGGCCGTTCGGGCAACTCATTCAGCAGCTCTTTCAACAGACAGCTCCGCCGCTAGGCCCGGCTGCAGGCGGCTTGGCAACACCTGGCAGGCCTTGGCCTGTGGGCCAAAGCCTGGCCACCAGAAGCCCTGACTCCGATTCGGATCTAGGGTTAACCCTAAAATGGAGGCTTGGGCGGTGCAACGCAGCCCAATCTGTTCCAAGCGCAGGTCGCCATCGTGGTCTGCGTGCGTGTGGCCGTCCACCCCCAGGCCCCTGAACAGCTGAAATCCTGCCACACGACCTGCGGCCTTCGTCACGCATTGTCGCCACACCGGCGACCCATCCAGGCTTTTCATGACTTCCACTTCCGAGCGTGTGGCGCCACAGGCACCACACCGTCCCCTCAATCGCCATGACTACCAGACCCTCGCGCTGTCCGCGCTCGGGGGCACACTGGAGTTTTACGACTTTGTGATCTACGTCTTTTTTGCCACGGTGTTAGGCGGTCTGTTCTTTCCCGCCGACATGCCGGACTGGCTCCGCCAGTTGCAGACGTTTGGCATCTTTGCGGCGGGCTACCTGGCGCGACCGGTGGGCGGCATCGTGATTGCGCATTTTGGCGACAAGCTGGGCCGCAAACGCATGTTCACGCTGAGCATCTTCATGATGGCGCTGCCCACGCTGGTGATCGGCCTGTTGCCCACCTATGCCTCGATTGGCGTCGCAGCGCCCTTGCTGCTGCTGGCCATGCGGGTTTTGCAGGGGGCTGCCATTGGCGGCGAAATGCCCGGCGCCTGGGTGTTTGTGGCCGAACACGTGCCGCGGCGCCATTACGGCCTGGGCATTGGTACGCTGACCTCGGGCATCACCGGCGGCATCTTGCTGGGTTCTCTGGTGGCCATCGGCATCAACAGCCATTACGAAGCCGCCGAGGTGCAGGGGTTTGCCTGGCGCATTCCGTTCATCCTGGGGGGCGTCTTTGGCATGGTGTCGGTGTACCTGCGACGCTTTCTCCAAGAGACCCCGATCTTCAAAGAACTGGCGCAACTGCGCCACATTGCCGAAGAACTGCCCGTGAAGACCGTGCTGCGTGAGCATCGATGGGCCTGCGCGGTGGTGGCCTTGTTGACCTGGGTGCTCTCGGCCGCCATCGTGGTGGTGGTGCTGTTCACCCCAACCTACCTGCAAAAGACCCACCACATTCCGGTGACCCTGGCACTGCAGGCCAATGCCCTCGCTACCTTGATGCTGAGCGCGGGATGCATTCTGGTGGGCTGGGCCAGCGACCGCCTGGGCACGCGGGCTGTGATGCTGACAGGATTTGCTGGCTTGCTGATCAGCAGCTACCTGTTCTACACCGACCTGCCCGGAACGCCGGCTTCATTGCTGTGGCACTACGCCATCACCGGCCTGTTTGTGGGCACCATCGCCATCGTGCCCATCGTGGGGGTGCGGGCCTTTCCACCCCGGGTGCGATTCAGCGGCCTGTCATTTGCTTACAACATGGCCTATGCCGTGTTTGGTGGGCTGACGCCGATCATCATGACCACCTGGTTGCAAAAGGACGTGCTGGCACCGGCGCACTACGTGGGCGCCCTGTCGGTGCTTGGTTTCGTGCTGGGCCTGGTGCCGTTCGTGGCCCGGGGCCATGTCAGCCCTGTCCCGACGGCGGGCGCTGGCACACCACGCTGAAATCCCCCGCCCTGCCCCAGCTTCATGCAGGCGGCAGCGGCGGGTGCTTCTGGGCATTTTTGATCAATTTATCGGCCACCGCCTGTTCCAGGTCGACCCCGGTGTGGTCGGCCAGCTGCAGCAGGTACAACAGCACATCGGCCATTTCTTCGCCCAGATGCTGCTGTACATCGGGTGTTTCGCGGGTGCGCGCCGCTTCGTCGGGGGTCATCCACTGAAAGATCTCGGTCAGCTCGGCGGCTTCGACCATCAAGGCCATGGCCAGGTTTTTAGGGTTGTGAAAAGCCTGCCAGTGGCGATCGGCGGCAAACTGGCGCAACGTGGCCTGCAGGGCAGACAGATCCATCTTGAAGTCCTTGAGTGGTTTGGGCGCAGCAGCGGCCCGCCTCCGGATTTTCAGCGATGCGGGCGGGCATCCAGCAGGCTGGCCGGACTGGCACGTGCACGGTGTGGCGAACATGCCCCTGCCATGAACCGTGGCACCAACGTCGCCGCTTGCAGGCCCTGCGCGCACTGGTTCCAATGGCGGTCTATCCAACCAATGGCCGGCCCTGACCCGGGTCGCGCCCCAGCACCGGCAACGTCATGAGCACCCCCTCCTCCACCCTCTCCTCTTTTTCCATCACCCACAAATGGCCCGCACAACATCCCGATCGGCTTCAGCTGTATTCGCTGCCCACGCCCAACGGGGTCAAGGTGTCGATCATGCTGGAGGAGATCGGCCTGCCCTACGAAGCCCATCTGGTGAGCTTTCAGACCCAGGATCAGCTGTCGCCCGAATTTCTCTCGCTCAACCCCAACAACAAGATCCCGGCCATCCTGGACCCCCAAGGGCCGGGTGGCCAGCCCCTGGCCTTGTTCGAGTCGGGCGCCATCCTGGTCTACCTGGCCAAAAAGACAGGGCAGTTGCTGCCGGCCGACCCGGCGCGTCGATACCAGGTGCTGCAATGGCTGATGTTCCAGATGGGCGGCATCGGGCCCATGTTCGGCCAGTTGGGCTTCTTCCACAAGTTTGCGGGCAAGGACTATGAGGACAAGCGCCCGCGCGATCGCTATGTCGCCGAATCCCGGCGCCTGCTGGGGGTGCTGGAGCAGCAACTGCAAGGGCGCACCTGGATCATGGGCGAGGACTACAGCATTGCCGACATCGCCATCTGGCCATGGGTGCGCAATCTGTTCGGTTTCTACGAAGCGGGTGACCTGGTCGGTCAGGCTGATTTTGTGCAGGTGCAACGGGTGTTGTCGTCCTTTGTGGCACGCCCGGCCGTGCAGCGGGGGCTGAACATTCCCGCGCGAGATTGAGGCTGCTGTGCTGCGGCCTTGATCTGATGAAAAGTCTTCTGGCTGTTGATTCAAGCCCTCACAAGTGACAGATTCGATCAGGCTTGACCGGGGTTTCTTGTTGAATATGCCGATTTTGCGGGAGCGATCTGTTTGCGAGCGGCCTGGGCGGTTTACATTTCAAGGCTGTCAGTGTCAAAGCGTCACCGTTGCGTTGTCGTGAACCACCCAGCCGCCGCCCCTGTGGTGAGTGGCCCCCATCGAGACTTTCATGCGAATCAATGAACCCGTCACACAGCGCGAGCATCTCTACCCACCCCGCATGACCCCGGTGTCGGTGACAGACACCAAGGGGCGCATCACCTATTGCAACCAGGACTTCATCGAACTGAGCGGCTACCCCAAAGAGGAATTGCTGGGCCAGCCCCACAATCTGGTGCGCCACCCTGACATGCCTGCCGAGGCGTTCCGCGACATGTGGGACACCGTGCAACAAGGGCAACCCTGGACCGGTCTGGTCAAGAACCGGCGCAAGGACGGCGATCACTACTGGGTTCGCGCCAATGCCACTCCCATGCGCGATGGCCAACGCATCACAGGCTATCTTTCGGTTCGCACCGCCCCACGCCGCGAAGAGATTGAAGCTGCCGAAGCGCTGTACGCCGTGATGCGAGAAGAAGCCCGACAAGGCCACCTGCGGCATGTGCTGCGCCAAGGCGCTGTGCTGCGCACCGGTCTGGCAGGCCGTTGGCAACAAGTCATGCAAGGGCTCAGGCCCCTGCGCATGAGCGTGCTGTATGCCGCCGTGGCGGGTGTCACCTGGGCCAGCATCGCACTCGGTGCCCCTTCCGGCCTCACCGCAACGGCCGCTTTGGTGGCGGCATTGGTCGCGGGTTACCTCACCCATGCGTGGGCCGTGGCGCCCTTGCGCCAGATCATGAACGATGCCAACCGCCTGGCCTCCGGCGACCTGTCCGAAGAAATCAAGACCGGCGACTCCGGTCTGCTGGGGCAGTTGCAGCAAAGCCTGCATCAGTTGTCGGTCAATCTGCGCACGGTGGTGCGCGACGTGCGCCAACAGGTCGATTACCTGGGCGATGCCGTGCGTGAGGTGGCTGCGGGCAACCATGACCTGTCGACCCGCACGGAATCCCAGGCCGCCAGCCTGGAGAAGACCGCGGCCGCCATGGAGGAAATCAACAGCATGGTCAGCCAGAGTGCCGCTGCTGCGGCCCAGGGGGCGCACCTGGCCACCGAGACGTCCAATGTGACCGGACGCAGCAACGAGGCGGTTCAATCGGTGGCTCAGACGATGACGGGCATCACCGAGTCGTCGCACAAGATCGGTGAAATCATCCACTTGATCGAAGGGGTGGCATTTCAGACCAACATCCTGGCCCTGAACGCTGCCGTCGAGGCGGCCCGGGCTGGCGAGAGCGGGCGTGGTTTCGCCGTGGTGGCGTCCGAGGTACGGGCCCTGGCGCAACGCACGGCGGGTGCAGCCAAGGAGATTCGCCAGCTGATCGTGGAGTCCTCCGAGCGCATCGACAGTGGCAGCCAGCAGACCCAGGCCGCCCGCGGGCGCATGGACGAGGCACTGGCCGCGGTGGGCAAGGTCAGCATGGTGTTGCACGAAATCAGTCACTCAGCCGCCGAGCAGCAGGGGGGCATCTCTCAGATCAACTCGGCGGTGGCCGACATGGACTCGATCACCCAGCAGAATGCGGCCCTGGTCGAGCAACTGGCGGCGGCAGCCAAGGCATTGCACCTTGAGGTCGATGAGGTCAGCCACTCGATGCGCCTGTTCCGCCTCGCTCACGGTGAAGCCTCGATCGCCGATCTGGATGCCGTGGCCTTGCGCCGAGAGATGAAACAGTTGCCGGCCGCCTGAGCCGGTACCTCGGCGCCCACGTCAGCGGGCTCGCCGGGCAGGCGCGGTCAATCGCCCCTGCCCTGCCCGGTTCAGAAGCTTTCCCAATCGCTCTCGGTAGCGCCGCCACTGCCGCCGCTGCCGGTGGTGCCGGTCCCGCGGCGCACCTCTGAGCCCGAGCCGATCGCGGCCTGTGCGGCTCTGCGCTCAGCCCCACCCGCCGCCAGTTTCAGCGCTGGCCGGGCAGCGTACGGAGTCTGCCTGGGCTGCACAGACGCAGCAGGTTCGGCACGAGCCACTGTGCGCCATGATGGCGCGCCCTCATCCACCTTGAACAGCGACACCGAGCGCACCAGTTCATCGGCCTGATGGCGCAGGCTGCTGGCGGCAGCGGCCATCTCCTCGACGAGGGCTGCGTTCTGCTGGGTGGCGTGGTCCATCTGCGTCACGGCCTCGCCCACCTGGGCTACGCCAGCGCTTTGCTCGCCGCTGGCAGTGCTGATTTCGCTCACCACGTCGCTGACGCGCTGGATCGCCTCCACCACCTCCTGCATGGTGTGGCCGGCCTGATCGACCAGGTCGCTGCCCTTTTCAACCCGCTCGACGCTGTCGCTGATCAGCGACTTGATCTCCTTGGCGGCCTCGGCGCTGCGCTGGGCCAGGCTGCGCACCTCGCTGGCCACCACGGCAAAGCCGCGCCCTTGTTCACCCGCGCGGGCCGCTTCGACGGCGGCATTCAGGGCCAGGATATTGGTTTGAAAGGCGATCCCGTCGATCACGCCGATGATGTCGGCGATGCGGCGCGAGCTGTCGTTGATGCCACGCATGGTGTTCACGACCTCCCCCACCACCTCGCCACCGCGGGTTGCCACCGTGCTGGCCGTCACCGCCAACTGACTGGCCGTGCGGGCATGTTCGGCGTTCTGGCGTACCGTCGAGCCCAGCTCCTCCATCGAGGCCGCGGTCTGCTCCAGGGCGCTGGCCTGGCTTTCGGTGCGCCCGCTCAGGTCCTGGTTGCCCTGGGCGATTTCGGCGCTGGCCGTGGCCACGCTTTGCGAGTTCTCGCGCACCGAGCGAACCACGCCAGCCAAGCCCTGGCTGATGCGGTTGATGGACTCCTGCAGACGCCCGACTTCGTCGTGCCGATTCACCTGCAGGGCCACCGTCAGATCGCCCTGGGCAATCTGGTCGGCCGCATGGCCTACTGCGACCAGGGGCTGGACGACCAGCTTGCGGAACAGCAGCCACCAGGCCACCGAGATCAGCAGCACGATCACCGCCCCCAGCAGGGCGTACAGATTGCGCAGGTGCACCACGCCGGCTGAGTATTCCTCGGCATAGGTGCCGCCGGCAATCACCCAGTCCCACTCCTTGAAGTAGGTGAAGGAGATGACTTTTTCTCGGCCCCTGGTTTCGCCCAGCTCCGCATTGATCCAGGGGTAGCGCAGCACACCCGTCTTGCGCTCCAGCATCTCGCGCACGAAGTTGTGGCCGTCGGCATCCTTGGAGTCGAGCATGTTCTTGCCTTCTTTGGCCGGATGGATCACCAGGTTGCCGTAGTTCGGCCCCTGGCGGGCATCCAGCACATAGAAATAGCCGGTCTCGCCAATCTTCAGCTCGCGGACGGTCTTCTTGAGGATGGCCAGGTACTCGGTGAACTCCTGGGCCACCAGGCTCAGGCCCACCACCTTGCCAGCGGTGTCTTTGAGGGGGTCGTAGCGCGTCATGTACTGACGCCCGAACAGTGACACCAGGCCCACGAAAGGCTGGCCTTGCAAGGCCAGGGCATAGGCCGGGTGCTGGCGGTCCAGTGCGGTGCCGTTGGCGCGCTGGCCCTGTTCGGTCTTGAGAGAGGTGGTGATGCGCACAAAATCGTCGCCGGTGCGCACAAACACCGTGGTCGAACTCTTGGTGAGTTGAGAAAACTCGTCCACCACACTGTTGTCCAGATTGACCTGCCGCCCATGCAGCAGCATCACAGGCACCTGCTTGCCGCCCATGTCGACCGTTTCGCCACTCAGGCTCACCTGTCCATTCAGGCGGGCATTGAAGGCCAAAGCCAGGGCCGAGGTCCGCAGCCGCAAATCGTCGTCGGTGGCCTTGATCAGGTGCACCAGCAACTGGGTCTTGTCGCTCACCTCCTGGGTGGCCTGCTCTTCGGTGGCCCGAGAGACGGACCACGTGATGGCCGCAATCAAGGCCGTCAGAACCACCAGTACCAGCAGGAAATTGCTCAGGGACAATTGGGTTCCCAGGCTCAGATCACGCCACCGGGCTCGGCTTCCATTCATCACGACACTCCATCTTGCGGGCCGGGCGCTCAGTTTGAAGACCCCAGATGGGCTGACCTCCGGCAAAAAGTTACAAAAAGAAACTTCAATTCGGCGAGAGTGTGTCTCATTTCTGATGCCGCAGGCTTGATGCGCATCAAGTCTGATGACGCCCGGCCAACGAAAAGGCCCGGCAGCGCAACGCGGCCGGGCCTTTTCGAACAGCGGCGAGCCCTGTGCAGCTCAGCCGGTGGGCATCAACCCACCCACTTGCGGGCGTTGCGCCAAATGCGCATCCAGGGGCTGAACTCGGATTTGTCGCCCGAAGTCCAGCTCATCTGCACATTGCGGAACACGCGCTCGGGGTGCGGCATCATGGCCGTGAAGCGGCCGTCGGCCGTGGTCACGGCGGTCAGGCCTTGCGGGCTGCCATTGGGATTGAAGGGGTAGGCCTCGGTGGCCGCACCAAAGTGGTCCACAAAGCGCATGGCCGCGATCGCCTCGGCCGGCTTGCCCCGGTACTTGAAGTTGGCATAGCCCTCGCCGTGCGCCACCGCGATCGGCAGGCGGCTGCCGGCCATGCCTTGCAGGAACAGGCTGGGCGATTCCAGCACCTCCACCATGGACAGGCGGGCCTCAAAGCGCTCGCTCTGGTTGGTGGTGAAGCGCGGCCAGGCCTCGGCGCCCGGGATGATGTCGGCCAGTTCGGCAAACATCTGGCAGCCATTGCACACGCCCAGGCCGAAGGTGTCGCTGCGGCCGAAGAAACCCTTGAACTGCTCGGCCAGCACCGGGTTGAAGGTGATCGAGCGGGCCCAGCCGATGCCGGCCCCCAGGGTGTCGCCGTAGCTGAAGCCGCCGCAGGCCACCACGCCCTTGAAGTCGCTCAACTGGGCGCGGCCACTTTGCAGGTCGGTCATGTGCACGTCGTAAGCCTCGAAGCCGGCCTCGGTGAAGGCATAGGCCATTTCGACGTGCGAGTTCACGCCCTGCTCGCGCAGGATGGCCACCTTGGGCCGGCTCAGGTTCAGGAACGGGGCCGCCACGTTGTCGGCCGGGTCAAAGCTCAGGCTGACGTGGGCGCCCGGGTCGCTGGGCGCGCCGGCGGCGGCATGTTCTGCGTCGGCACAGGCCGGGTTGTCACGGCGCTGGCAGATCTTCCAGCTCACCGCATCCCAGACCTGGTGCAGGTCCGACAGGCTGGCACTGAACACGTTCTTGGTGTCGCGCCAGACCTGGATCTCGCCCTTGCCCACGTCCAGTGCGGCACCGGCGGGGCGGGTCTTGCCGATGAAGTGGCTGTGCTTGCTCAAACCATGCTCGCGCAGGGTCTGCATGACCTCGTTGCGCTCGGTGGTGCGCACCTGCAGCACCACGCCCAGTTCCTCACTGAACAAGGCCTTCAGGGTGAGCTCTTCACGGCGGGCACTGACTTGCTGCGCCCAGTTCTTGCTGTCGCCGTACTCGGCACGGCTGTCACTGATGCCGTCGCCTTCGGTGACCAGCATGTCCACGTTCAGGGCCACGCCCACATGGCCGGCAAAAGCCATTTCGCAGACGCTGGCGAACAGGCCGCCATCGCTGCGATCGTGGTAGGCCAGGATCTTGCCCTGGGCACGCAAGGCGTTGACCGCATTGACCAGGTTCTTCAGGTCTTGCGCATCGTCCACATCGGGCACCGAATCACCCACCTGGTTCAGCACCTGGGCCAGGATGGAGCCGCCCATGCGGTTCTGGCCTTTGCCCAGATCGATCAGCACCAGGGTGCTGTCGTCCACGCTGGCATCCAGCTGGGGCGTCAGCGTGCCACGCACGTCAGCCAGGCTGGCGAAGGCGCTCACGATCAGGCTGACCGGCGAGGTCACCTTTTTGGCTTGGCCCGATTCGTCCTTCCACTGCGTGCGCATGGACAGGCTGTCCTTGCCCACCGGGATCGAAACGCCCAGGGCCGGGCACAGATCCATGCCTACGGCCTTCACGGTTTCGTACAGGGCGGCATCTTCACCGGTCTCGCCACACGCGGCCATCCAGTTGGCCGACAGTTTCACGCGGGGCAGCTCGATGGGCGCGGCCAGCAGGTTGGTGATGGCCTCGGCCACCGCCATGCGGCCCGAGGCTGGGGCATCGAGCGCGGCCAGCGGGGTGCGCTCGCCCATGCTCATGGCCTCGCCGGCAAAGCCCTTGTAATCAGCCAGGGTGACCGCGCAGTCGGCCACCGGCACCTGCCAGGGCCCCACCATCTGGTCGCGGTGGCTCATGCCCCCCACGGTGCGGTCGCCAATGGTGATCAAAAAGCGCTTGCTGGCCACGGTCGGGTGGGCCAACACTTCGATGGCGGCCTGCTGCAGGCTCACGCCGGTCAGGTCCACCGGCTTGAACTGGCGCGCCACGGTCTTCACGTCGCGGTGCATCTTGGGCGGCTTGCCCAGCAGCACATTCATCGGCATATCGACCGGGGTCGCTTGGCCCTCGTCCGCCAAAACCAGCTGGCGTTCCTCGGTGGCGACACCCACCACCGCAAACGGGCAACGCTCGCGCTCGCAGAACGCCTTGAACTGGCCCAGCGACTCGGGGGCGATGGCCAGCACGTAACGCTCCTGGCTTTCGTTGCTCCAGATCTCCTTGGGGGCCAGGCCCGACTCCTCGAGCGGCACCTTGCGCAGGTCGAAGCGCGCACCGCGGCCGGCGTCGTTGGTCAATTCGGGGAAGGCATTCGACAGGCCGCCAGCGCCCACATCGTGGATGGCCAGGATTGGGTTGCCCGCGCCCTGGGCCCAGCAATGGTTGATCACCTCTTGCGCCCGGCGTTCGATCTCGGGGTTGCCGCGCTGCACCGAGTCAAAGTCGAGCTCGGCCGCGTTGGCGCCGGTGGCCATCGAGCTGGCGGCACCACCGCCCATGCCGATGCGCATGCCCGGGCCGCCCAGCTGGATCAACAGCGTGCCGGCCGGGAACTCGATCTTCTTCGTCAGGTCGGCGTCGATCACGCCCAGACCGCCCGCAATCATGATGGGCTTGTGGTAGCCGCGGCGGATGCTGTCCACGTCCGATTCAATGGTCTGCTCGTATTCGCGGAAGTAGCCCACCAGGTTCGGGCGGCCGAACTCGTTGTTGAAGGCGGCGCCACCCAGGGGGCCTTCCACCATGATCTGCAGCGGGCTGGCGATGTGCTCGGGCTTGCCGAACTCGGTGCTCTGCGTCTCGTCGAACACCAGGCGCGACACGGTGAAGCCGGTCATGCCGGCCTTGGGCTTGGAGCCCCGGCCGGTGGCACCTTCGTCGCGGATCTCGCCGCCCGCGCCGGTCGAGGCGCCCGGGAAAGGCGAAATTGCAGTTGGGTGGTTGTGGGTTTCCACCTTCATCAGCACGTGGTGGGTGGCTTCGCTCTTGGCATAGGCCACCGACTGGCCCTGGGCCGAGGCGGCATTGAAACGCTCCACCGCATGGCCCTCCATCACCGAGGCGTTGTCCGAATAGGCAATCACGGTGTGCTGCGGGGCCAACTGGTGCGTGTTGCGGATCATGCCGAACATGCTTTTGTCTTGCGCCACGCCGTCAATGGTGAACTGGGCGTTGAAGATCTTGTGCCGGCAGTGCTCGCTGTTGGCCTGGGCGAACATCATCAACTCCACATCGGTGGGGTTGCGTTGCAAGCCGGTGAAGGCGGCCACCAGGTAGTCGATCTCGTCGTCGGCCAGGGCCAGACCGAACTGGGTGTTGGCCGTTTCCAGCGCGGCACGGCCGCCGCCCAGCACATCCACGTACGCCATGGCCTGGGCCTGCAGCTCGGTGAACAGGCCGGCGGCCTGGGCCCGCTCGAACATCACCGATTCGGTCATGCGGTCGTGCAGCAGCGCCGCCACGGCCCCGCGCTGCTCATCGCTCAGCGTGGCCTTGCCCAGCAAGGGCTGCTTCAGGGTGATCACGTACTCGGTCACGCGCTCGACGCGTTTCAAGGCCAGGCCGCAGTTGTGGGCGATGTCGGTGGCCTTGGAAGCCCAGGGCGACACAGTGCCGAAACGCGGGCTGACCAGCAGCAGTTCACCCTCGGTGGGGCCGGCGTAGGGGTCGCCGTAGGTCAGCAGGGCCGCCAGGCGCTCGCGGGTGGCCGCGTCGGGCTGCTGTTCGGAGGCCACCAGGTGCACAAAACGCGCAGCGATGCCGGAGATGCGGTCGTGGATGACTTGCAGCCGGGGCAGCAGTTGCTGAACCCGGAAAGCGCTCAAGGCGTTGCCGCCTTCAAAGGTGCTGATGTGCAGGTGGTGCATCGTGGGCGAGGGGTGCGAGGTCACTTGGGCGGCCTGTTTGGGTGGAGCTGCAGGGGCTGGGGGCAGAACGGCCGGTCGCTGAATGGGACCGGCCCGCCCTGACCCGAGCGGTGCGTGGAAAACCCGGCATTTTAGCGTGTGGGCGGCCAACCCACCCGATCAGGCGGTCGCTGCGCCCTCTTCCCCTCCCCGGCCTGCACGCCAGCCCCTTCAGCGGCGCACAGCACGCTTCACCTCCTGGCTCAGGAAGCGGTACAGCCTGGGGTCGTGGGCATAGGCCACATTGAAGCGCAGCCACGGCGTGGGTTTGAGATCGGGCCGGAACAGGTTGCCGGGGGCCAGCATCAGCCCTTCGGCCACGGCGCGCTGTGCCACGGCCTGCACATCCACCCCATCGTGCCCCAGGCCGGCCCACACAAACGGCCCGCCCTGGGGGCGGGTGAACAGCACCATGCCAGCCGCCTCAAGGCCGTCACACACCTGCCGCTGGGCCTGCGCGAGGCGCTCGCCCAGGCGCGACAGATGGCTGCGGTAATGCCCGTCCACCAGCACGGTGTGCACCAGCTTCTCGGTCAGTTCAGAGCTCGTCAGACTGCCCAGCATCTTTTGGTAGACCAGTTTTTCGGCCAGGTCTTCACTCACCGCCGCAAAGCCCACCCGCAGGCTGGGGGTGATGGTCTTGGAGAAGCTGCCCACATAAGACACCCGGCCCAGCGGCGCCAGGGCGGCCAGATTGACCGAACCGGGGGGGTCCAGGCCGGCCATCACCTCGTTTTCCACCACATGAAAATCGTGCTGCTCGGCCAACTTCAGCACCTGAGCCGCCACGGTGGGCGAGCATTGGCTCCCGGTGGGGTTGTGCAACGTGGTCGTGGTGAAAAAGGCTTTGGGCCGGTGCCGCTGGGCCAGGGTGGCCAGCGCCTGCACGTCGGGGCCGTCCAGCCGGCGCTCCACCCCGATCAGCCTCAGGTCCATGGCCCGCAGCGCGGCAAAGAAGTTGGTGGCCCCCGGCGAATCGACCAACACCGTGTCGCGCGGCCGCAGCAGGCAGCGCCCCAGCAAGGCCAGGGCCTGGGTGGCGCCATGGGTCAGTACCAACTGATGCGGGTTGGCCTGCACCCCCCGGGCCGCCAACTGGGTCTGGATCTGTTGCCGCAGCGGCAGGTAGCCATGCGCCGTGCCGTAATGGGCCAGCCCGGCGGGGCTCTTGCGCGCCAGGCTGGCCAGTGCCTGGCGCACGCCCTCCAGGTGCAGCCAATCCGGGGGCAACCATCCGCAGCCGGCATTGAGCAAGGCACTGTCGTCTTCGAACACGCGCTGGATCAGCCACAGCGAATCCACCTGGGTACGGCCCACAAAGGGGCGATGGCGGGGCTGCGCCTTGGCCGGCGCCGCCACGTAGTAGCCGCTGCCGCGACGGGCCTCCACATAGGCTTCGGCCACCAGGCGCTGGTAGGCATGGGTGACGGTCATGGTGCTGATGCCCTGCTCGCGCGCCAGGCCTCGCACCGAGGGCAGGCGCGTGCCCGGGCGCAGGCTGCCCTTGTCGATGAGGGCGGCCATCGCCTCGAACACCTGGCGCACCAGCGGCGTGGCGCTGTCGGGCTGCAAGGTGATCATCGTGGTGCACCCTGGTACAGCCCAGCCGCGCGTGCCTGAAAACGGTGCGCCAAAGGTCTGCTGCTGGGGCGTGCGGGCGCGCTTCGTGTGCGTACTGTGCTGATCTTCATGGCCCCAACTGTACATAGTCAATTGGTATCGGACGTGACTAAATACCCCCATCGCTGATGACGACCCTGCGCAGAGTGCCCAGGCCCCAGCGCCGCCCGTCCCCCTTGCCACCGAACAGGAACCTGTCCATGCCCCTGCCACTGCACAAAGCCTTGTCCGAACGTTCCTTCAACAGCGCACGTCGCCGCCAATGGGCCGCCGGCCTGCTGCTGGGCCTGGCCGCCGCCGGCACCCACCTGGGGGCCCTGGCCGACACCAAGACGCTGCGCATCATCCCGCACTCGAACGTCACGGTGCTCGACCCGATCTGGACCACCGCCTACATCTCGCGCAACTTCGGCTACATGATCTATGACACCCTGTTCGGCACCGACCTGGATGGGCGCATCAAGCCGCAGATGGTCGAGAAATGGAGCGTGTCCAAGGACAACAAGACCTGGACGTTCAAGCTGCGCGACGGCCTGGAGTTCCATGACGGCAAGACCGTCACCAGCGAAGACGTGGTGGCCTCGCTGACCCGCTGGGCCAGCCGCGACACGATGGGCGGCCAGCTGGCCAAGGCCCTGGACCACTACGAGATCCCCGACGCCAAGACCTTTGTGCTGGTGCTCAAGGAGCCCTTCGGCCTGGTGCTCGAAGCCCTGGGCAAGCCCTCAGCCAATGTGCCGTTCATCATGCCCAAGCGTGTGGCCGACACCCCGGGCGACACCCAGATCAAGGAGACCATCGGCTCCGGCCCCTACACCTTCAAGGCTGACGAGTACCGCCCCGGCGAAAAAGTCGTGTTTCTGAAGAACGCCCGTTACAAGCCCCGCGCCGAGGCCCCTTCGGGCACCACGGGTGGCAAGAACGTGTATGTCGACCGGGTCGAGTGGGTGATCGTTCGCGATGCCCAGACCCAGATGAATGCCCTGATCAACGGCGAGGTCGACATCCTGGAGCAACCGGCCTTCGAACAATACGCCACCTTGCGCAGCAACCCTGACCTGACCCTGGTCGATGCGCAACCCGCGGGCAACCAGTTCATCTTCCGCTTCAACTTTCTGCACGCGCCCTTCAACAACGAGAAGATCCGCCGCGCCGCCATGCTGGCCATGGGCCAGGAGGCCTTCCTCAAGACCCAGGTGGGTGCGCCCGGGATGTCGCGTTACTGCAAGAGCATGTTCCCCTGCGGCACGCCCTTTGAATCCGATGCCACCGGTGAGTACACCGGCATCGCCAACCCGGCCAAGGCCAAGGCCTTTCTGGCCGAGGCCGGTTACAAGGGTGAACCGGTGGTGCTGATGCGCCCCACCGACCTGGGTGCCATTGCCAAGTTGCCCCTGGTGGCCAAGCAGCAACTGGAGCAGGCGGGCTTCAAGGTCGATCTGCAGACCATGGACTGGCAGACCCTGGTGGCCCGCCGCGCCAAGAAAGACCTGCCCAGCGCCGGCGGCTGGAACGCCTTCATGACGTCCTGGACCGCCTCCGACATCCTCAACCCGCTGACCATGGCCATGATGAATGCCGCTGGCGACAAGGGCTGGTTCGGCTGGCAGGACGACCCCGAGCTGCAGAAGATCAAGCTGCAGTTCTCCCAGGCCAGCACCGACGCCGACAAAAAGAAGCTGGCCCAGGCCGCCCAGTTGCGCGCCTTCGAGACCGTGACGCACGTGCCCGTGGGCCAGTACAGCCAACCTGCCGCCGTGCGCAAGGGCATCACCGGCCTGGTGCCCGCCGGCGCCCAGGTGTACTGGAACATCAAGAAGCCCTGAGCCGGGCCCCGCTCGCCCGCCAGCTTGCCTGCCCGACAGGCCCGGCCTGCGCCTTGCCTGCAAGGGGCGCGGCCGGCGCCGGGGCGACTGTTTTCCGGAGATTTCCTGATGCTTTCATTTTTGGCCAAACGACTGCTGGCCACCCTGCCGGTGTTGCTGGTGGTGGCCGTGGCGGTCTTCATGATCGTGCGCCTCACGCCGGGCGACCCGGCCGCCGTGATCGGTGGCAACAGCGCCACCAGCGAAGACCTGGACCGCATCCGCACCCAGCTCGGCCTGACCCAGCCGCTGTGGCAGCAGTTCCGCCTGTGGGGCGGAGCCGTGCTGCAAGGCGACCTGGGCCACTCTTTCTTCATGAACAAGCCCGTGGTCGAGCTGATCGCCCAGCGCATGGAGCCCACCCTGTCGTTGGCCGCCGGCACCTTGCTGCTGGCCATCGTGCTGGCCCTGCCCCTGGGCACCCTGGCGGCCTGGCGCATGGGCAGTTGGCTGGACAAGGCCGTCATGGCGTTCTCGGTGGCCGGCTTCTCGGTGCCGGTGTTCGTGGTGGGCTATGTGCTGATCTATGTGATGGCGCTGCAACTGCACTGGTTTCCGGTGCAGGGCTACCGGCGGCTGGAGTCCGGCCTCTGGCCCTGGCTGCACCAGCTGATCCTGCCCTGCCTGACCCTGTCGGTCACCTATGTGGCCCTGCTGGCCCGGGTGACCCGGGCCGCGGTCAGCGAGGCCCTCACCGAGGACTACATCCGCACCGCCCGGGCCAAGGGCATCACCGAGTTGGCCGTGTTGACCCACCACGCGCTGCGCAACGCCGCCGTGCCGGTGGTCACCGTGATCGGCGTCAGCGCGGCCTTGCTGCTGGGCGGCGTGGTGGTGACCGAGACCGTGTACGCCATCCCCGGCCTGGGGCAGCTCACGGTGGACGCCGTCCTGAACCGCGACTTTCCGGTGCTGCAGGGCGTGGTGCTGTTCTTTGCCCTGGCCTATGTGCTGATCAACCTCCTGGTCGACCTGAGCTACCTGTTCCTCGACCCGCGCATCCGTTACTGACCCTCCTTCCCCGGATCTCCCATGAGCAACTGGAACAAACTCTGGCGCAACAGCGCCGTGCGCCTGGGCTGCGCGGTGTTGGCCGCCTTGCTGCTGCTGGCTGTGCTGGCCCCGTGGCTGGGCACTTTCGACCCCTCGGCCATGGACCCCAGCTTCATCTCGGTGCCTGCCGGCACCCGTGGCGAAGTCACCCTGCCCGACGGCCAGACCCTGCAGCATGTGTTCTGGATGGGCAGTGACAACTTTGGCCGCGACATCTGGAGCCGCGTGCTCTTCGGCACCCGCGTTTCGCTGGGGGTGGGGCTGTGCACCGCTGTGCTCGCCATCACCGGTGGCTGCCTGCTGGGCATGCTGGCGGGCTACTTCCGGCCCGTGGATGCGGTGGTGATGCGCCTGGTGGACGGCATGATGGCCATCCCCGCCGTGCTGGTCGCGATCACCCTGGTGGCCATGCTCGGGGCCAGCCTGCCCACCGTGATCCTGGCCATTGCCGTGCCCGAAATCCCACGGGTGACCCGGTTGGTGCGCGCCCTGGTGATGGGCCTGCGTGACGAGCCCTTTGTCGAGGCGGCGCGGGCCCTGGCCTCGTCCAACCTCACCATCCTGTGGCGCGACATCCTGCCCAATGCGCTGGCCCCGCTGATCGTGCAGGGCACCTTCATTGCGGCTTCCGCGGTGCTGACCGAGGCCATCCTGAGCTTTCTGGGCCTGGGGCTGCCGGCCGACGTGCCCACCTGGGGCAACATCATGGCCGAAGGGCGGGTGCAGTTTGCCCAGAGCCCGGGCAATGTGATGTTTCCGGCGCTGTTCCTGGTGCCCACCGTGCTGGCCATCAACCTGCTGGGCGACGGCCTGCGCGACGTGCTGGACCCCAAGTTCTCCAAGCGAGCCTGAGCGAGCCCCCTGCCATGAACACCTTGACCTCCCCCACCCCCGTCTTCCTGGATTCGGCACCGCCCCCGGTGCCCCGGCCCGCCGAAGTGATCCTCGATGTGCAGGGCCTGCAGGTGGCCCTGCCGGCCGACGCCGACCGCCCTTTTGCGATTGAGCACCTGGACGTGCGCATCGAAGCCGGCCAGACCCTGTGCATCGTCGGCGAGTCGGGCTCGGGCAAGTCCGTGCTGGCCACCACGGTGATGGGCCTGCTGGCCAAAGGCCTGAGCGCCACCCAGGGCCAGATCCGCCTGGCCGGCGAACCCCTGATGGACCAGGCCCGACTGGCCCCCGAATCACGCCTGCGCGCCTGGCGCGGCACCCGCATGGGCATGGTGTTCCAGGAGCCCATGACCGCGCTCAACCCCGTGCACAGCTGCGGCGAGCAGGTGGACGAGCTGCTGCGCACCCACACCCAGTGGCCCGCGCACGAGCGCAAGGCCCACATCCTGGCCATCTTCGACCGGGTGCGCCTGCCCGATCCCAAGCGCATCTACGACAGCTACCCGCACCAGCTCTCGGGCGGCCAACGCCAGCGCATCGTGATCGCCATGGCCATCATCCTGAAGCCCCGGCTGTTGATCTGCGACGAGCCCACCACGGCCCTGGACGTGACCACCCAGGCCGAGATCCTGCGCCTGATCGCCGAGCTGCAAGTGGAACAACGCTCGGCCGTGCTCTTCATCACCCACGACATGGGCGTGGTGGCCGAGATCGCCGACCAGGTGATGGTGATGCACCGCGGCCGCGTGGTCGAGCAAGGCCCGGCCGAGCAGGTGCTGCAGGCACCGCGCGAAGCCTACACCCGCATGCTGCTGGACGCCGTGCCCGGCATGACCCCGCCCCCCCCGCGCGAACTGCCCGGTGGGCGTGCCCTGCTCAGCGCCACCGGCGTGGGTAAGACCTATGTGCGCCGTGACTGGCTGGGCCGGGCCAAGCCCAACACCGCGCTGCGCGATGCCAGCGTGGCCGTGCATCGGGGCGAGACCGTGGGCGTGGTGGGCGAGTCGGGTTCGGGCAAATCCACCTTTGCCCGCTGCATGATCCGCCTGATCGACCCCAGCGAAGGCAGCATTCTGTGGGGCGAGACCCCGGTGCAGGGCCTGCCCGAGGGGCGGCTGCGCCCCCTGCGATCGCGGGTGCAGGTGGTGTTTCAAGACCCCAACCGCTCGCTGAACCCGCGCCGCACCGTGGGCTCGTCGCTGATGGAGGGGGCGATGAATTTCGGCATGGGCGAGCGCCAGGCCCGCCAGACCGCCGAAGAGCTGATGGACCGCATCCAGTTGCCCCGCACCGCGCTTGACCGCTACCCACACCAGTTCTCGGGCGGACAGCGGCAGCGCCTGGCCATTGCCCGCGCCGTGGCCTGCCAGCCCCAGGTGCTGGTGGCCGACGAGGCCGTGTCGGCCCTGGACGTGTCGGTGCAGGCCCAGATCCTGTCCCTGCTGCGTGAAATCCAGGCCGACCTGGGCCTGGGCATCCTGTTCATCACCCACGACCTGCGGGTGGCGGCCCAACTGTGCGACCGCGTGATCGTGATGAGCCAGGGCGAGATCGTCGAGCAAGGCCCCACAGCCCAGGTGTTCCAGCAGCCCGCCCACGACTACACCCGCCGCCTGCTGGCCGCCGCCCCCCGGGCCGAGCTGGCCCACCGGGGCTGAATCCCTCCGCCCTACAGGACCCCCACCATGCGACTTCTGCTGGCCCAGTTCAAGCACGAGACCAACACCTTTTCACCGGTGCCCACCCCGTTGGAGCGCTTCTACCGTGCTCTGCCGGCCGATGCTGACCAGGCCAGCCTGCTGGCAGCCTACCGAGGCACCGGCCTGGCGCTGGGCGGCTTCATCGACGTGGCCGAGCGCGTGGGCGCCGAGGTGGTGATTGCCACCGCCGCCGAGGCGCAACCCAGCCGCCCCACCGACGACGCCACCTACGAGCGCATCAGCCAGACCATCTTGTCGCGCGTGGCGCGGGGCGGCTTCGATGCCGTGCTGCTCGACCTGCACGGTGCCATGGTCACCGAATCGCTGGAAGACGCCGAAGGCACGCTGCTGCGCCGCCTGCGCGAGATCGACCCCGACATCCCCGTGGGCGTCACCCTGGACATGCACGCCAATGTGTATGAAGACATGGTGCGCCACGCCACCGTGATCACCGGCTACCACACCTACCCCCATGTGGACATCCATGCCGCCGGTGTGCGGGCTGCCGAACTGATCCTGCGCACTTTGAGTGGCGAGATCCGCCCCGTGATGCAGTGGGGCCAGGCCCCCATGCTGCCGCACGTGATGCGCCAGGGTACACACGCCGAGCCCAATCGCTCGCTACAGGCGCGCTGCCAGGCCCTGGAGGCCGGCGGCGAGGTGCTGGCCGCCTCGGTGTTTGTGGGCTTTCCGCACGCCGACATCAGCCAGGCCGGCCTGAGCGCCGTGGTCTGCACCGACGCACGGCCTGAGACAGCCCGCGGGCATTGCGACGCCCTGCTGACCCAGGCCTGGGAGGCCCGCGAGGGCTTTGTGTTCCACCCCACCCCGCTGGCCGAAGCCGTGGCCCGGGCCCAGGCCTGCGCCATCGGCCTCGGCGGCCCGGTCGTGCTGCTGGACCATTGCGACAACTCGGCCTCGGGCGGCTCGATGGACACCACCGAGGTGCTGGCCGAGGTGCTGCGCCAGGGCCTGGACGAGGCCGTCTTCTATGCGATATGGGACCCCCAGGCCGTGCAACAGGCGCTGGCCGCCGGCATCGGCAGCGAGATCACACTGAGCCTGGGTGGCAAGACCGCCATGCCAGCGCTGCGCCGTGACAGCCCACCCCTGAGCGTCACCGGTCGGGTCAAGCTGGCCTTTGACGGGCGCTTTCGCAACCGCGGGCCCATGTACCAGGGCGTGCAGACCCGGCTGGGCCCCACCGTGGTGCTGGCCGTGGGCGGCCTGGAGATCGTGCTGATCTCCGAGCACCAGGAGCCGTTTGACCTGAACTGCCTGTCCAGCGTCGGCGTCGATCCGCTGCAAAAGCGCTTTGTCATCCTCAAGAGCCGGGTGCACTGGCGCGCCGGCTTTGGCGACCTGGCCCGTGAGGTGATCGAGTGCGACGGCCTGGGCGTGACCACGTCCGACTACGGCGCACTGCAATTCAAACGGGTGCGCCGCCCGATCTACCCGCTGGACCCGATGTAAGTACCCCGTCCTTTCCCGATTTTCTCCACCTCAGGACCCCTGACCCATGAGTGAACTCCACGCCCTTTCCGCCTCCGCCATGGTGGCGGCCTACCGTGACGGCAGCCTGTCGCCGGTCGAAGTGACCCAGGCCGTGCTGCAGCGCATCGAGCGTTGCGAGCCCGTGCTGTGCGCCACCTATGCGCTTGATGCCGATGCCGCACTGAGCATGGCGCGCGCTGCCGAAGCCCGTTGGCGTGCCGGTACCCCCATCAGCGTGGGCGGTGTTTGCATCGACGGCGTGCCAGCCACCATCAAGGAAAACATCGCCACCCGCGGCGTGCCCGTGCCGGTGGGCACCGCCGCCAGCCTGCCGGTGCCCGCTGCGGCCGATGCGCCGCCCGCGGCTCGCCTGCGTGAGGCCGGTGCCGTCTTCGTGGCCAAGACCACCATGCCCGAGTACGGCATGCTCTCGTCAGGCCTGTCGAGCTTCCATGCCCTGGCCCGCAACCCCTGGAACACCGCGATGAACCCCGGCGGCAGCAGTGCCGGCGCGGGCGCGGCGGGTGCCGCAGGCTACGGCCCGCTGCACATCGGCACCGACATCGGCGGCTCGGTGCGCCTGCCGGCCGCCTGGTGCGGGCTGGCCGGCCTCAAGCCCAGCCTGGGCCGGGTGCCGATCGACCCGCCGTACATGGGCCGCTGCGCCGGCCCCATGACCCGCACCGTCACCGATGCGGCCCTGATGATGGCCGTGCTGTCGCGCCCCGACCCACGCGACCCCATGAGCCTGCCGCCGTCCGACATCCCGTGGCTGTCGCTGCAGCGCGAACTCAAGGGGCTGCGCATCGGCCTGTTGCTGGAGGCCGGCTGCGGCATGCCGGTGTCGCCCCAGGTGCAGCAGGCCGTGGTGGCGGCGGCCCGCCTGTTCGAGCAGGCCGGTGCGGTGATCGAAACCCTGCAGCCCTGGATGAGCAACGAGCTGCTGCATGGGGTGGACCGCTTCTGGCGCATCCGCTCGGGCGTCGATGTGCAGGCCCTGCCGCCCGAGCGCCGCGCCAAGGTGCTGCCCATCGTGCGTCAGTGGGCCGAAGGCGGCCTGGGCTTCAGCGGCGAGCAGGCTTTCGAGGCCTACAGCATGACCTTCAAGACCCGCGCCACCACCGTGGCCGCCACCCAGCCCTACGACTACGTGCTGTCGCCGGTTTCGCCCAACACCAGCTTTCCGGCCGAATGGGCGTACCCGACCAACAACGTCAATGAGGCCATGGACCACATCGGCTTCACCCTGCCTTTCAGCATGAGCGAGCAGCCCGCTGCTTCGGTGAACTGCGGCTACGACAGCCATGGCGTGCCCATCGGCCTGCAGATTGCCGGGCGCCGCTTTGACGACCTGGGCGTGCTGCAGATGGCCCGCGCCTTCGAACAGATGCGCCCGGCCCAACGGCCCTGGCCGCACATCGCGGAGGCCTGATGCGCCGCTGGCGGCCTGCCTTGACCCTTTGGCCCGCCTGGCTCGGCCCACGCACCGTGAGGCACGCGCTGGCGGGGGTGCGGGCCGTCACCGGGCCGGCCACCGGCACGGCCGCCATGGGCCTGGTGGCGGGCGTGGCCATGGCCCAAAGCGGCCTGCCCATGGCGGTGTTGTTGCCCATGTCGCTGCTGGTGTATGCCAGCTCGTCCCAACTGGCCTGCCTTCCGCTGATGGCCAGCCAAGCCCCGTTGTGGCTGGTGGGGGCCACCGCGGCCGTGCTGAACCTGCGCTTCGTGGTGTTCAGCGCCGAATGGAGCCGCTACTTCCACCACCTGAGCCGACCGCAGCGCGTGGCCTTGTCCTACTTTGCCGGTGACCCGATCTATGCGCTGTTCACCCAGCGCCACCCCCTGCCCGGCCACAACCGCCGGCAACGCCGCCGCGAGGTGGCCTTCTACCTCGGCCTGGCGCTGAGCAACTGGGCGGTGTGGCAGCTCTCATCCGGGGTGGGCCTGCTGCTGGCCGACCAATTGCCCGGCGCCAACAGCCTGCGCTTTGTGGCAATCCTGGCCTTGCTGACCCTGACCCTGCCCATGGTCAAAGACCGCCCCACCCGCGTGGCCGCTTTCGCGGCCTGTGCCGTGGCCCTGCCGGCCCAGGCGCTGCCACGCGGCCTGCCGGTGCTGGTCACCATGCTGGCCGCCATGGCCGCGGGTCTGCTGGCCGAACACCGCCGACCGAGGCCCCATGCTCGATGACCCCGAACACAGGGGCTGGCTGGCCGTGGCCCTGCTGGTGCTGATCACCGTGCTGACCCGGGCCTTTTTTCTGCTGCCCGGCCAGCAACCCCGCCTGCCGGGCTGGCTGCGCACCTGCCTGCGCTTTGCACCACTGGGCGCCTTGCTGGCCATGGTCGTCCCTGAGGTGGCGCTGAACCAGGGCCAGTGGGTGCCGCAATGGCAGGATGCCCGCTGGTGGGCCTGCGCCGCCGCCCTGCTCACCTACTTCGGGGGCCGGCGCAACATCAACCACGCCTTGTTTGCCGGCATGGGCGTGTTGCTCGGCCTGCACCTGGCCCTGGGCTGGTAGCCGCCTGCCCAAAGCCTCAACCCCTCCCTGCCCACTGCGAAACACCATGAACATCCTGATCGCCGGCTTTCAGCACGAGACCAACACCTTCGCCCCCAGCCCGGCCGACTGGGCCGCCTTTTTGCGCGGCGACGGCTTTCCGGCCTACAGCGAAGGGGCCGACATGCTTCGCCGCTTCACGGGCAGCAGCCTGCCCATCGGCGGCTTCATCAGCGAGGCCCAGGCGCGGGGCTGGGCCTTGCTGCCCGCCTGCTGGGCGGGGGCCACGCCTTCGGCCCAGGTCAGCGACGAGGCGTTCGAGCGCATTGCCGGCGCCATCGTCGAGGCGGCCCGCCAGGCCCTGGCCGGCCCGGGCCTGCAAGCCATCTACCTGGATCTGCACGGCGCCGCCGTCAGCGTTGCCTTCGAAGACGCCGAAGGTGAATTGCTCAGACGCCTGCGCTCGCTGGTGGGCGATCAACTGCCCATCGTGGCCAGCCTTGATTTGCACGCCAACGTCAGCGCCGACATGTTGGCGCTGGCCGACGGCCTGGTGGCCTACCGCACCTACCCGCATGTGGACACCGAAGCCACCGGCCGCCTGGCCGCCCAGTTGTTGGAGCGCCGCCTGCAGGCCGGCCAACGCCTGCCGATGGCCTGGCGCCGCGTGCCCTTCCTGATCCCGATCAACGCCGGCTGCACCCTGATCGAGCCGGCCGCGTCCTTGTACGCGCAACTGCCCGAGGTGGATGCCCGTCAAGCCACCCTGAGCAGCATCGCCATGGGCTTCCCGGCCGCCGACATCGCCTGCTGCGGCCCCTGCGTGTGGGCCTATGGCGAGCACGCCGAGGCGGTGGTGCAAGAACTGTGGACCCAGCTTTGCCAGCCGCCCCAGCGTTGGCGCGTCAGCCTGCCCGAACCCCTGGCTGCGGTGCAGCAGGCCCTGGCACTGGCCGAACACGCCAGCGCCCCGGTGGTGATCGCCGACACCCAGGACAACCCCGGCGCAGGGGGTGACAGCGACACCACCGGCATGCTGCATGCCCTGCTGCAGGCCGGCGCCGGCCAACGCTACCCCGGCCAGGTGGCGCTGGGCCTGCTGTACGACCCCGAAGCCGCCGCGGCCGCCCACCGGGCCGGCCTCGGCGCCCGTCTGTCCCTGAGCCTGGGCCGCCAGGTCACCACCCTGCCCGGCCAGCTCAGCGACCCACCCGTGCAGGCCGTGGTCACCGTGCGCGCCCTGTTCGAGGGCAGCGTGCGCCTGCTGGGCCCCATGATGCACGGCGTGCTCACTCGCCTCGGTCAGGTCGCCTGTCTGGAGCTGGACGGTGTGCTGATCGTGGTCGCCAGCGGCAAATGCCAGATGCTGGACCGCGAGCTGTACCGTTGCGTGGGCATCCAGCCCGAGGCCATGAAGTTGCTGGTCAACAAAAGCTCGGTGCACTTCCGCGCCGACTTCACACCCATCGCGTCCCACATCCTGGTCACCCGCGCCCCAGGCCCCATGCCCGCCGACCCGGCCAGCCTGCCCTGGACGCGGCTGGGGGCGGGAGTATCAGCGGGGATACCAGACGTGCTGACGGACGTCGCTTGAAGGGCCAGGGCCCTGAGGACGCATGTCGCTGCCGAGCACCCACCAGCACAACGTGTCGTCATTTCCTCAAAATGAGAACATGTCGTGGGCTCATGTCGTCCGCGGCGACATGACAGCACGGGCCACACTTCTGCCGTCTGATACCCACCCTTCACCGCCTCTTGACATACTGAACACATAATTCCTCATCTCGCATTGCCACCGCCGCCCGAATGCCCTTTCGTCGCCCTTCCCGTGCTTCCCACACCCTGGCCTGCCTGGGCCTCATGGCCTTGCTGGCCGGCCCGCTGGGGCCGATGGCCCAGGCGGCAGAGCCAGACAGCCCTTTTCTGGAAGACCTGAGCAGCCCCGAGTTGCAGGCCCGCCTCGATGCGGGCACGCGCACGGTGCTGATCCCCATCGGCGGCACCGAGCAGAGCGGGCCGCAGATGGCGCTGGGCAAGCACAACGTGCGGGTGCATGTGCTGGCCGGTCAGATTGCCCGGCGCGTGGGGCACACGGTGGTCGCCCCGGTGTTGGCCTATGTGCCCGAGGGCAGCATCCACCCGCCGGCCGGGCACATGCGCTTTGCGGGCACGATCTCGATCCCCGAGCCGGCTTTTGAGGCCGTGCTGGAGGGCTCGGCGCGCAGCTTTCGGCAGCATGGTTTTCGCGATGTGTTCTTTCTGGGTGACCACGGGGGCTACCGCAAGAACCTGGAGCGGGTGGCCGAGCGCCTGAACCAGGCCTGGGCCCGTGACGGCGGCCCGCCGGCCCGAGTGCATGCCCTGAGCGAGTACTACCGCGTGACCCAGACCGCCTACGTGGCCGAGTTGAAGCAGCGCGGCTTCAGCCCGGCCGAGATCGGCGAGCACGCCGGCCTGGCCGACACCTCGCTGATGCTGGCCACCGACCCGGCCCTGGTGCGCACCGACACACTGGCCAGCCCGGGCGCCCGCGACCGGGCCCGGGGCGTGACCGGCGACCCGCGTCGCGCAAGCATTGCGCTGGGTCAAGTCGGGGTGCAGCAAATCGTGGAGACTTCGGCCGCAGCGATCCAGGCGGCCATCAAGCCCTGAGCCGCCTCTTTTTTCTGGAGTGTTCTTCTCATGTCCCTCGGGAAAGTCTTTGCCCGCAACGCCGTTGGTTTGGCCGTCAGTTCGGCTGTCATCGTGATGGGCCTGCTGGCCAGCGGGGTGCAGGGGGCCGACGCGGTCGGCAAGAATGGCGCGGCCAAGCCGGCGACGGTCAACACCGTGCCCGGCATGCCGCCGGTGCCCAACCCGGCCAATCTTTACAGCGAAACCGCTGCTGACCACATGGCCCCGGCCGTGCGCGACGATCTGGAGCGCATCTATGTGCCCAATCTGCGCTCCAACGATGTGTATGTGATCGACCCGGCCAAGATGAAGGTGGTCGACAAGTTCAAAGTGGGGCCAGCCCCACAGCACGTGGTGCCTTCGTGGGACCTGCGCACGCTGTGGGTGGCCAACAACGCCGAGCGCCGCACCGATGGCAGCCTGACCCCGATCGACCCGCGCACCGGCAAGCCGGGCAAGGAGATCCTGGTCGACGACCCCTACAACGTGTACGCCACGCCCGATGGCGCCTCGCTGATCGTGGTGGCCGAGGCCAAGCACCGGCTGGATTTTCGCGACCCCAAGACCCTGGCCCTGCAATACGCCATCGATGTGCCCAAGTGCGGCGGCATCAACCATGCCGACTTTTCGATCGACGGGCGCTACGCGATCTTCACCTGTGAGTTCCAGGGCAGCGTGGCCAAGATCGACCTGGGCAAGCGTGAGGTGCTGGGCTACCTGAAGCTGCAGATGCCCAAGACCCGCTTCAAGGACGGGCAAAAGCTCAGCGATCCCAATGTGTCGCCGATGGAGACCGAGGTCTGCTCGGCCACCAAGGGCATGCCGCAGGACATTCGCATCTCGCCCGACGGCAAGCATTTCTACGTGGCCGACATGGAGGCCGACGGCGTGCATGTGCTCGACGGTGATTCGCTCACCGAGGTGGGCTTCATTGCCACCGGGGTGGCCGCGCACGGGCTGTACCCGAGCCGCGACGGCAAGCAGTTGTATGTGGCCAACCGGGGCTCGCACCGCATCCACGGCCCGCGCAAAAGCCCGGGCAGCGTGACGGTGATCGACTTTGCCACCGAAAAGGTCACGGCGCAGTGGCCGATCCAGGGCGGCGGCAGCCCCGACATGGGCAATGTCAGCGCCGACGGCAAGTGGCTGTGGCTGTCGGGTCGTTTTGACGACGTGGTGTACCGCTTTGACACCCAAAGCGGCGCCGTGGCCCAGATCAAGGTGGGGCAGGAGCCCCATGGCCTGGCCGTGTGGCCGCAACCTGGCCGCTATTCGCTGGGCCACACCGGCAACCTGCGCTGATACCGGCAGCCTGGGGCCGGCCAAGGCCGTGCCCCGACGCGGCTATTCTCAGGTGGGATAATCCGCGTCATGAGCATCACCTACAAAAACGCGGAAGAGATCGAGGGCATGCGCGTGGCCTGCCGCCTCGCGTCCGAGGTTCTGGACTACCTGACCCCCTTCGTCAAACCCGGCGTCACCACGCTGGAGATCGATCGCCTGGCCCATGAGTACATGGTCAATGTGCAGGGCACCAAGTCGGCCACCGTCGGTTACCAGCCCCCCGGCTACCCGCCCTACCCGGCTTCGCTGTGCACCTCGCTGAACCATGTGGTGTGCCATGGCATCCCCAATGACAAGCCGCTCAAGAAGACCGACATCATGAACATCGATGTCACCGTGATCACCGACAAGGGCTGGTACGGGGACAACAGCCGCATGTACGTGATGCCCGACGCCTCGATCGCGGCCAAGCGCCTCAGCGCGCTGACCTTCGAGGCCATGTGGATCGGCATCCAGCAGGTCAAGCCCGGTGCCCGCCTGGGCGACATCGGTCACGCCATCCAGAAGTTTGCCGAGGGGCATGGCTTTTCGGTGGTGCGCGAGTTCTGCGGCCACGGCATCGGCCAGCGCTTTCACGAAGAGCCCCAGGTGCTGCATTACGGCAAGCCCGGCACGCTCGAAGAACTGAAGCCCGGCATGACCTTCACCATCGAGCCCATGATCAATGCCGGCAAGCGCGAAGTGAAGTCGCACGGCAACGACGGCTGGACCATCGTCACCAAAGACCACAGCCTGTCGGCCCAATGGGAGCACACCATCCTGGTCACCGAAACCGGCTATGAGGTGCTGACGCTGTCGGCCGGCAGCCCGCCGCTGCCGGGCTTCATCACCACCACCAAGACCTGAGCCTCAGGCTCTCGTCCCGTTTTCGCCCCGTTCACCCCGCGCCGCCCGCCCCGCCATGACCGACCTCCAGGCCTTGCGCCAGTCCTACAAAGAGCAGAAAGCGGCTCTGTTGCAGCAACTCCAGACCGAGGGCGCCACCACCCGGGGCATCCACGGCTTGCTCACCCGGCTGGCCCGGCTGGTCGATGACCTGCTGGCCGAGCTGTGGCGGCGCGCTGGATTTCCGCCCGCTTTTGCGTTGGCTGCCGTGGGCGGCTATGGGCGCGGCGAGCTGTTTCCCTATTCGGATGTGGACGTGCTGGTGTTGCTGCCCGACAGCGTGGTGGCGGACAGCGAGCCGGAGCTCAAATCCCGGCTCGAGGCCTTCATCGGCTCTTGCTGGGACGTGGGCCTGGAGATCGGCTCCAGCGTGCGCACCCTGAGCGAGTGCGTGGCCGAAGCGGGCAAGGACGTCACGGTGCAGACCTCGCTGCTGGAGGCCCGCCTGCTGATCGGCCCGACCGATCTGTTCACGGCCTTCCAGCAGGCCTTCCGGGCCCATCTGGATGCCCAGGCCTTTTTTGTTGCCAAGAGCCTGGAACTGCGCCAACGCCACAACAAGTCGGAGAACACGCCCTACTCGCTGGAGCCCAACTGCAAAGAATCGCCCGGTGGCCTGCGCGATCTGCAGACCATTCTGTGGGTGGCCAAGGCGGCCGGCTTTGGCGACACCTGGGACGACCTGGCCGCCAAGGGCCTGGCCACGCCGTTCGAGGTCCGTCAGATCAAGAGCAACGAGGCCTTGCTGAGCCTGATCAGGGCCCGCCTGCACGTGGTGGCCAAGCGCCGCGAAGACCGGCTGGTGTTCGACCTTCAGACAGCGGTCGCCGAGACTTTTGGTTACCAGTCGCATGCACCCGATGGCTCGCGCCTGGCCGTGCGGGCCAGCGAGGCCCTGATGCGCCGCTACTACTGGGCCGCCAAGGCGGTGTCGCAGTTGCACCAGATCCTGATGCTCAACATCGAAGAGCGGCTGCACCCCAACACCCACGAGCCGCGGCGCATCAACGAGCGCTTCTTCGAGAAGGCCGGCATGATCGAGGTGGCCAGCGACGACCTGTACCTGAACCAGCCGCACGCCATCCTCGAAACCTTTTTGCTGTACGAGACCACGGTGGGCCTCAAGGGCCTGTCGGCCCGCACGCTGCGCGCCCTGTACAACGCCCGCCATGTGATGGACGGGGCTTTCCGCCGCGATCCGGTGAACCGCCGCACCTTCCTGAGCATCCTTCAGCAATCCGAGGGCATCACCCACGCCATGCGCCTGATGAACCAGACCTCGGTGCTGGGGCGTTATCTCTGGGTCTTCCGCCGCATCGTGGGCCAGATGCAGCACGACCTGTTCCACGTCTACACCGTGGATCAGCACATCCTGATGGTGCTGCGCAACGTGCGCCGCTTCTTCATGGCCGAACACGCGCACGAATACCCTTTCTGCTCGCAACTGGCGGCCGGTTGGGACAAGCCCTGGATCCTTTACACGGCGGCGCTGTTCCATGACATCGCCAAGGGCCGAGGGGGCGACCACTCCGAGCTGGGGCGTGCCGAGGTACGCCGTTTCTGCCGCGACCATGACATTGCGAGTGATGACAGCGAGCTGATCGAGCTGCTGGTGGGTGAACACCTCACCATGAGCCGCATTGCCCAGAAAGAAGACCTCAGCGACCCCGAAGTGATCCAGGCCTTTGCCAAACGCGTGGGCAACGAACGCAACCTGACAGCGCTGTACCTGCTGACGGTGGCTGACATCCGCGGCACCAGCCCCAAGGTCTGGAACGCCTGGAAAGGCAAGCTGCTGGAAGACCTGTACCGCTACACGCTGCGCGTGCTGGGCGGCCGCGCCCCCGACGCCCGCGCCGAGATCGAGGCCCGCAAGCGTGAGGCGCTGGTGCAGCTGGCCCTGTACGCACTGCCCCACGAGGTGCAAAAGCCGCTGTGGGACACGCTGGACGTGAGCTATTTCATGCGCCACGACGCGGGCGACATCGCCTGGCACACCCGGCAGCTGTCGCGCCACGTGGCCTCGCTCGACCCCATTGTGCGGGCCCGCCAGTCGCCGGTGGGCGAAGGCATGCAGGTGCTGGTCTACACCGCCGACCAGCCCGACCTGTTCGCCCGCATCTGCGGCTACTTCGATCAGGCCGGCTTCAGCATCCTGGACGCCAAGATCCACACCACCTCGAATGGCTACGCCCTGGACACCTTCCAGGTCGTGACCCAGATGCTGCCCGAGCACTACCGCGAGCTGACCAGCATGGTGCAAAGTGAACTGGCCCGCACCCTGACCGAAGCGGGTCCCCTGCCCCCCCCCAGCCGGGGCCGGGTGTCGCGCCGCGTCAAGAGCTTTCCGATTGCCCCGCGCATCGACCTGCGCCCTGACGAAAAAGCCCAGCGCTGGTTGCTCAGCATTTCGGCCAGCGACCGCCTGGGCCTGCTGTACATGGTGGCCCGGGTGCTGGCCCAGCACCACATCAGCCTGCAGATGGCCAAGGTCAGCACCCTGGGCGAGCGGGTGGAGGACACCTTCCTGATCCAGGGCCCCGAACTGCAGCAGAACCGCAAGCAGATCGAGATCGAGACCGAGCTGTTGAAAGCCCTGGGCACGGTCTGAAACCAAGCCGTCAGCGGCCGGGCAGCCCCCTGCACGGCTGACGGGCGCCGCGGAGTGCCTTGGCCCTGTCCTGGCGCAATGGCGCGTCCGGACATCGATGCCCTCCTACAGGGCGTGCCGTCTGTGGCCTGCACAGCCCCTTCGGGGACTGCATCAAACTGCAACAAATCCTTCCGACAGCCCAGGTCCGCCCAGCCACGGCGCGGCACGCGGTGGGATGGCCCATGCAGCAGCAGCCCCGAAAGATCGCCATGAACGCAGTCCCCCAGCCCCTCGAAACGCCAGGCCCCCCAGTACGGCCCCGACGGCGTGTGTTGCTGGTCGAGGACAACGCTTTCATCATCGAACTGCTGCGGCTGGTGCTGCACCAGCACAGCGAGGTGCTGCTGGCCGCCGACGCCGCCTCGGGCTGGGCCCTGGCTCAGCGCGAACAGCCCGACCTGGTGATCACCGACCTGTGCTTTGGTGCCGGCATGAGCGGCCACGACTTGCTGCAGGCGATGCGGGCCCACGCCCTTCTGGCCGACACACCGGTGCTGGTCATCTCGGCCCACGCCAGCCAGGCCGACATTGAGACCAGCCTGGCCTTGGGGGCCCAGGCCCACATGGGCAAGCCTTTCAGCCCTCTGCGCCTGCTGCGCTGGCTGGAGGCCTTGTAGGCCGCCACCCACACCAGCGGGACTGAACAGCGCGCTGAGCCAAAAACGCAAATAACACACGCTCACAAGCGACGCCCAGGCCGACGGCTTCCTGATCCCACAATCTGCCCCCCACCTTTGGACCGTCGCGCCCCACAGCCCGACGGTCTCTTCATATCGACTGGAGACAGACACCGTGACCCCCACCCCTTTCTGTGCCGCGCTGCAATCCGCGCAGGCTCACAAGCTCGCCCTGCGGAGGACCGCATGAGCTTTTTGATCATTTTGCTTTCGCTGGTTTTGCTGATGTTCGTGGCCTACCGCGGCCTCAGCGTGATCCTGTTTGCGCCGGTCTGCGCGCTGTTGGCGGTGCTGCTGACGGATCCCACCCTGGTGCCACCGCTGTTCAGCGGCATCTTCATGGACAAGCTCGTGGGCTTTGTACAGCTGTACTTCCCGGTGTTCCTGCTGGGCGCCGTGTTTGGCAAGGTGATCGAGCTGTCGGGCTTTTCCAAGTCCATCGTGGCAGCCGTCATCGGGCTGCTGGGGCGCGAGCGCGCCACCCTGTCCATCGTGGTGGTGTGTGCGCTGCTCACCTACGGCGGCGTGTCGCTGTTCGTGGTGGTGTTCGCGGTCTACCCGTTCGCAGCCGAAATGTTCCGTCAAAGCGACATCCCCAAGCGCCTGATCCCGGGCACCATCGCGTTGGGCGCCTTCACCTTCACCATGGATGCGCTGCCGGGCAGCCCGCAGATCCAGAACATCATCCCCAGCACCTTCTTCAAGACCAATACCTGGGCCGCGCCCTGGTTGGGCGTGGTGGGCACGGTGTTCATCCTGGTGACCGGCCTGGCCTACCTCGCCTGGTGCCGTCGTCGTGCACGTGAGGCCGGCGAAGGCTATGGCAGCGGCCACAGCAACGAACCCGAACCCTATGCCGCCGAAAAGCTGCCCAACGCCTGGCTGGCCCTGGCGCCCTTGCTGGTGGTGGGGGTGATGAACAAGGTGTTCACGGTGCTGATCCCGCAGTTCTACGGCGCGGTGCACACCGCAGCCCTGCCCACCATGGCCAAGCCGGTGGTGACCGACGTGAGCAAAGTGGCGGCCATCTGGGCCGTCGAGGCGGCGCTGCTGATGGGCATCCTGACCGTGGTGGTGTTTGCCTGGGGCCCGGTGAAGAAGCGTTTCGCCGATGGCACCAAGGCCGCCGTCGGAGGGGCCCTGCTGGCCGCCATGAACACCGCATCCGAGTACGGCTTTGGCGGCATCATCGCCGCCCTGCCCGGCTTCACGGTGGTGGCCGATGCCCTGCGGGCCATCCCCAACCCGCTGCTCAATGAGGCCATCTCGATCTCGGCACTGGCCGGCATCACCGGTTCGGCCTCGGGGGGCATGAGCATTGCGCTGGCCGCGATGTCCGACACCTTCATCCAGGCCGCCAACGCAGCCCACATCCCGCTGGAAGTGTTCCACCGTGTGGCCGCCATGGCCAGCGGCGGCATGGACACCTTGCCGCACAACGGCGCCGTGATCACGCTGCTGGCCGTCACCGGCCTCACGCACAAGACCTCGTACAAGGACATCTTCGCGATCACCCTGATCAAGACGGCCGCCGTGGGCGTGATCATTGCCACCTACTACCTGACCGGCCTCTATTGAGACCTGAGATCTGAGATCTGAGATCTGCGACCCGAAAGCCGCAGCCCGGGGCCCACCCCGGCGCTGCGCCAACAAAACAAGACACCGGAGACAAGACATGCGCAACAAGATCGTTTCGGCCGCCGAGGCGGCCGCCCTGGTCCGCGACGGCGACGTGGTGGCCACCTCGGGCTTTGTCGGCATCGGCACCCCCGAGGAGTTGCTGCTGGCCCTGGAGCAACGCTTTACCGCCAGCCAGACCCCACGCGACCTGACGCTGGTGTTTGCCGCCGGTCAGGGCGACGGCGGTGAACGCGGGCTCAACCACCTGGGGCATCCGGGCCTGGTGCGGCGCGCCATCGGCGGGCACTGGGGCCTGATCCCCAAGGTGGGCCAAATGGCCCTGGCCGACCAGATTGAAGCCTACAACCTGCCTCAAGGCTGCATTTCGCAGCTCTACCGCGACATCGCGGCGGGCAAGCCCGGCACCCTGTCGAAGGTGGGGCTGGGCACTTTCGTCGACCCGCGCCTGGGGGGCGGCAAGATCAACCGGTGCACCCACGAAGACCTGGTGCGCCTGATGGACATCGATGGCGAGGAATGGCTTTTCTACAAGGCCTTCGGCATCGACGTGGCCCTGGTGCGCGGCACCACCGCTGACACCCACGGCAACATCACCATGGAGCGCGAGGCCCTGACCCTGGACAACCTGGCCATGGCCATGGCGGCCCGCAACTCAGGCGGCATCGTGATCGCCCAGGTCGAGCGCGTGGCCCAGGCCGGCTCGCTCAACCCGCGCCAGGTCTGCATCCCCGGCACCTTGGTCGACTGTGTGGTGGTGGCCCAAGCTGACAACCACATGCAGACCTACGGTACGCGCTACTCGGCCGCTTTTTCGTCTGAACTGCAGGTGCCGCTCGACAGCCTGGCCCCGCTGCCCCTGGACGAGCGCAAGATCATCGCGCGCCGCTGCGCGCTGGAGCTGCCCCTGGACGGCGTGCTCAACCTGGGCATCGGCATGCCCGAAGGCGTGTCGGCCGTGGCCAATGAAGAGCGCGTGCTGGACCTGTTCACCCTCACCGCCGAGCCCGGCATCGTCGGGGGCATGCCCGCGGGCGGCATGGACTTTGGCGCCGGCTTCAACGTCGAGGCCGTGATCGACCAGAACCAGCAGTTCGACTTCTACGACGGCGGTGGCCTGGACCTGGCCTGCCTGGGCATGGCCGAATGCGACGCGGCCGGCAATGTCAACGTGAGCCGATTCGGCCCCAAGCTGGCCGGTGCCGGCGGCTTCATCAACATCTCGCAGAACGCGCGCACCGTGCTGTTTGCCGGCACCTTCACCGCCGGCGGCCTGAAGGTGGCCGCAGCCGACGGTCAACTGCGCATCCTGCAGGAGGGCCGCTCGCGCAAGTTTCTGCCCCAGGTCGAGCAGATCACCTTTGCCGGCCGGCGCGCCGCCGGGCAGGCCCAACGCGTGCTGTACATCACCGAGCGCTGCGTGTTCGAACTGACCCCGCAGGGCCTGCGCCTCACGGAAGTGGCCCCGGGTGTGGACATCGAGCGCGACATCGTGGCCCACATGGGCTTTCGCCCCCTGATCGAGCAGCCCCGCCTCATGGACCCGGCCCTGTTCCGCCCCGAACCCATGGGCCTGCGTGAGCGCCTGTTGAACATGGCCTTTGAGGCCCGCTTCCGGTACGACGCCGCACAAGGCCTGCTGTTCCTGAACTTCCAGCACCTTAGCGTGCGCACCGAAGCCGATGTGGAGCGCATCCGCGCCGCCGTCACCGCACTGTGCGCCCCGCTGGGCCACAAGGTGGGTGCCGTGATCAATTACGACGGCTTCAAGCTCGACGAGCAGGCAGCCGAGGCCTACGCCCGGATGGGGATTGACCTGGAGCAGCGCTTCTACCGCAGCGCCTCCCGCTACGCCAGCAAGCCTTTCCAGCGCCTGACCCTGCCCGCCCTGCTGCACCGCGATGCACAGCTGCCGGTGTATGACAGCCTGGCGCAGGCGACTTCACAAGCGACGTCGCAAGGAGCTGCTCAAGCCTGGCCCGAGCGGACCTGAGCCCCGAACAGGACTGTAGAAAGCCCGTGCTCAATCATCCTGCTTCGGATCCAGCCCCGGAAACAACACCTCGGTGAAGCCGAAGCGCGAGAAATCGCGCACGCGCATGGGGTAGAGCTTGCCGATCAGGTGGTCACACTCGTGCTGCACCACCCGGGCGTGAAAGCCCTCCACGGTGCGCTCGATCGGGTCGCCATAGGGGTCGAGGCCGCGGTAGTGCAGGCGTTTGTAGCGGGGCACCACGCCGCGCAGGCCGGGCACCGACAGGCAGCCTTCCCAGTCGTCTTCTTCTTCGTCGCCCAGCGGGGTGAGCACCGGGTTGCACAGCACGGTGCGGGGGACAGGCGGCGCATCCGGGTAGCGCGGGTTGGGGGCGTCGGTGCCGAAGATCACCAGTTGCAGGTCCACCCCGATCTGCGGTGCGGCCAGGCCGGCGCCGTTGACGGCGGCCATGGTCTCGAACATGTCGCGCACCAGCAGGTGCAGGGCGTCGCTGTCGAAATCGGCATCGGCCAGGGGCTGGGCGATGCGCAGCAGGCGGGGGTCGCCCATTTTCAGGATCTCTCGGATCGCCATGTTCAGTCTCCGGTCAGGGTGAAGGGCAGTTGGCCCTGGGGGGGCTCGGCCACAGGGGGCGACGCAGCGTCCGCCACGGTGGGGGTCGCCGGTGTCACGGGCTCGGGCCCGCCGTCGGTCTGGGCCAGCAGGCTCAGCATGCCGGCCTCGTCGAGCACGGGCACGCCCAGGCTCAGCGCCTTGTCGAGTTTGCTGCCGGCCTCGGCACCGGCCACCAGGTAGTCGGTCTTCTTGCTCACCGAGCCGGTCACCTTGGCGCCGGCGGCTTCCAGCAAGTCTTTGGCCTGATCGCGGCCCAGGGTGGGCAAGGTGCCGGTCAGCACCACGGTCTTGCCCGCCAAGGACGATCGCGGCCCCGTGCTGGGGGCCGGCAAGGCGGCCAGCAGCTCGGTGCGGATCTGGTCCAGGTCCTTCAGCACCGCGGCCTGGCCGGGCTCGGCCACAAAGGCTTGCAGCGACTTGAGCACCTCGGCCGGCAGCTCGGCCGCGGCCTGCCAGGCGCCCTGGGCATCCAGCAGATCGCTCAGGGCCCGCAGGTGCGGGGCCAGTTGCTCGGCGCGCAGCGGGGTGAGCTTGGGCACCTTCAAGGCCCCCAGCAGGCTGGGCAGGCTCAGCTTGTCGGCCAGCGCCGGGTTGGGCAGGCCGGTGTCGGGCGGCACCACGCCTTGGGCGATCAGGGTGTCGATGACCTTGCGGTTGTGGTCTTCCTGCAAGAACTCGTAGATCGAGGTGGCCACCACGTCGCCCACGTCGGGCAGCACCCGCAGCAGGGGCAAGGGCGCGCGGCGCACCCAGGCCAGGCGCCCCAGCCAGTCGGCCAAGGTTTTGCCGGTGGATTCGCCCACGTGGCGGATGCCCAGGGCAAACAGGAATCGGCCCAGGGGGCGCTGCTTGCTGGCGGCGATGCCGTCGAGGATGTTCTGCGCCCACTTGGTGGGCACCTCGTCGCGGCCTTGCAGCTCGGCGGCCACGCCGTCGCGCTCGTCCACCCGCCGCTTCACATCGAGAAACTGCTGCAGCGTGAGGCTGTACAGGTCGGCCACGCTGCCGATCTGGTCGTACTCGACCAGGTTGTCGATGTGACGCTCGCCCAGGCCCTCGATGTCCATGGCGCGGCGGCTGGCAAAGTGGCGGATCGACTCCTTGCGCTGCGCCTTGCAGAACAGGCCGCCGGTGCAGCGGGCCACCACCTCGCCCTCGTCGCGCATCACGTGCGAGCCGCAGACAGGGCATTGGGTGGGCATGACAAAGCGCTTGTAGGGCTCGGGCAGCGGCTCGGCGCCCAGATCGAGGTCGGCCGGGCGGCGCTCGGCCACCACCGCCACCACCTGTGGAATCACATCGCCGGCTCGGCGCACGATCACCGTGTCACCCACCAGCAGGCCCAGGCGGGCGATCTCGTCCTGGTTGTGCAAAGTGACGTTGGACACCATCACGCCGCCCACAAACACCGGCTCCAAACGGGCCACCGGGGTGATCGCACCGGTGCGGCCCACCTGCACATCCACGCCCAGCACGGTGGTCAGTTGCTCCTGCGCCGGGTACTTGTGGGCCACGGCCCAGCGGGGCTCGCGGGTGACGAAGCCCAGCCGGCGCTGCAGGGCCAGGCTGTTGACCTTGTAGACCACGCCGTCGATGTCGTAAGGCAACTGGTCGCGCAGGGCCCCGATCTTCTGGTGGTAGGCCACCAGTTCGGCCGCGCCACGGGCGGTCTGGTCCAGCGCCTCGACCGGGAATCCCCAGGATTTCAGGGTTTGCAGAATCTCGAAATGGGTCAGCCAGGCCGGTCCGCCCTGCTCCGGGGGCGTGACCTCGCCAAGGCCATAGGCAAAAAAGCTCAGCGGCCGCTGGGCTGCGATGTTGGAGTCGAGTTGGCGCACGGCCCCGGCTGCGGCATTGCGCGGGTTGACGAACAGCTTGTCGCCTCGGGCCCGCTGGGCCTCGTTCAAGCGCTCAAAGTCGGCACGGCGCATGTAGACCTCGCCCCGCACCTCCAGCACGGGCGGGGCCCCCGCCGGCAAGCGCAGCGGGATCTGGCCGATGGTGCGGATGTTGCTGGTCACGTCTTCACCCAGCTCGCCATCGCCCCGGGTGGCGGCCTGCACCAGCACGCCTGCCTCGTAACGCAGGTTCATGGCCAGGCCATCAAACTTGAGTTCGGCCACGTACTCGACCGGATCGCCCCCCTCCCCCAGGCCCAGCTCGCGCCGGATGCGGGCATCAAAGGCCTCGGCGCCACTGGCTTCGGTGTCGGTCTCGGTGCGGATGCTGAGCATGGGCACGGCATGGCGCACGCTGGCAAAGGCCTCCAAGACACGCCCGCCCACGCGCTGGGTGGGCGAGTCGGGCGTCAGCAGCTCGGGGTGGGCCGCCTCCAGGGCCTGCAGGGCGCGGAACAGGCGGTCGTACTCGGCATCCGGGATCTCGGGCGCATCGAGCACGTAATAGCGGTGGGCATGGTGGTGCAGCTGCTCGCGCAAGGCCTGGGCCTGCGCCACGGTGGCGGCATCCGCGGGCGCCGTGGCAGCCCCGTTCGGGTCAAGGGTGGTCATGAAAAACGTCCGGCGGCGGGCCCAGACGCTGGGCCGCATGCGGCAAAAATTTTATCCAAGATGGGAGGGTTCAGGGCCTGATGCTGGCTCGTACGAGCCTAGTCGATCGTAATGCAGCATCAGGGCGGGGTTGAGGTTCCGGCTTCACGGAAAATCAGCCCTGCTGCAGACCAACCCCGCTGGGTTCTGCAGGCCAACGTCAGTCCGCAACGCCCCTATTTGCAGGAAGCTGCCGCCCTCCTCCTGGCACGGCCCAGCCGCCCACGATGGCGGGCACCCGATTCCACAAGCAACCCTTTCCCTCGAACTCATCGAGCTGGGTCGCCTGGGTCATTGAGGACAACGTTCCCATGATTCGATGGAATAGCCGTCAGGAGCATCGATGGTAAGAGCGCTGCTGAAATGAAGGCCTTGAACTTATCGGAGACCCGTAGAGGTTAAGACTCACAAAGGGTAAGTTGCCGTGTGCATCCAATGCGTGAATGGCGTCTGCTTCAAGAACAACGATGTCCCCTGGGGTCACAATCCTTTGCGCTAGCTTTCGAACATGACGCTGGCGGATATCGACCATCTCGAAAATCGTATTGCATCCCGCCCCTTCCAAACCAACGAGCACAGCCCATGTGCCGTGCTCATGGGGAATGTCTGATGCCCCGGGAGGTTCAGAATTCAAATACAGGGAGGCCCCATCGTCTTGCCCCGCATGCACTTCTCGCATCCAAGGGCATGCCGAATCGAGGGCCATGGGTCCTACAAGATTCGTCCAGTTGCGCCCGACGGTACGAGCCAGCGCTTGCGCGACGGATTCGAGCTGAGCGTGGTCAGGGCATTTGGGAATCTGGCTGAGCAACTTCAGAAAGGCCCTTTTCAGGTCCGACGCCGTGAAGTCTTCAGCTTCGTGCGATGCCACTAGGTTTCGCAGGTCGATGAGCAGGGAACCAGGCAGATCGGCCTTTGGGGCTGAGGGGGTAGACAAAGGCATGGAATGCGTCCTCCGGCAGGCGCCGCGGGCGCGGCGGGAAGGACAGCATGCAAGCCATCAGACAGGGGTGGGGGCCGGCCTGGCCGAAACCTGCCTCAATGCAGCCCCGCGCCGGCCCGGCGGCAGGGCGGATCGACTCAGCTGAAAGGACTCAACTGAACAACCGCCGCGCCTGCGGCGAACCGGCGGCCAGGTCGCGGCTGTCGAGGGCGTCGTACAGCTGTTCCAGGTCGACGCCGATGGCGTCCATGGCCTGCTCGGGGATCAGGTTGCCGTTCTGGTCGGTGACCACGCCGTCCATGGCTTCGGCCAGGGCCTGGGCCACCTGGCGCAGTTGGCGGAAGGGTTGCTCACTGCGCGGCACCTGGGGCACGTCCAGGTGCAGCGAGATGTCGCGCAGGGCCGATTGCTCGGGATCGTCGGCCATGGCGGCCTGGGCGTCGTAGGTCAGGCCCAGCATGGGCGGCAGGCCGGCCACGGTCGAGGGCAGCACCATGCGCCCCGGGATCACGCCGGGCACAAAGCCCAGCCGCGCAGCGTTCTGCTGCACATAGCCGGGGCTCCAGGCAGCCTGGCGGGCGCGCAGGCTGAAGGTCAGCTGGGCGTCGTGGTCGCTGGCGAACTGGTCCAGCTCGCGCCCGCGGGCCACCTCATGCAGCATGTCGGGGAACTCGGGCAAGGCGTTCACCGCATCGGCAAAGGCCTGGGCCTTCATCACAAACTCGGAAAACTCGATCTCGTTGAGCGCACCGGTGCGGTTGGCCAGCTGCACGCCAGCCTGGAAGGCCCCGTAGCGCTGGCCGGGCACGGGCGTTTCCCAGTGCTGGCTGGCTTCATTCAGCCCCTCGATGGCAAAGGGCTTGCTGCCGGCGCGTCGGGTGTGCGGCGACGCGGCCAGGGCGGCATCGCCCGACACCACCCCTTCAAGGGACATGGGGGCAATCACGTCGATCAGCGAGTCGAGACCCGGTTTGCGCTCCAGCACGGGCAGCGGCATGCCCAGACCAGGAGAGGCATCGCTGGCCTGGGCGGGCTCCAGCGGGTCGACCAGGGCCGCATCCAGGCCAGGCTCACGGCGCGCCAGGGGATCGGTCAGGTCGGTGCCGGCATGCTGGCTGTCGGGCTCTGGTTCGGGCTTGCGCGGTTCGTTCTTGCGCGAAGTCCAGGTGTTGTAGGCCACCACCGCCGCCAGGATGGCGCCGCCGGCAATGGCCAGGCTGATTTGCAAATTGCTCATGGTTGCTTGGGGTTCCTGGGTCTCTGGGCCGGATCAGGCGTGGTCGGCCATCGAAAGGGCCGACTCCATGTCGACCGCCACGATGCGCGAGACGCCCTGCTCCTGCATGGTCACGCCGATCAGTTGTTCGGCCATTTCCATCGCGATCTTGTTGTGGCTGATGAAGAGGAACTGGGTTTCCTTGCTCATGCTGGCCACCAGTTTGGCATAGCGCTCGGTGTTGGCGTCGTCCAGCGGGGCGTCCACCTCGTCGAGCAGGCAGAACGGCGCGGGGTTGAGCTGGAAGATGGCAAACACCAGGGCAATGGCGGTCAGGGCTTTCTCGCCGCCGGACAGCAGGTGGATGGTCTGGTTCTTCTTGCCCGGGGGCTGGGCCAGCACCTGCACGCCCGAATCAAGGATTTCCTCGCCGGTCATCATGAGCTTGGCATTGCCGCCGCCGAACAGCTCGGGGAACATGCGCCCGAAATGATGGTTGACCGTGTTGAAGGTGCCGGCCAGCAACTCGCGGGTTTCGCCGTCGATCTTGCGGATGGCGTCTTCCAGCGTGTTCATGGCCTCGGTCAGGTCGGCCGACTGGGCGTCGAGGAAGGTCTTGCGTTCGCGGGCCACGGTCAGTTCATCGAGCGCCGCCAGGTTGACAGCCCCCAGGGCGGCAATCTCGCGGTTCAGGCGGTCGATCTCAGACTGAAGGCCGGTCAGGCGCACGGCGCCCTGCTCGATCGAGGCGGCCACCGCGGCCAGGTCGGCGCCGGCATCGGCCAGCAGGCCTTCGTACTGCTCAAAACCCAGGCGGGCGGCCTGTTCCTTGAGCTGGAACTCGGTGATGCGCTGACGCAGCGGCTCCAGCTCGCGCTCCAGCTTCTGGCGCATCTCGTCGCTGGCGCGCAGCTTGGTGGTGAGGTCGTCGTATTCGCTGCGTCGGGCGCCCAGGTTCTTCTCGCGCTCCAGCTTGAGGTGCAGGGCATCCTGCAGCCCCCCCTGGGCGGCCGCGTCGGACAGACGGGCCAACTCGTCGTGGGCGCGCTGCTGCTCGGCGACCAGGCTTTCGGCCTGCTGGCGGGCGGTGTCGATGGTGCGGGACAACTCGCCACGGCGCGCTTCGAGTGAGCGGCGGGCAAAGGTGGCTTCCTGGGCCTGGCGCTCCAGGGTGCGCTGCTGCTCACGGCTCTCGGCCAGCTTGCGCTCGGCTTCGATCACACGTTCGTCCAGTTGGGCGTGCCGCTCCTGGGTGTCGGCCAGTTGCAGGTCCAGTTCTTCGAAACGGGCCTCGGCGGTGATGCGGCGCTCTTGCAGTTCCTCCAGGGCGGCATCGACTTCAGCCAGATCGGCCTGCAACTGCTCACTGCGTTGGCGGGCCTGCTCCGCCTGCTGGCTGAGCCTCAGGGTCTCCACGTCCAGCTCGTGGCGGCGGCCCTGGGCCTCGGCGGCCTCACGCCGCACGGCCACCAGGCGTTGCGAGGCATCGGCATAGGCGGCCTCGGCACGCACCAGGGCGCTGCGCGCTTCCTCACCGAGCAGCACCTGGGCCCGCAGTTGTTTGTCGAGGTTCTCGATCTCCTGGGCGCGGGCCAGCAGGCCGGCCTGCTCGGAGTCGGGGGCGTAGAAGGTGACGCCATGCGCCGACACGGCATGGCCACCGGCCACATAGACCACCTCGCCCGGCTTCAGGCTGGCGCGCTGGGCCAGGGCTTCGTCCAGGCTGGGCGCGGTGTAACAGCCGTGCAGCCAATCGGCCAGCAAGGCACTCAGGCCGGCATCGTTGAGGCGCAACAGCTCCGACAGGCGAGGCCAGGCCCCGGCGGGCGCGGGCACGGCGGCTGCCGGCGGGCTGAAAAAGGCCAGTCGGGTGGGCGGCGCATCGGCCGGCGCCTGGCCCAGAAAGCCCCGCACCAGCTCCAGGCGCGACACTTCGAGGGCGCCCAGGCGTTCGCGCAGGGCGGCTTCCAGGGCGTTTTCCCAGCCCGCTTCGATGTGCAACCGGTTCCACAGGCCCTGCAGGTGGTCCAGGCCGTGCTTGGCCAGCCAGGGCTTGAGCTTGCCGTCGGTGCGCACCTTCTCCTGCAAGGCCTTGAGGGCCTCCAGGCGGGCCGACAGGTCGGCCTGGCGCGCACTCTCGCTGTTCACGGCCTGCTGGCGGCTGCGCCTGTCTTCGTCCAGGGCGGGCACGCTTTCCTGCAGTTCGTGCAGTCGGGCCTCGGCCTCTTCGGCCACGGCCTGGGCTTCTTCCAATTCGGCGCGGCGCGTGTTCAGCAAGGCCTCATCAGGTACTGCCAGCGCCTTGCGGTCGGTGCTGAGCTTGTCGTGGCGCTGGTTCAGGTTGCGGCTTTGCTCATCCAGGCTGCGCTGCTCGGCGGCCAGCACCTGGATCTGCTGCTGCACCTGGCTGACCAGCACGCGCTGTTCATTGGCGCGTTGCTGGCTCAGGCGCAGCGCGTCTTCCAGCTCGGGCAGACGCATGGCCTGCTCTTCAACCTGGGCGGCCAGCAGCTCGGCCTTTTCTTCGGCACTGATGTCGTCCTCGGCCAGGGTTTCCAGTTGGGCTTCGGCGTCTTCACGGCGCAGCGACCATTGGCCGATCTGCTCGCGCAGCGTGGCCAGGCGCTGCTCCACGCGTTGCCGGCCTTCCACCACGAAGCGGATCTCGGCCTCCAGGCGGCCGACTTCGGCGCTGGCTTCATACAGGGCGCCCTGGGCCTGGTTGACCTGGTCACCGGCGGTGTAGTGGGCCTGGCGGATGGTTTCCAGGTCGGCTTCGATGTGGCGCAGGTCGGCGGTGCGCGACTCCAGGTCGTTCACGGCCTGGGCCGCGTCGGCCCGCACCTTGGCCTGGTCGCCTTCGCTTTCGCGCCGTTTCAGGAACCACAGCTGGTGCTGCTTGAGCGTGACATCGCTTTGCAAGGCGTTGTATTTGCGGGCCACCTCGGCCTGCTTTTCGAGCTTGTCCAGGTTGGCATTGAGCTCGCGCAGGATGTCTTCGACCCGGGTCAGGTTCTCACGCGTGTCCGACAGGCGGTTTTCGGTCTCGCGGCGGCGTTCCTTGTACTTGGACACCCCGGCCGCCTCTTCGAGGAACAGGCGCAGTTCCTCAGGCTTGGATTCGATGATGCGGCTGATCGTGCCCTGGCCAATGATGGCGTAGGCCCGGGGCCCGAGGCCGGTGCCCAGGAACACGTCCTGCACGTCCTTGCGGCGCACCGGCTGGTTGTTGATGTAGTAGCTGCTGTTGCCGTCGCGGGTCAGCACGCGCTTGACGGCGATCTCTTCGTACTGGTTCCATTGCCCACCGGCGCGGTGGTCGATGTTGTCGAACACCAGTTCAACGCTGGATCGGCTGGCCGGCTTGCGCGTGGTCGTGCCGTTGAAGATCACGTCCTGCATCGATTCGCCGCGCAACTCGCTGGCCTTGCTTTCGCCCAGCACCCAGCGCACGGCATCCATGATGTTGGATTTGCCGCAGCCGTTCGGGCCCACCACCCCCACCAGCTGCCCGGGCAGCAGGAAGTTGGTCGGCTCGGCGAACGACTTGAACCCTGATAGCTTGATTGAATTGAGACGCACGAGAAACCCTGTTCGGCCTGTCGCCACGGGGGCGCCGCAGGCAGCTTGATGGCATGGGACCGACAGCACCCCGCAGGGCTTCGGTCCGGATGATCCGCGGGGCACGATGTTACCCGAGCGCACTCTGGTTCCGCGGTGCAGCGGGCCACAGCACCGCTTTTTGCGCCCTCGCCCGCGTGATTTGGGTCACGGGCAGGCAATTTCAGCGGTCGTCAGGCCTGACCACCGCGATCAAGGGTGCCTATCAGCAGCTGACCGGCATGCCAGGCACGCTGAACTCATAAGCATATAAATATTGAATGATTGACCTGCATTAATGCGCAATGTAGATTCTTGGCATGGAAACCCGCCACCTCGAAGCCTTTTCGGCCGTCATGTCCAGCGGCAGCATCACCGGTGCGGCTCGGCTGTTGGCGCGTTCGCAGCCGGCGGTCACACGGCTGATCCAGGAGCTGGAGGCTGAAATCGGCCACCCGCTGTTCCAGCGCCATGGCCCGCGGGTCACCCCCACCGAGCACGGCTTTGGCCTGCGCGGCGATGTGGAGCGTGCCCTCGCCGGCCTGCGCCAGGTCGGCGAGCGGGCCCGCCAGATTGCCAGCCGTGAGCTGCCGGCCCTGGAAGTGGCCGCCACCTCAGCCCTGGCCCTGGGCCTGCTGCCCCCTGCCCTGGCCCACCTGGAGCAAGGCCTGGGCCCCAGCCCACTGCAACTGAACACCGGCGTGCCCGAGCAGGTCTTGCAGGCGGTGCTGCTGGGTGAGGTGGACCTGGGCCTGTGCAGCCTGCCGCTGGAGCACCGGGGCCTGCAGGTGCACTGGATCGGTCAATTGCCCTGCGTGGCGGTGTTGCCGGCCGACGATGAACTGGCGCGTCATGCGGTGGTGCCCCTGCAGGCACTGGGTCAGCGCCGCCTCATCACCATGGGCAACCCCTACCGGCTGCGGCATCGGCTCGAACATGCGCTCGGGCCGACCCAACAGCCCGCGCTGATCGAAACCAATGCCTCGGCCAGCGCGATGGCCCTGGTGCGGTCCGGGCTTGGCGTGGCCGTGCTGGAGCCGCTGACCGCGCATGGCCTGCAGCCCAGCGGCGTGGCCGTGCGCCCCTTGGACACCGAAGTGCCCTTTTTCTTTGGCGTGATCACCCTGCCGACCCGGCCCGTGGCGCCGGCCCAACAGCAGCGCACCGAGGCCCTGGTGCAGGCCTTGCTGGCGCAGGCCCGCCAGTTGCCCGGGTTCCAGGAACACCCGCCCTCGGCCCACGCCCACTTGCTCGATGCAGAGCATGGCCTGGCGCCCCAGTCCCCGACGAACAACCCGATTTCACTTTGACTAGAAAGGCTCGACCATGAGCGCTACCCCTGTGTCCTCCGCTGTTTCCCCCGCCGGCCTGGCCGCCCTGGAGGCCCGCCTGAAGCAGGACCTGCAATGGCTGTGCCTGCCCGCCAAGCCCTGGGTACCTCAACAGGCCGACCCCGAGGTGCTGGACGTCGCCATCATCGGCGGCGGCATGGCCGGCCTGGCCCTGTCGGCCTCGCTGCGCCACCTGGGCATCCGCAACCGCATCTATGACCAGGCGCCGGCCGGTTTTGAAGGCCCCTGGGCCACCACGGCGCGCATGGAGACCCTGCGCTCCCCCAAAGAGTTGACCGGCCCGGCGCTGGGCCTGCCCGCCCTGACCTTTCGCGCCTGGTTCGAGGCCCAATTCGGCCTGGACGCCTGGAACGAACTGGACAAAATCCCGCGCCTGCAATGGGCAGACTACCTGCGCTGGTACCGCCAGGTGCTGGATCTGGAGGTGCTCAACCAGCACCGGGTGACCGATGTACTGCCCCAGGCCGACGGCACGGTGCAGATCGAACTGCAGGACCAGCGGCAGACACCGGCCCGCACGCTGACCGTACGGGCCCGCCACCTGGTGCTGGCCACCGGGCGGGATGGACTGGGCGGGGCCTGGGTGCCGGCCTGGGTCCACCAGGTGCCGCGAGACCGCTGGGTGCATTCCTCTGACGTCTGGGACGGCGAGCGCATGCGCGGCCTGCGCGTGGCCGTGGTGGGGGGCGGCTCCTCGGCCATGGACGTGGCGGCCACGGCGCTGGAACACGGCGCGCAGCGGGTCGACCTGCTGATCCGCCGCCCCGACCTGCCCCGCGTCAACAAAGGCAAGGGCGCTGGCCACCCCGGCATGGTGCATGGCTACCCGACGCTGGCGGACGAGTGGAAGTGGCGCTTGCGCCACTACATCAATGTGCAGCAGGTGCCGCCGCCACACGGCAGCACGCTGCGGGTGTCGCGCCACGCCAACGCCCACTTTCATCTGGGCACCCCCATCCTGGGTGCCAGCCTGCGCAGCGACGGCGTGCTGCGGGTGGACACCGCCAAGGGCCCGCTGGCCGCCGACGTGCTGATCTTCAGCACCGGCTTTCGCACCGACTGGAGCCAACGCCCCGAGTACGCCCGCCTGGCGCCCCATGTGCGCACCTGGCAGGACCGCTTCACCGCCCCGGCCGGGCAAGAAGACAGCGAGTTAGACCAGTCGCCTGATCTGGGTCCGCTGTTCGAGTTCCAGCAACGCACGCCGGGCAGCCTGCCGGGCCTGGAACGGGTGCACTGCTTCTGTTATGCGGCCGCGCTGTCGCAGGGCGCCGGCGCCGGTGACATCCCGCAGATCAGCGAAGGCGCCCAGCGACTGGCCCGCGGCCTGGCCGCCCAGTTGCTGAGCGAGGACGCCGCGCAGCACTTTGCCGCCATGGAAGCCTATGCCGACCCCGAACTGGACGGTCAGGAATGGACCCCGGCCCCGGCCCTGCCGCCTTACGACGACGTGGCAGCCGCTGCGACCATGGCATGAGCGGCTGGCTGCTGCGCCGCATCGGTCAGGCGGCCCTGGTCGTGCTGGCCATGACGGTGATCGTGTTCGTGGGCCTGCACGCGGTGGGCAACCCGGTCGACATCCTGATCGGCGACGACCTGAACCAGCAGGAGCGCCTGCAGGCCATTGCCCGCCTGGGCCTGGACCAGCCGCTGTGGCGGCAGTACCTGGCCTTTGTCGACGGCGCCCTGCATGGCAGCCTGGGGCGCAGCTTTGTGTACCAGGAAGACGCCTTCCACCTGATCCTGCAGCGCCTGCCCGCCACCCTGGAACTGGCGGTGTCGGCCCTGCTGCTGGCGGTGGTGATCGGCGTGCCCCTGGGCCTGGTGGCAGGCATGTGGCCCGAGCACCCGCTGTCCAAGGCCTTGATGGCGGGCTCGATCGTGGGCTTTTCGCTGCCCGCCTTCTGGGTGGCGCTGATGCTGATCATGGTGTTCAGCGTGCAACTGGGCTGGCTGCCGGCCAGCGGCCGTGGCGCCACCCGCGAGTGGCTGGGCGTGGCCTGGTCCTGGCTCACGCTGGACGGCTTGCATCACCTGCTGCTGCCGGCCATCAATCTGGCGCTGTTCAAGATCTCGCTGGTGCTGCGCCTGACGCGGGCCGGCGTGCGCGAGGTGCTGCCGCAGGATTTTGTGAAATTTGCCCGCGCCAAGGGCCTGCCGCCGGCCCGGGTGCTGCTGTGGCATGTGTTGCGCAACACCCTGATCCCGCTGGTGACGGTGCTGGGCCTGGAGTTGGGCTCGACCATCGCCTACGCGGTGGTCACCGAAAGCATTTTTGCCTGGCCCGGCGCCGGCAAGCTGATCCTGGACAGCATCAACTCGCTGGACCGCCCCGTGGTGGTGGCCTACCTGATGGTGGTGGTACTGATCTTCGTCACCCTGAACCTGCTGGTGGACGTGCTTTACAAGTTGCTGGACCCCAGGGTGCGGCTGGAGGGGGCGGCATGAGCGGCACCCGTCTGGTCAAACCCGCGCTGGCGGCCCACGAACACTCGATCTGGTGGCGCATGGCGGCCGACTTTGCGCGCTCGCGCATCGCGCTGGCCGGCCTTTTGTTGCTGCTGGCGGTGCTGCTGGTGGCCCTGGTGGCCCCCTGGATCACCCCGCAGAACCCCTACGACCTGATGCAACTCGACGTGCTGGACGCCCGCCTGCCGCCGGGCAGCCCGCAAGGCAGCGGCCAGTACACCTACTGGCTGGGCACCGACGGCCAGGGGCGCGATCTGTACTCGGCCATCGTGTATGGCCTGCGCATCAGCCTGCTGGTGGGCGTGGGTTCGGCCGCCGTGGCGGCTGTGGTGGGCACGCTGATGGGCCTGCTGGCCGCCTACGCGGGTGGACGCATCGATGCGCTGATCATGCGCCTGGTCGATCTGCTGCTGTCGTTCCCCACCCTGCTGATGGCCTTGATGATCCTGGCCTGGACGGGCAAGGGCGTGGGCAATGTGGTGCTGACCCTGGTGCTGCTCGAATGGGCCTACTACGCCCGCACCGCCCGCGGCCAGGCCCTGGTGGAGGCGCGCCGTGACTACGTGGAAGCGGCGCGCGGCCTGGGCCTGCCCGACTGGCGCATTCTGCTGGGCCACATCCTGCCCAACTGCCTGCCCCCCTTGCTGGTGATCGGTGCCTTGCAGGTGGCGCGCGCCATCACGCTGGAGGCCACCCTGTCCTTTCTGGGCCTGGGGGTGCCTATCACCGAGCCCTCGCTGGGGCTGTTGATCTCCAATGGCTACCAGTACCTGCTGTCCAATGAATACTGGATCAGCGTCTTCCCGGGCCTGGCCCTGCTGGCCACCATCGTGGCCATCAACCTGGTGGGGGATCAGTTGCGCGATGTGCTCAACCCCCGCCTCATGAAGTGAACGCCATGGCATCTCCCATTTCGACAGACGCGGGCGACATCACGCTGGAGGTGCGCGACCTGCGCACCCGCTTCCACACCCGCGAGGGCGTGCTGCCCGTGGTGGACGGGGTCTCGTTCACCCTGCGGCGCGGCCAGGTGCTGGGGCTGGTGGGCGAATCCGGCTCGGGCAAGTCGGTGACCGGCTTTTCCATCATGGGCCTGATCGACCCACCGGGCCGGGTGGAAGGCGGGCAACTGCTGTTCCAGGGCCGCGAGCTGCGCGACCTGAGCCCGCGCGAGCGCCGCAGCCTGCAAGGCGACCGCATGGCCATGATCTTTCAAGACCCCATGGCCACGCTGAACCCGGTGCTGGACATCGCCACCCAGATGATCGAGGCGGTTCAGGCGCACCGCCGCGTGAGCCGGGCCCAGGCCCGGCAATTGGCCCGCGACACCCTGGCCAGCATGGGCATTCCCAGCCCCGACGAGCGCCTCGATGCCTACCCGCACCAGCTCTCAGGCGGCATGCGGCAGCGGGTGGCGATTGCCATTGCGCTGCTGCACGGGCCCGACCTGATCATTGCCGACGAACCCACCACCGCCCTGGACGTCACCTTGCAGGCCCAGATCCTGTCCGAGGTGCAGGCCCTGGTGCGCGAGCGCGGCACGGCGCTGATCTGGATCAGCCACGACCTGTCGGTGGTGGCCGGCCTGGCCGATCAGATCGCGGTGATGTATGCCGGGCGCATCGTGGAGCACGGCACGGTCGACCAGGTGCTGGACCACCCCCAGCACCCCTACACCCAGGGCCTGATCGGCAGCCTGCCCAGTGCCAACCAGCGCGGCACCCGCCTGCGCCAGATCAGCGGCATGGCCCCCAGCCTGCTGGACATGCCCGCGGGCTGTGCCTTTGCCCCGCGCTGCCCACGCGCCACCGCCACCTGCCAGCAGACCCGGCCCGAGATCAGCCCGGCGCGCCCGGAAGCCCCCGACCACACGGTGCGTTGCCATCACCCCGGCCCCGCCACCCTGGCCGCCCCCTCAGACAAGGCCGATGCATGAGCGCGCCACTTTCCAACATGACGCCCCAGACCTCGCCGCCCCTGGTCGCCCTGAGCGACATCCGTCAGCACTTTGGCCATCGCGCCCCCCGCGGCTGGCTGGGCCGCGGCCTGGACCGGCTGCTGCCCCCCGCACCACCCCGCATCACCCGTGCGGTGGATGGCGTGAGCCTGAGCGTGCAGCCCGGCGAAGTGGTGGGGGTGGTGGGTGAATCGGGTTGTGGCAAATCCACCCTCGGCCGCATCGCCGCCGGCCTGTTGCGCCCCACCTCGGGCGAGGTGCAGGTGCTCGGTCAGTCGCTGGAGGCCTTGAACCCGGCCGAGCGCCTGGCCGCCCGGCTGCGGGTGCAGATGGTGTTCCAGGACCCCCATGCCAGCCTGAACCCGCGCCTGCGCGTGTCGCGCATCGTGGGCGAGGCTCCGCGCCACCATGGACTCACTGATGCCGCCGGGCTGGACGACTATGTGTGTGCCCAGTTGCAGCGCGCCGGGCTGGACCCCAGCCTGCGCCACCGCTACCCGCACCAGTTCAGCGGCGGGCAACGCCAGCGCATCGGCATCGCCCGCGCCCTGGCGGTGCAACCGGCCATGCTGGTGTGCGACGAGGCAGTGGCTGCGCTCGATGTGTCGATCCAGGCCCAGATCCTGAACCTGTTCATGGACCTGCGCGACCAGCTGGGCCTGGCCTACCTCTTCATCAGCCACGATCTGGGCGTGATCCACCACCTGTGTGACCGGGTGGTGGTGATGTACCTGGGCCGGGTGGTGGAAAGCGCCTCGGCCGAAGAGCTGTTTGCCCGGCCGGCCCACCCCTACACCCAGGCCTTGCTGGCCGAGATTCCCGACATCGCCCAGCGTCGCACCCGATTCACCGCCCTGGCCGGCGAAATCCCCAGCCCCTTGGCCCCGCCGCCGGGCTGCCATTTCCACCCGCGCTGCCCCCAAGCCACCGAACGCTGCCGAACCGAGGCGCCCACGCTGCGAGGCATTGCCGTGCGGCATCAGGTGGCCTGCCATCTGCACGACACGGTCTGAACCCCACCCCCACCCGGAAAGACGCCCATGAAAACCACCCTCACCGCCCTGGCTCTGGCCGCCAGCCTGTCCAGCCCCCTGGCCGGCGCCCAGACCCTGTCGATCGGCTACGCCGACCCCCTGTCCTCGTTGGACCCCCAGCTCAACAACCATGCCGGCGACCGCTCGCTGGCCCTGCATTTCTGGGATTCGATCATCAACTCACGCGATGGCGGCAAGCTGGAGCCGGCCCTGGCCAGCAGTTGGAAGAGCCTGGACGAGCGCACCTGGGAGTTCAAGCTGCGCACCGACATCAAATGGCAGGACGGCACGCCCTTCACCGCCGACGACATCGTGTTTTCGTTCCAGCGCGCCCGCAACGTGCCGGGCAGCGTGGCCTCGTACACCGGGGCGCTGCGCTCGGTTGAATCGGCCACGGCCCGCGATGCCCACACGGTGGTGATCAAGACCACCACCCCCAACCCCATGCTGCCGCTGGAGATCGCCTCGGTCTACATCGTGAGCAAGCACGTGGGCGAGAAATCCAAGACCGAGGACTACAACGCCGGCCGGGCCATGGTGGGCACCGGGCCGTACAAATGGGTGTCGTACGTGCCGGGCGACCGCACGGTGTTCGAGCGCAGCCCCAGCTACTGGGGCCCCAAGCCCGAGTGGGAGAAGGTGAACTACCGCTTCATCAACAATGGGGCGGCCCGCACGGCTGCCCTGCTGGCGGGCGACGTGGACGTGATCGACAAGGTGGCGGTCACCGATGTCGAGAAGCTGCGCAAAAACCCGGCCTTCAGCGTCTACACCTACCCTGGCCTGCGCGTGCTGCTGGTGCAGCCCAGCTTCCGCACGGGGCCCAATGAATTCATCACCGACAACGCCGGCAAGCCGCTGGCCCAGAACCCGCTGCTCGATGTGCGGGTGCGCCAGGCGCTGTCGCTGGCCATCAACCGCAAAGCGATTGCCGACCGCATCCTGCAAGGCACGGTCACCGTCGCCAACCAATGGATGCCCAAGGGCAGCTTTGGTTTCAACCCCGACATCCCCGAGATCGCCAACGACCCCGAGCAGGCCAAAAAGCTGCTGGCCGCGGCCGGCTTTCCGCAAGGCTTCCAGATCAGCATCCATGTGCCTGGCGACCGCTACCCGCAAGGCCCCGAGACCGCCCAGGCGGTGGCCCAGTTCTGGAGCCGCATCGGCGTGAAGACCAAGGTCGAGGTGGTGCCGTGGTCGGTGTATGCCGGCAAGGCCAACAAGAACGAGTACGCGGTGAGCGTGCTGGCCTGGGGCAATGGCACCGGCGAGGCCAGCTACGGCCTGCTGAACGCCTTTGCCAGCGTGGACGCCAAGCGCGGCCGCGGCGCCTCGAACTGGGGCCGCTACGGCAATGAATCGGTCGACAAATCGCTGGACGCGGCCACGGTCGAGTTCGATGCCCGCCGCCGCGAGGCCATCCTGCGCCACTCGGCCAAGCTGGTGAGCGACGATGTGGGTGCCATCCCGCTGTTCCATTACCAGAACATCTGGGCCGCCAAGAAGGGCCTGAAGGTGGTGCCGCTGCTCAGCGACCGCACCACGGCCATGCAGGTCAGCCGCGTGGGCAAGTAAGCCATGAGCGCCGCCGTCCACCTGAGCATCCTCCCGGCTGAGGCACTGATCGACGTGCCGCGCCAGATCCTGGTCCAGGGCCTAGCACCCGGCGAAGCCATCACGCTGCAAAGCCGCACCGTGCGCGGTCCCGGTGTGGCCTGGGTGGCCACGGCCCGGTACCAGGCCGATGCCGCCGGTCAGGTCGACCTGGGCCGCGACGCCCCATTGCCTGGTTCGGCCTACGAGGGCGTGGACGCCATGGGCCTGATCTGGGCCCAGGCGCCCGAACAGCCCGGCGCCTCCCGCGAGGTGTTCGGCACCGAGCCCGGGGCCGCGCTGCGGACCCACATCACCTTGCTGCGCGACGATCAGGTCGTGGCGCAGGCCTGGCTGGTGCAGCAACTGGCCGCTCCCGGCGTGCAACGCCGCGAAATCCGCGAGCAAGGCCTGGTGGGCAGCCTGTGGACGCCCGCCGGCCCGGGGCCGCACCCAGCGGTGCTGGTGCTCAATGGCTCGGGCGGCGGCATCAACGAAGCCCGGGGCGCGTTGTATGCCTCGCGCGGCTACACCGCTCTGGCGCTGGGTTATTTCAAGGCGCCCGGCTTGTCCGACTACATCTCGAACACCCCGCTGGAGTACTTCGAGACCGCCCTGCACTGGATGCACCGGCAGTTGCAACCCGCGCAGGGCTTTGTGGCGCTGAGCGGGCAGTCGCGCGGCGGTGAACTGGTGCTGCTGCTGGGGGCGATGTTCCCCGATCTGGTGTCGGCCGTGATCGGCTATGTGCCTTCGGCCGTGGTCAACTGCGCCCAGAACGCCTGCGACCCAGCCCTGGGGCGCGAGGGCTGGGCCTGGCTCTACCGGGGCCGCCCGATCCCGCATGTCTGGGAGCACAACCGCCACGCCACCTGGGCCCCCTGGGATGAAGGCCCGGAGCCACGCCGCCACACGAACGCCCTGCTGACCTCGCTGCAGGATGCCGAGGCCGTGGAGCGCGCGCGCATCCGGGTGGAGCGCATCCGCGGCCCGGTGCTGTTGCTGACCGCGGGGGATGATGGCTCGTGGCCTTCCAGCCTCTACGGGCGCATGGTGGTGGATCACCTGGCGCAGGCCGGGCATCCCTGGCCCGTGCGCCAGCTCGACTGGCCCGAGGCCGGCCACAGCGTTCTGTTTCCGACGGTGCCCACCACCCAGTTGGTCTATGCCCACCCGGTGTCGGGCCGCCTCAGCACCACCGGGGGCCACCCCGCCGCCAATGCACAAGCCGACCAGGCCTCCTGGGCTGGCGTGCTGGATTTTTTACAACAAGCCGTGGACGCCCATGCTGCGCAGGCCGCCCACGCCCACCCCTGAGAGAGCCCATCATGAGCACTGACCTGATCGACACCCTGGTGCCCCTGGCCCCCGCCGAGGCCCTGTACACCACCCGCCACCAGCGCGACAAGGTGGTGGCCGCCACCCAGGGCAGCCACGACGCCCTGTTCGACCCGGCCCTGCCCGGCCTGAGCCTGGGCGAGCGCCTGCACGTGGCCTTGTCCATGGCGCAGACCGTCGGCCATGAAGGCCTGACGGCCCACTATGCCCAGGCCTTGCGCCAGCACGGACCGGTGCAGGACTCGGGCCGGCTGGCCGCGGCCCGGGCCTTTGCCCACACCCTGACCGTGAACCCGGTGGCCGGCGACCGCGAGGCCCTGCTGAGCCTCCCAGCCGCGGGTTTTTCGACCCCGGAAGCGATTGCACTGGCCCAGTTGATCGCCTATGTGAGCTACCAGGTGCGCGTGTTGGCCGGCCTGCAGGCCATGAAGGCCCTGGGCGCCACCACCGCCCAGCCCCCGGCGGCCGACGACGCCCCCTTCGTGCACCCGGCCAACCTGCCGCCCCCGGGCGAACCGCTCAACATCAAGGGTTTCACCAGCGCCACCCTGGGCTGGAAGGCCTGGCTGCCGGTGCTGGACCTGGCCCAGGCCACGCCCGAACAACTGGCCGTGCTCGACAGCAGCCACCCCAAGGCCCGCAGCTCCGACTACTACCTGCTGCTGAGCCAGCAGCCGCGCATCCTGCAAGAGCGCTCCACCGTGTTCAACGCCATCATGTACGCGCCGGGCGGCCTGTCGCGGGCCGAACGCGAGCTGGCCAGCGCGGTGGTGTCGCGGGTGAACGGCTGCGTGTACTGCGCTTCGGTGCATGCGCAGCGCTTCGAGCAACTGACCAAGCGCAACGACGTGATCGCCCAGGTGTTCGAAGACCCCGACACCGCCGGCACCACGCCGCGCGAACGCGCCATCGTGCGCGCCTCGATCGCCCTGACCCGAGTCCCCGCCGACTTCGGACCCGCCGCCATCCAGTCGCTGCGCGACCAGGGCCTGAGCGACCTGGAGGTGCTGGACATGCTGCACGCCGTCGCCATCTTTGCCTGGGCCAACCGGCTGATGCTGAATCTGGGGGAGCCGGTTTGAGGGGGGGGTGAGGCTCGCAGTGGCGATCTCACGCAGAGTTCGCTTCCGCGACACCGGTATGCCTCTGGATGCTGGCCAACACATCGGCCATGTCTTCCCGTGCCCGCATCAGATCGTGGTCCGTCTGCAGATTGATCCAGCTTTGGGCATCGGTGCCAAAGAACACCGCCAGCCTCAATGCCGTATCGACCGTGATGCCGCGCAAGCCCTTGACGATCTCGTTGATGCGCCGAGGGGGCACGCCAATCGCCTTGGCCAAGGCGTACTGGCTGATGCCCATGGGCTCCAGATAGTCATGCAAAAGAATCTCACCCGGATGGGGCCAGGGAATCTCACGGGCCATGGCTGGCATTCCTTTCAGTGGGAGTCCAGGTTGGTCATCCGATACTGATAACGGCACCCGTTAATAACAAGTGTCGTCGACGGGGTATCAAGCGCAGCAAAGTGTTGCAGGCCTCGATCACCCCTGCGTTCCATTCAACCCGCCCGCCGCCCTTCCACAGCGGGCTCCAGCGGCACGCTGGGCGCCCGGCTGTACTCGTTGTTGCCGTCCACCAGCACCTTGAGCATCTGCATGAAGGCCTCTCGCTGCTCGGGGGGCAGCGGCTCCAGCATGCGGGCCTGGGCGCGCAGCATGCCGGGCTGCACCTCGGCCAGCAAGGTGTCGCCGTCGGGGGTGAGGGTCAGCAGCCGCACGCGCCGGTCGGTGGGCGAGGCATTGCGCCGCATCAGGCCACGGGCTTCCAGGCGGTCGATCACGCTGCCGATGGTGGAGGTGTCAAAGCCGATGGTGCGGGCCAAGGTGCGCTGGTCCAGCTCGGGTTGGCGCTGCACGGCGGCCATGGCCGCGTATTGCACCGGTGTCAGGCCGTGTTCCTGGGTTTCCTCCAGAAACACCGCCACGGCGATCTGCTGCAGTCGGCGAATGTGAAAACCGGGCAGGTCCTCGAGATCGGGGCTCAGGCTGGGCGGGAGGGCGGACATCGGACAGGGTTCAGGGTTTGCACGGGTGATGGGCGTCAAATTCTAAACCTACACTTTTCGTCAGCACACTGTCTATCAGTATGCATTTGAAACACCCGCCAGCCCCTGCAAGCCGGCCTGGAGCCCCTCATGAATGAACTTGGACGCCTGGAAGACCTGCCCCAGGACTACCGCGATGCGCTGAAGGCGCAGAACCTGGTGCCTTTGTGGCCCAGCCTGCGGGCGGTCTTGCCGCCGGGCAAGCCTCGGCCCCAGACCCGGGCGACAGCCTGGTCTTACCAGGCCTTGCGACCGCTGTTGCTGCAGGCGGGTGAACTGACCCCGATCGAAAAAGCCGAGCGCCGCGTGCTGGTGCTGGCCAACCCGGGCCATGGGCTGGACAAGATGCAAGCCAGCGCCGCCATGTACCTGGGCATGCAACTGCTGCTGCCCGGTGAGTGGGCCCCGTCGCACCGTCACACGCCCAACGCGGTGCGCATGATCGTTGAGGGGGAAGGGGCTTACACCACGGTGGACGGCGAAAAGTGCCCCATGAGCCGGGGCGACCTGATCCTGACCCCGACCGGGCTGTGGCATGAGCACGGCCACGACGGAGACCAGCCCGTGGTGTGGCTGGACGTGCTGGACCTGCCCCTGGTGCATTACATGGAGGCGTCCTACCACGTGGATGGCCCGCGCCAGGCCGTGAAACCCGGCCACGGTGAGCGCACCCACGCCCGCGGGGGCCTGCTGCCCACCCCGGTGTTCGAACGCAGCCCCCGGGCCTACCCCATGCTGCGCTACCCCTGGGCGGAGGCCCGCGCCGCGCTGCAGGCCCTGGCCGAGGACCAGCCGGGCCTCGACGCGGTGCAACTCACCTACACCAACCCGGCCACCGGCGGCCATGCCGAGAACATCCTGGGCTTTTACGCCTTGATGTTGCGCCCAGGCCAGACCCTGGCCTTGCCGGCACGCTCACCCGCCTGCGTGTTCCATGTGATCGAGGGGGCGCTGGAGGTTCGGGTACAGGGGCAGGTCGACGATCAGTCCTTTCAGTTGGCCGAGGCCGACACCTGCTGCGCGCCGGGGTACACGCCCGTCACGTTGGTCAACCCACGCCCCGACGCCCCGGCCTTTGTCTTCATGGCGGATGAATCCCCCTTGCACCAGAAACTGGGCGTCTACGAGGTGCGCTGAACCGCGTCCTCTCCCGCCTCATCCACCTCACCTGCGGCCCCCAACCCGTCGATCTGCCATGAACCCGACCCCCAGTTACCTCTGGAACCCGCCCGCCGTCATGTCGCTGCCTGTGCAGGGCAGCACCCGGCGCCTGCCGATCAACCGCCTGTTCTTCGTCGGCCGCAACTACCACGCCCATGCGGTCGAGATGGGCAAGCCGGTGGACAAGCGCGTGGAACGCCCCTTCTACTTCACCAAGGCCCCGCAAACCCTGGTGCAAAGCGGGGCCGCCGTGGCCTACCCCCCCGGCACGGCCAACTACCATTTCGAGATGGAGCTGGTGCTGGCCATCGGCCAGCCAGGCTTTCGGGTCAGGGCAGAAGACGCCCATGAGCTGATCTATGGCTACGCCCCGGGCCTGGACATGACACGTCGCGATCTGCAGTTGCTGGCCCGTGACAAGGGCCGCCCCTGGGACCTGGGCAAGGATGTCGAAGAATCTTCGGTGTGCGGTGAGATCGTGCCCCTGCCGGGCCAGGTGATTGAACACGGCGAGATCGCCCTCAGCGTGAACGGCGCCACCCGGCAGCAGTCCGATGTCGCCAAACTGATCTGGAACCTGCGTGAAATCATCGCCGACCTGTCGCAGTTCTACCACCTGCAGCCGGGCGACCTGATCTACACCGGCACCCCCGAGGGTGTGGGGGCCGTGCTGCCCGGCGACCGCATCGAAGGCCATGTGGCCGGCGTGGGCCGCGTCACCCTGAAGGTCGGTCCGGCCGACTGAACCCACCGCCAGATCCCATCCCAACCTCAGAAAAGAGACAAGCATGAGCCAACACATCACACGCCGCTTCGCCCTGGTGGCCGCCCTGAGCCTGGGGGGGCTGGGCCTGAACGCACCGGTGGCGGCCCAAGGCAGCACCGACTACCCGACCAAGCCGGTCACGGTGTTCACCGCCTTCGCCGTGGGCAGCGGCCCCGACGCCGTGCTGCGTCTGGTGGCCAATCGCTTGTCGGCCCAATGGAAGCAAAGCGTGACCGTGGACAACCGGCCTGGCGGCGGCGGCTTCATTGCCATCGAGGCGGCGCGCCGGGCCGCCGCCGACGGCTACAGCCTGGTGCAACTCGACAGCGAGCACCTGGCCGCCCTGCCCTACCTGTACAAATCGCGCAATTTCGACACCCTCAAGGCCTTCGACCCGGTAGCGCCCTTGTTCCGCACCCCTTTCATGGTGGCGGTGTCCTCCCAGTCGCCCTGGAAGACCATGGCTGACCTGCTGGCCGCTGCCAAGGCCCGGCCCGGTTCCATCAGCTATGGATCCTGGGGGGTCGGCAGCCCGGGGCACCTGGGGGCCGAATGGCTGGAGTCGCTGACCGAGGTGCAGATGGTCCACGCCCCCTACAAGGAGGTCAGCCAGCTCTACACCTCGGTGGCCAATGGCGATGTGGCCTGGAGCTTTGCCAGCATCCCGTCCAGCCAGGGGGTGTACAAGGCCGGCAAGCTGCGCTACCTCGCAGTGGCCGCCCCGAAGCGCATCCCCCAACTGCCTGAGGTGCCCACCGTGGCCGAAGCCGGTGGCCCGGCGGGTCTGGACGTGAACTCCTTTGTCAGCCTGCTCAGCCCCAAGGGAGTGCCGGCCGCGGTGCGAGCCAAGATCCACGCCGATGTGCTCAAGGTGCTGGCAGAGCCCGAGGTGCGCGAGCGCTTCAACACCTTTGCCTTCGAGCCGCTGAACTGGTCAGTCGAAGAGATCCTGAAGAACGCCGACACCAAGTCGCAGCAGTACCAGGCCCTGATCAAGAAGGCCAACATCAGCCTGGACTGAGGCGCCCATGCCCCATCCCCCCTGCCACCAGGCGCCTGGCCTGAGCGCGCCACCTGGCGCCGAGTGCCTACCTGCCAGAGCCGCAAGCCCGAATGCTCGAACTAATTCGATAAATACGATATTCGCCACCATTCAGACTCAAAAATACAATTTTTATTGATAAATATGTGATCATCTGATAAATTCGCTCCGAGGTGTTGATTCAAAGTGCATGGCAAAGGCCCATGCACCACGATCGAAGGAGCTCCGGATGTTCAAGAATGCGTTCTACGACCTGCTGACCGAAAAACTGATGCGGGGCGAAAGCCTCACGCCGGGCGAAGCCCGCGAGTTGATCAGCCTGGGCAAGTCGATTGACCAGGCCCAGTCGCTGGCCGAATTTGACCGCGATGGCTTTCTGACCGAAGCCAATGACCATTTTCTGGCCCTGTACGGCTACCCACTGGAGCAACTGCAGGGCCAGCACCACCGCGTGATGTGCCCGGCAGAGCTCGTCGAAAGCCCGGCCTACGACCATTACTGGTCAGAGCTGCATGCCGGACGCTCGGTGTGTGGGGAGTTCGAGCGCATGGATGCCCAGGGTCGCCGCATCCACATCTACGGCATTGCTGCACCCGTGATCGGCCCCGATGGCAAGCCCGAGCGCTTCATCAAGTTTGCCCACGACATCACCAGCACCCGGCTCAAGGCCATCGAGGCCGAGGTCCGCATGCGGGCCATCGACCAGACCCAGGCCGTGATCGAATTCAATCTGGAGGGCGAGGTCCTGGAGGCCAACGACCTGTTCCTGCAGGCCATGCAGTGCAGCCGCCACGAGGTGATAGGCCAAAGCCACAGCCTTTTCTGTGACAAGGCGTATGTGGACAGCCCGGAGTACCCGGCATTCTGGACTGCCTTGCGCGCCGGCCAGCCCCAGACCGGCTCGTTCCGGCGACGCGACCTGAAGGGCCGCCCCGTCTGGTTGCAGGCCACTTACACCCCAATCGTGGGGCTGGACGGCAAGCCGGTGCGGGTGGTCAAGTTCGCCACCGACGTGACCCAGGCCATGCTCAAATCCCTGGAGGACGATGGCAAGGTCAGTGCCATCACACGCTCGCACGGCACCATCGAGTTCGACATGGCCGGCACCGTGCTGACCGCGAATGAGCAATTCCTGAACCTGATGGGCTACACGCTGGACGAGATTGCCGGCCAGCACCATCGGATGTTTGTCGACAACGACACCTTCAACCCGGCCGCCTACCGGGCCTTCTGGCAAAAGCTGGGACAAGGCCAGTTCGAGGGTGGCGAGTACCTGCGCATTGGCAAAAACCTCAAGCGGGTCTGGCTGCGCGCCACCTACAACCCCATCTTTGACCTGGACGGTCAGCCGATCAAGGTGATCAAGTTCTGCAGCGACGTGACGGCCGAGAAGCTGGCCAGCCTCGACATCCAGGCTCGCATGGACACCCTGCAGAAAACCACCTGTGTCATGGATTTCGACGCCCAGGGCCTCATCCTCAGTGCCAACCAGCCGATGCTGAATGCGCTGGAGCTCCAGCGCGAGGATTTGCTCGGACGCCCGGAGAGCAGCCTGGTCTTTGATGAAGACAAGCCAAGCCCGGCCCGCCAGGCCCTCTGGCCCACGCTGCGGCGCGGTGAAAGCTGGTCTGGCGAGATGCGCCTGAAAGGCCATGCGGAAAAGGAAATCTGGCTGGCCGCCACCCTGACCCCGGTCCTGGGGCTGGACGGCCAATTGGCCAAGGTGATCGTGCAGGCCAACAACATCACCGACAGCAAGTCACGCCAACTCGAGGCGGATGCCAGGCTGGTGGCCATCGACCGGGCTCAGGCTGTGATCGAATTCGACCTGAGCGGCAAAATCCTGGCCGCGAACCGGAATTTTCTGGGCCTGATGGGCTATTCGCTGGAGGACATCCAGGGCCGCCCGCACCGCATGTTTGTCGAGCACGACATGGCCAACAGTACCGAATACCACCAGCTCTGGGAGCGCCTGGGGCGCGGCGAGTACATCACCGATGTGTTCAAACGCATCGGCAACGAGGGGCGCGAGGTCTGGATCCATGCCACCTACAACCCCGTGTTCGATGCCCTGGGGCGCCCGGTGAAGGTGGTCAAGTTCGCCTCTGACATCACGGCATCCAAGGTGCGCACCTCCGAGTACGAAGCCAAGGTGGCAGCCATCGACAAGGGCCAGGCGGTGATTGAGTTTGATCTGGACGGCAATGTACTGACCGCCAATCGCAACTTCCTGGCCGCCATGGGCTACACGCTGCGCGAGATCCAGGGCCAGCACCACAGCCTGTTCTGCACGCCCGAGTACACGCAAAGCCTGGAGTACCGCGATTTCTGGCTGCGCCTGGGCGAGGGTCAATTCCTCTCCGGGCGCTTCCACCGGGTGGGCAAATACCAGCGCAATGTCTGGCTGCAATCCACCTACAACCCCATCCTGGACCTGAATGGCAAGGTGGTGAAGATCGTCAAATACGCATTCGACGTCACCAAGGAGATCCAGCTGGAACAAAGCATTGCCAAGCGGGCCGACGAGATGAACCAGAGCATCGAAAGCCTGCTGACCAGCATCCACCAAGTCACCGACAACACCCGGGTGGCCGCCGAACGTGCCACCGAGACCGCTCGGGCCGCCGAACTGGGCCATGACTCGTTGCGCAAGTCCATCAGCGCGATCGACCGCATCGAGGCCAGCTCGGCCAAGGTGGGTGAGATCGTGCGCGTGATCAGTGACATTGCCAGCCAGACCAACCTGCTGGCCTTCAACGCGGCCATCGAGGCAGCCCGCGCCGGCGCCCACGGGGTGGGTTTCTCCGTGGTGGCGGCCGAGGTGCGCAAGCTTGCTGAGCGCAGCGCCGGGGCCGCCAAGGAGATCGCCAACCTGATCGAGCAATCCTCTCGCGAAGTCAATGAGGGGGCAGAAGTCAGCCGGGCCGCCTCCACCAGCTTCGAGGGCATCCTGGGCAATGTGACCCTCACCGTGAGCCGGGTGGAGAGCATCGCCCAGGCAGCGGAGGCCCAGGCCCGCCTGGCCGACGGTGTGGCCAACCTGATCCATGAGCTGACCGCAGCCGCCAGCGCATGAGCCCCGCCGCCGCCGACCCGCTCCACGTGGGGGTGTTCCACCTGGCGGGGATGTCACTGGCCTTGTACCAGCTCCACCTCAAGGAGGTGGTGCAGACCGGGAACCTGAGCGCCTTGCCCACCGAGTGCCCCAGCATCATCGGCGCGCTCTCCTTGCGCGGCCTGATGGTGCCGGTGATGGACCTGCGCCACCTGCTGCAACCCGGCATGCCCCAACACAGGCCAGCCCCCTATGTGGTGGTGGTTGAATGGGAGCAGCGCCTGCTCGGACTGGCGGCCGATGGGGTGGTGGGGGTGTACGCCTTGCCCCCGGCCCACATGCGCCGGCTCGGGCCAGCGCAGCAAAGCGATTCGGTTCTGATGGGCGGTTTTGAGCGCCCGGACGATGGCAGCCAGGTCAGCCTGCTGAATGTGCAACGCCTGATCAGCCAGCCCCATCTGCCCATGACCTGGCCAGCGACGCCCGAACCAGCCGCAGACGGCCAGACTGAGTCGCCCAGGGCACCCGTCGCAAGCCCGTCCGTGCCGGCAGGATCTGCCTTGCCGGTGGTGGACGCCCAGCCCCTGATGCTGTTCCGCTGCCAGGGCATTCCGATGGCGATCGGCACCGAGGCCGTTCACACCACCGTGGTCAATCCGGAGCTGCAGGACGTGCGCAATGCCTCGGGGGCCTTCCTGGGGATGATGCGATTCAATGGACACGACGTGCCGGCCGTCCACCTGGGCCAGCTTTGCGGGCTGAGCCCCCAGGCAGGCCATCAGGTCAGCGCCGATCAGCAGGCCTTTCTGGTTCCCACCGCGGGCGGGTTGGTGGCCTGCCTGGTCGACAGCATCACCGACGTGGCGGCGGCCGACTGCCGCCAGCGCGTTCCCCTGCCCCCTTACAGCCTCACGGGCTCGGCCCTGTTTGCCGGCACCCTGCCGGTGGAGGCCCTGGCGGCGACACCGGGCCGGCCCGAGCCGAGTTGCATCGGCTTTTTTCTGCTGCTCGACGCGCAGGCCTTGCAAACCGATGCGCGCCTGCTGGACCTGACCCGGCTGAGCCAGTCCGGTGGCCAGCAAGCGCGTGGGGGTGAACCCCAGGCCGCCCCGCCTCGTGACAGCGGCCCCTTGCTGATCTACCGCCTGGGGGGCGATGTGGCCAGCCCTTTACCGCAGATCGCAGAAATTCTGCCCTGGGAGCCAGGCTCCGCAGTGCATGGTCTGGGACAGGGCAGCCTGCTGATGAACCGGGGCCGGGCCATTCCGGTGTTGGCCCTGGCGCCGCTGCTGGGTCTGGCGGCAGACCCGACCGACGCCGGGCAGGTGCTGGTGCTGGAAGACGACGGGCAGTGGCTGGGATTCAAGGTGCCGGCGCTGGTCAACATCGAACACGGGCGCCTGCCCGCTGGCCAGCGCGAGGACCGCGTGCTGGTCGGGACGGCGGCCGAAGAACGCGTGCTGCGCCTGATCGACCTGGTCAAGCTGGCCCGCGGTCTGCGTTCCCCCCAGGCCCCGTTGAGCGCCTGAGCCGCCCACCGCAGTTCCTCACAAGCCCTCGGGCAGGTGCTGCTGCAAGGCCTCCTGCATCGCCCGTGCCATTAGTTGCTGACGCGCCTTGGGCAGGCGCGCCAGGGTGGTGGCCACGCTGATGCCGGCCACCGGCTCGCCCAAGGCATTGCGCACGGCGCAGCCCACCGCCAGCACGCCGCGGGTGGCGTGGTTGCCCACCACCGACCAGCCCCGCTCACGGCTGGCCGCCACCAGCAGGCGCAAGCGCTCCGGGCTCATGCCCCCATACGCCGCCAACTGCCCGGCATTGGCGGCGATGCAGGCCTCGACCTCAGACTCGGGCAGCGCCGACAGCAAAGCCAGGCCTGCCGCCCCCACCCCCAGGGGTTGGGCCGTGCCGACCTGGATCACCAGAATCTGCACCGGGTGCGTGCCCACATGCCGGGCAATGCAACGTGACAGCGCGCCCTCACGCACGATCGCAAAGGTGGCGTCGCCGCCACAGGCACTCACCTGGGCCAGCACCGGCGCCAGGCGCACCGCCCAGTTGGCGCTGCCAGGCTGCGGCTGCAAGGGGGCCAGGCGCAGCCCGGGCTGGTAGCGGTAGCGCCCTTGCCGCGCCACGTAGCCCGCCTCGATCAAAGGGGCCAACAGGCGGTACAGCGTGGCCCGCTCCAGGCCGGTGGCACGAGCCAGGTCGACCACCCGCACGCCTTCACGGCCGCCGGCCAGCACCTGGTCCAGCACCTGCAGGCCCCGGCGCAGGGTGCGGTTGCCGGCCTCGTCGTCCAGCCCCTTGCCCGGCGTTTGGAGGGAGGCCGGCGAGGGTTCTTCGTCCACCAGGTGAACGTTTTCATGCATGCGTTTCGTGGACATTCAGAACAATCCGGTGTTGAGCCCAGCCGCGCAGTGTGCCCCAGACACGCCAACGGCCAGAACCACCCTCAGGAGACAAGACCATGGACCCCAAGATTTCCCCTCCCTGCATCCCACCCCGTCTCAGAGCCCGGCGCCTGGCCTGCGCCCTGTTGCTCCAGACGGCCTTCAGCGCCCTGGCGCTGGCACAGCCCGGCAGCGCGCCCTGGCCCACCAAACCGATCCGCCTGGTCGTGGGTTATTCAGCCGGTGGCGCCACCGACCTGATCGCACGCCAGGTCGGCCAGCGCTTGAGCGAACAGCTGGGCCAGCCAGTGACCATCGACAACCGCACCGGCGCCAACAGCAATGTGGGGGCCGAGGCCGTCAGCCACGCGCCAGCCGATGGCTACACCCTTTACGTCTACACGATTGCCAACACCATCAACGCGTCGTTGTATCCGCGCCTGGGCTATGACCCGGTGAAGGATTTCGAGCCCATCGGGCTGATCGCCAGCATTCCCAACGTGCTGGTGGTCAACCCGACTCTGCCCATCCAATCGGTGGGCGACTACCAGCGCTTTGCCAAGGCGAACAAAGAGGGCATCACCTTTGCCTCATCGGGCAGCGGCTCGTCGATCCACCTGTCGGGGGAGATCTTCAAGATGCAGAGCCGCCTGAACCTGCTGCATGTGCCCTACCGAGGCAGCGCCCCCGCCATCAGCGACCTGATCGGTGGCCAGGTGCAGTCGATGTTCGACAACATGCCTTCGGCGCTTCCCCACATCAAGGCCGGGCGTCTGCGGGCCATTGCCGTCACCAGCGCCCAGCGCTCGCCGCTGCTGCCAGATGTGCCCACGCTGGCCGAATCGGGTTACCCGGGCTTGGAGGTGCAGTCATGGTTTGGCCTGGCCGCGCCCACCGGCACCCCGGCCGCCGTGCTGGAGCGCCTGAACCAGGCGCTGAACAAATCGCTGGCCCAGCCCGAGCTGCGCCAGCGTCTGCAAGAGATGGCGGCCACCCCCCTGCCCGGCACGCCCGAGCAGATGCGCCAGACCATCGCCAACGAGATCAAGCGTTGGCGTGAGGTGGTCAAGGCCTCCGGGGCCAAGGCCGACTGAGCCGCGCACCAACCTCCACTCTCTGCCCCCACTCACTGATCACCGTTCACGAGAACCCGATATGTACCCCATTGATTTCTTCTGGCGCGCCGCCCGGCGCTGGCCCGAGCGCATCGCCATCGACGCCCCGGATCAATGCATCCCCTATGCCGAGCTGGCCCGCCGCGTGCGCGCCGTCGCCGCCGCCCTGCTGGCGGCCGACCCGCACGAGCAAAGCCGGGTGGCGATCTGTGCCCACAACAGCGCCGAGCACATCGTGGCCCTGCTCGCCGTGCTGGCCTGCGGCAAGACCTGGGTGCCCCTGAACCCCAAGAGCACTGCGCCCGAAATTCGCCGCATCGTCGACGCCACCGAGCCCAGCGTGCTGGTGCTCGACGAGGCCGGCACCGCCCTGTTGGGCGAGGCCCCGGGCCACCGCATCGCCCTGGGTGGGGCCGCGCTGACCCGTCTGATCGAGCGCCATGCCCAAGCGCCCGAGCCTCACTTCCATCAACCTGATCAGGCCACCCAGGCCATCAAGTTCACGGGGGGCACCACCGGCCTGCCCAAGGGCGTGATGCAGCCCTACCGGGCCTGGATGGCCAACATCGTCAACCAGATCCAGGCCTGGGGCTTTGACGAGCACACGCGCTATGTGGTGGCCGCCCCGATCACGCACGGCACCTCGACCTACCTGTTGCCGGTGCTGGCCCAGGGCGGCTGCCACGTGCTGCTGGCCCAGGGCGGGGCCGAGGCGGTGCGCCAGGCCTTTCGCGAGCGTGGCGGCACGGTGTGCTTCATGCCCCCGACCCTGATCTACATGCTGATGGCCCTGCCCGGCAGCAGCCGGGCCGACTACCCGCAACTGCGCCAGTTGATCTATGGCGGAGCCCCCATGCCGCCCGAGAAGATCCGCGCCGTGCGCGAATTCTTCGGCCCGGTGTTGGGCACCACCTATGGCCAGACCGAGGCGCCGCAGATCCTGACCGTGATGCGCCCGGACGATTTCGAGGACGAGCGCCACTGGGCCGCGGTGGGGCGCACCGCCTGGTTCAGCGACGTGGCCATCATGTCGCCCAGCGGTGAGATCCTGCCGCCCGGCGAGATCGGCGAGGTGGTGGCGCGCGGCGACCTGCTCATGAGCGGCTATTGGCGCCTGCCCGAAAAGACCGCCGAAACTCTGGTGGAAGGCTGGCTGCACACCGGCGACCGGGGCCTGATCGACGAACAGGGCTACCTGTTCCTGAAGGACCGCCTGCGTGACGTGGTGATCACCGGTGGCTTCAACGTCTACCCGGTGGATGTGGAAAACGCCCTGGGTCAGCACCCGGCCGTGCACGAATGCGTGGTGTTCGGCGTGCCCGACGACAAGTGGGGCGAATCGGTGCAGGCCGCAGTGCAACTGCGCCCCGACGCCCTGCCCCTGCCCAGCGAGGCCGAGCTGATCGCCTTTGTGCGTGAGCGCCTGGGCCCGGTGCAGACCCCCAAGCGCATCCACTTCCATGCCAGCCTGCCCCGCTCACCCGTGGGCAAGGTGCTCAAGACCGAGGTGCGCCAGCAAGCGCTGAGCCCCGCTGCCTGAAACTGTTCCAAAGGAATCCCCATGACGAACCCCCAAGCCCAGAACACCCCGACCACCGGCCTGTGCCGCCACACCCTGACCAGCCTGCATTACCGCGATGCGGATCTGGTCGAAGACCTGATGGGCCAAAAAGGCTTCACCGAGGTGATGCTGATGCAAATCCTGGGGCGCCCGCTGCGACCGGTGGATGTGCGCATCACCGACGTGGTGCTGGTGGTGCTGATGGAGCACGGCCTGACCCCCAGCGCCATTGCCACCCGCCTGATCTACATGAGCGCCCCCGAGAACCTGCAAGGCGCGGTGGCGGCCGGTCTGCTGGCCGTGGGCAGCTCTTTTGTGGGCACCATGGAGAACGGCTCCCGCTTGCTGGACCGCATCCTGGCCGCCCCGGATGGGCCCGCCGAAGCGCTGGCCATCGCCCGTGAGCATCGCGCGCGCAAACAGGCCGTGCCCGGCTTCGGCCACCACCTGCACAAACCGGTGGACCCGCGCGCCTACAAGCTCATCGAGCTGGGCCGGGCCGAGCCCGAGTTGAAGGGGGCCCATCTGGATGCCTTGATGACCTTGTCCCAAGCGGTGGACGAGGTCTGGGGCCGCCCCGTCACGATCAACGCCACCGGCGCCGTGGCCGCCCTGCTGGGCGAACTGGGCGTGCCCACCGCCGTGATGCGCGGCTTTGCCGTGATCTCGCGTGCGGCCGGGCTGGTGGCCCACATCGTGGAAGAACAGAAATCGCCCTCAGGGCGCTTCATCTGGGACACGGTGGAGCACGCGATCCCCTTTGTTCACGGGGATGGCGGGCCTGCTGCCTGATCCGCTGCAGGGGAGCCCTCGCCGGCCTCAGGCTCGGGTTCATTCAGGATGGCCAGGGCGCGCTCTGAGAACTCGCACCACATGGACTCCACCATGATGCCGGCCTGCAGGACCAGGTGCTGCAGGCGCTGGGCTCGCTGGTCACCGCCCGCTGGAAAGTCGCGTTGTTCGATGGCCTGATAGACCGCCAGCTGGGCCTGGTGCAGGGCCAGCCGACGGGCAATTTCGGGCTCCAGGCCACAGGGGCCGACGGCGGCATCAGCCCGCAGGCGCACCATCAGTTCCTCGCGCAGGGGCCGCGGGTCGGCGGGCTCGGCCACCCAGCGGCGCAGTTCCTCACGCCCCGCGTCCAGCACTTCGTAGACCTTGCGCCCGCCCCGGGCGCTTTCGTCGGCACTGGAGCGCACCCAGCCCGCCTCTTCCAGCCGGCCCAGTTCACGGTAGATCTGCTGGTGTGAGGCCTGCCAGAAATAGGCCATCGATTTGTCAAAACGGGCCGCCAGGTCAAAACCTGAACTGGGTCGCTCGATCAGGGCCGTGAGCAAGGCATGGGGCAGGGACATGGGGAAGATTTTGCCTCAACACAGCTTTTGGGGCGCTTGGGCCACCGTTTATGCAACCGGTTGCACAAAGACCAATTTTGCCTCTAGAATTTTATGCAACCAGTTGCAATTAAAACGGAGACCGACGATGAGCCACCCCTACCCTCACCTGCTGCAGCCCTTGGACCTGGGCTTCACCACCCTCAAGAACCGCGTGTTGATGGGCTCCATGCATGTGGGCCTCGAAGAGGTGCCGAACGGCTTTGAGCGCATGGCCGCCTTTTACGCCGAGCGCGCCCGCGGCGGCGTGGCCTTGATGGTGACCGGCGGCATCGCCCCGAATGACGCGGGCCGCCCCATGAAGGGCGGCGCCAAGCTCAGCACCGAGGCCGAAGCCCTGCAGCACCGCACGGTGACCGAGGCCGTGCACGCGGCGGGGGGCAAGATTGCCATGCAGATCCTGCATTTCGGCCGCTATTCCTATCAAAAAGGCCTGGTGGCCCCCAGTGCACTTCAGGCGCCCATCAACCCCTTTGTGCCCCAGGCCCTGTCAGGTGAAGAGGTGGAGCAGACCATCGCCGATTTCGTGAATTGCGCCGCCCTGGCCCAGTGGGCGGGCTATGACGGCGTCGAGATCATGGGCTCGGAGGGCTACCTGATCAACGAGTTCATTGCGGCGCGCACCAACCACCGCAGCGACGAATGGGGGGGGCCCTACGAAAACCGCATCCGCTTTGCCGTCGAAATCGTGCGGCGGGTGCGTGAGCGGGTGGGCCCGAACTTCATCATCATCTACCGTCTGTCGGCTATCGACCTGGTCGAGGGCGGCTCCACCCTGGCCGAGGTGATCACCCTGGCCCAGGCCATCGAAGCCGCCGGGGCCACGATCCTCAACACCGGCATTGGCTGGCACGAGGCCCGCATCCCCACCATCGCCACCAAGGTGCCGCGCGCGGCCTACGCCTGGGTGACCGGCAAGCTCAAGGGGCATGTCGGCATCCCGCTGGTGGCCACCAACCGCATCAACACCCCCGAGGTCGGCGAACAACTGCTGGCCGACGGCGTCTGCGACATGGTGTCGATGGCCCGCCCCCTGCTGGCCGACCCGTTCTTTGTGCAAAAGGCCGCCGACAACCGCGCCGACGAGATCAACACCTGCATCGGTTGCAACCAGGCCTGCCTAGACCACACCTTTGGCGGCAAGATCACCTCCTGCCTGGTCAACCCCCGGGCCTGCCACGAGACCGAGCTGCTGATCGAGCCCACGGCCCAGCCGCAGAAGATCGCCGTGGTGGGCGCCGGCCCGGCCGGATTGAGCTTTGCGGTCACCGCCGCCGAGCGTGGCCACCAGGTCAGCCTGTTTGATGCCGCGGCCGAGATCGGCGGCCAGTTCAACATCGCCAAACAGGTGCCGGGCAAAGAGGAGTTCCATGAAACCCTGCGCTACTTCAAACGCCAGCTTGAGTTGACGAAGGTGGCTCTGCACCTGAACACCCGCGTCGATGTGGCCGGCCTGCGGGCCGGCGGCTTTGACCAGATCGTGCTGGCCACCGGCGTGGTGCCCCGCACCCCGGCGATCGAGGGCATCGACCACCCCAAGGTGCTCGGTTACCTCGATGTGTTGCGCGATCACCAGCCCGTGGGCCGCTCGGTGGCCGTGATCGGGGCCGGCGGCATTGGCTTTGATGTGTCCGAGGTGCTCACCCATGCGGGCGACAGCGCCAGCCAGAACCCGACCAAGTTCTATGCCGAATGGGGCATCGACCCAAGCTATGCCCAGGCCGGCGGCCTGGCCCGCCCGCAGGTGGAGGCCTCGCCACGCCAGGTGCACCTGCTGCAGCGCAAGGACAGCAAGGTGGGCGACCAACTCGGCAAGACCACGGGCTGGATCCACCGCAGCGCCCTGAAGGCGCGCCGCGTGGCCATGACGAATTCAGTGGCCTACCAGAAGATCGACGACGAAGGCCTGCACATCACCGTGGACGGCCAACCCCAGTTGCTGCCCGTGGACAACGTGGTGGTCTGCGCCGGCCAAGAACCCCAGCGCGAGTTGTACGAAGGGCTGCGGGCCGCCGGCTGCAGCGTGCACCTGATCGGCGGTGCCGATGTGGCCGCCGAACTGGATGCCAAGCGTGCCATCCACCAAGGCACCACCCTCGCCGCCCAAATCTGAACCCCCAAAGGAGACTGCGATGATCAACACCCTGACCCACCTGAACCCCGCCGTGCAGGCCTCCCTGGCCCGCTGGCACGCCATGGTGCAAACCAAAAACCTCAGCGGCCTGAGCGCCTTGCTGCACCCCAACGCCGTGTTCCGCTCGCCGATGGCGCACACGCCCTACGGCCCGGCGGCCGCACTGGAGATGATCCTGGGCACGGTGATGCAAGTGTTTGAAGACTTTGCCTACCACCGAGAACTGGCCAGCGACGATGGCCTGAGCGTGGTGCTGGAGTTCAGCGCCAACGTGAAGGGCAAGGCGCTCAAGGGCATCGACCTGATCCAGTTTGACGCCCAAGGGCTGATCACCGAGTTTGAGGTAATGGTGCGCCCGCTGAGCGGCCTGCAGGCACTGGGCGCGGAGATGGGCGAGCGGCTGGCGGCACGCTTGCCGGCGCACAAGCTGAAAGGCTGACGAACTGACGAACTGACCGGCGGACAGGGCACCGAAAGCACCTGCCCATGGCATGGCGATAAACTATGCCCTGTCTGGTCAGAATTCACGGAGGCACCCATGTCCATCTGGCAAGTTCAAGAAGCCAAAGCCCGCTTCTCCGAAGTCGTCAAGAAGGCCGAAACCGAAGGCCCACAGGACATCACCCTGCACGGGCGCCCGGTGGCGGTTCTGCTATCCCAAAAGCAATATGAATCGCTCTCAGGTCGACATCAGTCTCTCGTGGAATTCATGCAGCAGGCGCCGTTTCCGGACCTGGAGTTGGACCTGACACGGCAACAGGACACCGTACCCGAGGTTCCCTGGTGAGCTACCTGCTGGACACCAATGTGCTGTCCGAGTTGCGGCGTAAGGCCCCCAACCCCGCCGTCGCCCACTGGATATCACAACGCCCGTCTCGCGCCTTGTTCCTCAGCGTCCTCACCCTCGGAGAAATCCGCAAAGGCATCGACAGCCTGCAGGACCTTCCGAAAAGGCAGATCTTGAACGACTGGCTGGAGACCGAGCTTCCGGCCTACTTCCAAGGGCGCATCCTGCCGGTGGATCAGCTTGTCGGCGATCGTTGGGGCCGCTTGTTGGCGAAGGCTGGCCGACCCCTGCCGACCATCGACTCGCTGCTGGCGGCCACCGCGGCCGCTCACGGCCTGTGCATGGTGACACGCAACACCCGTGATTTCGAAGGCCTGGGCATCGATCTGTTCAACCCCTGGTCCGGGTCAGCCTGAGAGCCTGTTCTCGCGGTGGGCGCACACCAGGCCATCAGCCGGGCATCGGCGGGCCATCCACCTCAGCAATGGAAATGCCCCACCGTCCCCGTCAGCCGCTGGGCCTGCTCCTGCAGGCTGGCGGCCGCGGCAGAGCTTTGCTCCACCAGGGCCGCGTTCTGCTGCGTCATCTGGTCGAGTTGCGACACCGCGCTGCCGATCTCGCCCAGGCTGCGGCTTTGTTGCGCCCCGGCCTCCGAGATGTCCTGGATCATGACGCTGACCTGGTCCACCGCTTTCACGATGTCGTCCATGGTGGAGCCCGCCTGCTGGACCAGGTGGCTGCCGTTCTCGACCCGGCTGCCCGAATCGGCGATCAGGGCCTTGATCTCGCGGGCGGCTTGGGCGCTGCGGCCTGCCAGGCTGCGCACCTCGCTGGCCACCACGGCAAAGCCGCGCCCCTGCTCACCGGCACGGGCCGCCTCGACAGCCGCGTTGAGCGCCAGGATGTTGGTCTGGAATGCAATGCCATCGATCACGCCGATGATGTCGCCGATGCGCCGCGATGAATCATTGATCTCGGCCATGGTGCTCACCACCTGGGCCATCACCGAGCCCCCTCGGCTGGCCACATCGCTGGCCTGCAAGGCCAGTTGACGGGCCTGTTGTGCCGCCTCGGCGTTGTGCTGAACGTTGTCGGTCAGTTGTTCCATCGACGAGGCGCTCTCCTCCAGGCTGGCCGCCGCCTGCTCGGTGCGGTTGGACAGGTCCTGGCTGCCCTGGGCCACCTCCTCGGCCGCCTGGCGGATGGTGGACGCCCCCTGCTGAACCTCTTGCACCACGTCGCGCAGCGAGCGCTGCATGGTTTGCATCTGACCCAACAGGCTTTCAGCGGGCCCTTCCAGCACGATGGACTGGTCCAACCGCCCTGCGGCGATGCCCCGGGCAATGGTGGCCGCGTAATCGGGCTCACCCCCAAGCTGCCGCTGCAGCACGCGATGGGTGCGCCAGCCCAGGCCCAGCAAAACGGCCAGCACCACGCCACCCAGACCCAGAAAGTGCAACAGGTAGCTGCGGTAGATCGCGTCAATGTCGTCGATGAACACCCCGTTGCCGATGACCCAGCCCCAGCGCTCGTCCAGGATGGCGCCCAGCAGCTTGGGCACTTCGCTCTTGTCGGTCGCGGATGGCCGGGCCACGTAGGCGGTCATGAACACCTGGCGGGCGCGGCTGAGGCCGTCGCGGTAGACCTCGGAGGTCAGGCGGCCATCATCGGTGCGAGAGCCCTTGTCCACCTTGCCCACGCGGCGCGGGTCGGCGTGCACCAGCATCACGTTGTCAAGAGTGCGCACAAACAGGTAGTCGTCTTCAAAGCGCATGCCCGTCAGCGCCTCGCGGGCCTGGGTCTGAGCCTGTTCACGGCTCAGCTTGCCGGCACTTTCCAGTTGCTGGTACTGCGCCACCACGCCCTGGGCCAATCGGGCCACTTTCAGGATCTGCTCCTGTTTGCCCTCCACCAGGGTCTGGCGCAGAGCTTGAAGGCCCGTGGCACTGATCAAGGCCATGCCCAGCAGCGAGGCCAGGCTCATCAGCAGGATTCTCTGGCGTGTCTTCATGGCCGAGGCTCCTATCTTTTTGGGAATGAACCGCGCTGCAACTGCGCGACGCGTTGTCACAAGATGTCACGAGCGTGCCCACCTGTCCACCCGTGGCAAACCCTCACCAGGCCCCGCTGTCAAGCGGACGGGTTAATCCAGTCCTGCAAGCCCTGCACCGTCTCGCGCACAAAGGCCCAGGTGGCCTGCATGCGGGCCTGGTGCTTGGCCTCGGCGGGCATGGACATCCAGAAGGTGCGGGTGAAGCGGGCCTGCCCTGGCAAGACCGGCACCAGCGCCGGGTCGCGTGCAGCCACAAAGGCCGGCAGCACGGCCAAGCCGGCGCCCGCCTTCACGGCCTCGTACTGGGTCAGGATGCTGGTGCTGCGCAGGGCGAAGCGCTCGGGGCGGTACAACTCGTCCAGCAACTGCAGCTCCTTGGAAAACAGCAGGTCGTCCACATAGCTGATGAAGGTGTGCAGGCGCAGGTCGTCCCGGCTTTCGATGGCCGGTTGGCGCGCCAGGTAGTCGCGCGAGCCATAGAGCTGCAGCACATAGTCGGTGAGCTTGGTCACCACCACCGGCCCGCGCTTGGGCCGCTCCAGCGAGATCACGATGTCGGCCTCGCGCCGCGACAGGTGCACCAGGCGTGGCAGGGCCAGCAGGTCGATCGACAGGGCCGGGTACTGGCGGCTGAGCCGGGCCAGCTGAGGGGCCAGCACCACCGTGCCAAAGCCCTCGGTGGTCCCCAGCCTGACCAGGCCCGAAGGGCCCTCGGCCGTCGACAGCGACGCCCGCTCGACCTGGGCCACCGCGGCCTCCATGGCCTCGACCTGGGGCAGCAACTGCCGGCCGGCCTCGGTCAGGCGGTGGCCGCCCGCCTCGCGGGCGAACAAAGGCGTGCCCACTTCTTTTTCAAGCGCCTGCAGGCGCCGCGCCACCGTGGTGTGGTCCACCTCCAGGCGCCGCGCCGCATTCACCAGGGTGCCGGTGCGGGCCAGTTCGAGGAAATATCGCAGGTTGTTCCAGTCCATGGTGAAAGGCGAGCCTTTTTTGGAGGACGTCGGCTGAATTGACGCCCGTCCGTGTTGTGCAAATTTGCAATGATGTGATGCGAATTTACCTCTTGCCTGAATAATTTCGCAAACCTAACATGCACGGCAAAGCAACCGCCTACCTACATTGGAGACAAGCGACCATGAGCACCCCCACCGTCAAACTGCTGATCAACGGCGAATTCGTCGAGTCCAAGACCACCCAGTGGCGCAATGTGGTCAACCCGGCCACCCAGGAGGTGCTGGCTCGCGTGCCCTTTGCCACGCCTGACGAGATCAACGCCGCGGTGGCCAGCGCCAAGACCGCGTTCAAGACCTGGCGCAAGACGGCCATCGGGGCCCGGGCCCGCATCTTCCTGAAGTACCAGCAACTGATCCGCGAGAACATGGCCGAGTTGGCCGCCATCCTGACCGCCGAGCAAGGCAAGACCCTGCCCGACGCCGAAGGCGATGTGTTCCGTGGCCTGGAGGTGGTGGAGCACGCAGCGGGCATCGGCAACCTGCAACTGGGCGAGCTGGCCAACAACGTGGCCGGTGGCGTGGACACCTACACCCTGCTGCAGCCGCTGGGCGTTTGCGCCGGCATCACGCCGTTCAACTTTCCGGCCATGATCCCGCTGTGGATGTTCCCAATGGCCATCGCCACCGGTAACACCTTCATCCTCAAGCCCTCCGAGCAAGACCCCATGGTGACCATGCGCCTGTGCGAACTGGCGCTGCAGGCCGGCATTCCGGCTGGCGTGCTGAACGTGGTGCATGGCGGCGAAGAGGTGGTCAACGCCATCTGCGATCACCCTGACATCAAGGCCATCAGCTTCGTGGGCTCGACCAAGGTCGGCACCCATGTGTACAACCGGGCCAGCCTGGCCGGCAAGCGGGTGCAATGCATGATGGGCGCCAAGAACCACGCCATCGTGCTGCCCGATGCCAACAAGGAGCAGACCCTGAACGCCATTGCCGGTGCCACCTTCGGCGCCGCCGGTCAACGCTGCATGGCGCTGTCGGTGGTGGTGCTGGTGGGTGAAGCACGGCAGTGGGTGAACGACCTGGCCGACAAGGCCAAGACGCTGAAGGTCAACGCCGGCACCGAAAAAGGCACCGATGTGGGCCCGCTGGTGTCCTGCGCAGCCCGCGACCGGGTCGAGAGCCTGATCGAGCGCGGCGTGGCCGACGGCGCCACCCTGGTGCTGGACGGCCGCAAGCCCCAGGTGCCCGGCTATGAACAAGGCAACTTCGTAGGCCCGACCATTTTTGACGGTGTGAAACCCGGCATGGCCATCTACGACCAGGAAATCTTCGGCCCGGTGCTCTGCCTGGCCGGGGCCGAAACCCTGGATGAAGCCATCGAGCTGATCAACAGCAACCCGAACGGCAACGGCACGGCCATCTTCACGCAAAGCGGTGCCGCAGCACGCAAGTTCCAGGAGGACATCGACGTCGGCCAGGTGGGCATCAACGTGCCGATCCCGGTGCCGGTGCCCATGTTCTCGTTCACCGGTTCGCGGGCTTCCAAGCTGGGCGACCTGGGCCCCTATGGCAAGCAGGTGGTGTTGTTCTACACCCAGACCAAGACCATCACCGCACGTTGGTTCGACGACAGCACGGTGAGCCAGGGCGTCAACACGACCATCAGCTTGAAATGAGACCACCCTGTTGGAACTTCCTCGCAGGAAAACGCCGGGCCGCCCGCCGTTTTCCTGTCCCTCTCGGGGTAAAACAGCACTTTGGGTTCTGAAAGTCTTCCATGGATTTTGAACTGAGCGAAGAACAGCGGGCCTTTGCACAAACCGCCCGCGACTTTGCCGAAGCCGAGTTCGCGCCGCATGCGGCGCATTGGGACGAGGCTGGCATTTTTCCGAAAGAGGCCATCGCCAAGGCGGGCGAGTTGGGCTTTTGCGGCCTGTACGCCCCCGAGGCCGCCGGCGGCCTGGCCCTGCCCCGCCTCGATGCCACGCTGGTGTTCGAGGAGATGGCCGCGGTCGACCCCTCCACCACGGCCTTCATCAGCATCCACAACATGGCCACCTGGATGCTGGGCACCTGGGCCACCCCCGCGGTGCGCGACCACTGGGGGCCCCTGCTGTGCAGCGGCCAGAAGCTGGCCTCGTACTGCCTGACCGAGCCCGGCGCCGGCTCCGACGCGGCTTCGCTCAAGACGCGGGCCGAGCGGGTGGGCTTTGAGTATGTGATCAACGGCGGCAAGGCCTTCATTTCGGGGGCGGGCAGCACCGATGTGCTGGTCTTGATGGCCCGCACCGGCGGCCCTGGCGCAGGAGGTGTGTCGGCCTTGGTGGTGCCCGCCGATGCGCCGGGCATCAGTTACGGCAAGAAGGAGCACAAGATGGGCTGGAACAGCCAGCCCACCCGCACCATCAGCTTTGACAACGTGCGCATCCCGACCGACAACCTGCTGGGCGCCGAGGGCGAGGGCTTCAAGATCGCCATGAAGGGGCTGGACGGCGGGCGCATCAACATCGCCACCTGTTCGGTCGGTGCCGCCCAAGGGGCGCTGGCCCAGGCCCAGCGCTACATGCAGGAGCGCCAGCAGTTCGGCAAACCCATTGCCAGCTTTCAGGCCTTGCAGTTCAAGCTGGCCGACATGGCCACCGAACTGGTGGCCGCTCGCCAGATGGTGCGGCTGGCCGCCAGCAAACTCGATGCCGGGGCCCCCGATGCCACCACCTACTGCGCCATGGCCAAGCGCTTTGCCACCGATGTGGGCTTCACGGTCTGCAACGAGGCCCTGCAACTGCATGGCGGCTACGGCTACATCCGCGAGTACCCGCTGGAGCGCCTGCTGCGCGACGCCCGGGTGCACCAGATCCTGGAAGGCACCAACGAGATCATGCGCGTGATCATCTCGCGCCGCATGCTTGACGGCGATGCCCCGGACGCCATCCGCTGACCCCCACCGAACCACGGTACCGCGACCACACAACGACGACGGAGACACACACATGAAGATCGCTTTCATTGGCCTGGGCAACATGGGCGGCCCGATGGCCCTGAACCTGCTCAAGGCCGGCCACGCCGTGCAGGCTTTTGACCTGTCCAAACCCGCCTGCGACAAGTTTGCGGCAGAGGGTTTGACGATTGCCACCAGCGCCGCCGAGGCCGTGCGCGGTGCCCAGGCGGTGATCAGCATGCTGCCCGCCAGCCAGCACGTCGAGTCGCTGTACCTGGGCGACACCGGCCTGCTGAAGCAATTGAACCCGGGCACGCTGGTGATCGACTGCTCGACCATTGCCGCCGCCAGCGCGCAAAAAGTGGCCCAGGCGGCCACAGCCCTCGGCCTGCCCTGCATCGACGCCCCGGTGTCGGGCGGCACGGGTGGCGCCATCGCGGGCACCCTGACCTTCATGGTGGGGGGGGATGACGCGGGCCTGGCACTGGCCCGGCCCCTGCTCGAAAAAATGGGCGCCAACATCTTCCATGCCGGCAGCGCAGGCGCCGGCCAGACCGCCAAGATTTGCAACAACATGCTGCTGGGCATCCTGATGATCGGCACCAGCGAGGCCCTGGCCCTGGGCGTGGCCAACGGGCTGGACCCCAAGGTGCTGTCCGAGATCATGCGCCGCAGCTCGGGCGGCAACTGGGCCCTCGAAAAATACAACCCCATGCCCGGCGTAATGGAGACGGCCCCGGCCTCCAAGGGCTACGCGGGCGGCTTTGGGACCGATCTGATGCTCAAGGACCTGGGCCTGGCCCAGGAAAACGCCACCGCGGTCAAGGCCAGCACGCCGTTGGGCGGCCTGGCGCGCAGCCTTTACGCCGCCCACAGCCTGGGCGGCCAGGGGGCACTGGACTTCTCCAGCGTGATCCGTCTGTTTCAGAAGGGTTGAAGCCCCATCGGGCTGAATCCATTTAACTGTTCAGCACCTGGCAATGGTGCGGCCTCACGGGAGGGTCCACTTCTAAAGTGGGCCCTCTTTCATTGCGCCGCCCCATGTCCGATCTGCCCCCCCATCTCCAGCCCGAGGCTGATTTCGCCCGTCAGGACACGGTTCTGATGATCTGGATCACCGGCTTGCTGATGGTCTCGTCGTGTCTGGCCATGAGCTATGTCTACGACACCCGCTTCTTCGAAGAGATCGCCCGCATCCGCCTGGCCATCCTGCTGGTGCTGCCAAGCTGCCTGCTGCTGGTCAATCTCGGCCATGTGCAGGCAGCAGCCCATGTGCTGATCTGGGGGCAATGGCTGATTTCACTGGAGGTGGTCTTCCACAACGGCGGCCTGAACGGACCACTGATCCTCTCGCTGCCGATCCAGGTCGCCAGCGCCGCCTGGTTGCTGGGGCCCCGCAGCGCCCTGGCCGTGGCGGCCCTCAACACGGGCTACATGCTGGCCCTGCCCTGGTTTGAAGCCCGGGGCTGGCTGCCGCCGGCCCGCTTTCAGCGCGAATACGCCCCGCACCTGGTGGTGCTCACCAACATGGCCGTGGCCCTGAGCATTGCGCTGCTGTCGCGCCTGAGCTACCAGCGCCAGTTGCTGCGGGCCCAGGCCACCCTGAGTGCCTGGCAGGCGCAGGATGAAGAAATCCACAAACTGGTCAGCCTGATCGAGCAGTGCCCCATCGGCATCGTGATCACGGACACCCAGCGGCGCATCGAATACGTCAATCCCGCCTTCATTGGCCGGGCCGGCCTGAATGCGGCCGCCTTCCACAACCTGCCTGCCGACCTGCTGTCCACCCCGGGCCTGAGCACCCAGCAACGCCACAGCCTGCACGAAGCCATGGCCCGGGGCCAAACCTGGCGGGGTGAGCAATCCGTGCTGCTGCCCGATGGTCGCCGGGTGTTGGAAGACGTCGAGATCGGCCCCATCCGACGCGCCAATGGCGACATCACACATTGGTTTGAACTCAAGAAGGACATCACCGCCAGCCGCTGGGCGGCCGACCAGATCGAGCGCCTGGTGTACCTGGACACGCTCACCCGCCTGCCCAACCGCGCGGCACTGCACGATCGCCTGATGGCGGGCCAGGCGGCGCAAGGCCAGGCCTGGAACCTGCTGATGGTGAAGCTCGATGGCCTGGGCCAACTCAATGAACTGCGGGGTCCGCAGGCGGGCGACGCCTGCCTGCAGCAATTGGGGCAGGCCTTGAGCCAGCACCTGCCCGAAGCCGGCACCGACCTGTTCCGCTTGGGTGGCAGCGAATTCGTGGCCCTGCTACCGGCCCACTTGACGGCGTCTGAAGTCGAGGCCTGCGCCTGGCGCGTGTACCAGGCCCTGATGGGGTACGCCGGCCACCCCACCCGGCCCCTGAGCGAGGTCAGGGTGCTGCTGGCGGCCGCCCCGCTGAGCGGCGACGAAGACGACCCCCTCACCCAGGGCTTGCGCCGCGTCAGCCTGGCCGTGCGCCAGGCCCGCCACGAAGCACCGGGTCGCCCCTGCTGGTACGCCCCCGGGCTGGGCCAGCAGGCCCGGCAAAGGCTGTTGGCCCGCAGTGACCTCGGCCTCTCGGCGCTGACCCGTTGGCTGAGCCTGGACCTGCGCCATCGCCAACGCTCCGACGGCCAGCCAGGGGGCCATCGGGCGGCCCTGCGATGGATTGAAACCGCCGGCCCCAGAGCGCCGCTGCAGGAAGTGGCCCGCCGCGCCGATCTGAGCTTTGAACTGGACGAAGAACTGATCGCGCGGGTCAGCCGATGGCAACACCTTGAAAAGGGCCCGGCACCGCCAACCTCGGCCCCTTTGCCGCTGACACTGGCCCTGTTGACCCCCTTGCTGCGCCAGGACCATGCGGTGCGCTGGCTGCAAGACTGCCTGCAGCGGCACCCCCTGCCGGGGCAGGTGCTGGGCCTGGCCCTGAGCACCCATGACCTGGCCTGGGCCGCCAGCGACCCGACCAGCGCATGGCGCCGACTGCAGAGCTTGCGGGCGGTCGGGTTCCGCCTGTGCCTGCAAGACGTCGGGCTGGGCTACCCGGGGGTGCTTGAACTGCCCCAGTGGCCCGTGGACGAGTGGCTGCTGGCCCCCGGCCTGCTGAGCGCAGCCCAACACCCAGGCTCCCACCAGGCGCTGCTGCAGGCCATCGTGGCGATGGCCCGTGACCTCGCCAAACCGCTGGTGACCGAAAGCGAGCTGCCGCATCCGCGCGACGCCGGCCCGTATAAGAGCCTGGGCAATACCGTCATGGTCAACTGACACCCGAGCAAAAAGGCACCTGCGCCAGCGCTGCAGGGCGATTTCAAGCCCGTTTTCAACGAAGGTCTGCGGCACTCCGGGATAATGTGGTTCCATGAACCCACTGCTCTCCAAACTGCAGCCTTACCCGTTTGAACGGCTGAGGCAACTTTTTGCCGGCGTCACGCCCAGCCCCTACCACAGCCCGATCAGCCTGGGCATTGGCGAGCCCAAGCACCCGACGCCCGAGTTCATCAAGACGGCCCTGGTCAACAGCCTGGACGGCCTGGCGGGCTACCCGGCCACGGCCGGTGAACCCCGATTGCGCGAAGCCATGGCCGCCTGGGTCAAACGCCGCTACGACCTCGACCTGAACCCTGCCAGCCAGATCCTGCCGGTGAACGGTTCGCGCGAAGCCCTGTTTGCCTTTGCCCAGACCGTGATCGACCCGCGCTGGCCCACACCGGCCGTGGTCTGCCCCAACCCCTTCTATCAAATCTATGAAGGTGCGGCCCTGCTGGCCGGCGCCGACCCGTACTTTGCGCCCAGCGATCCGGCGCGCAACTTTGCGGTCGACTGGGACAGCGTGCCCGCCGACACCTGGGCCCGTACCCAGTTGCTGTTTGTCTGCTCGCCCGGCAACCCCACCGGGGCCGTGATGCCCCTGAGCGAGTGGCAAAAGCTGTTCGAACTCAGCGACCGCCATGGCTTCATCATTGCCTCGGACGAGTGCTACAGCGAAATCTATTTCCGCGATGAGCCCCCACTGGGCGGCCTGGAAGCCGCCAAGAAGCTGGGGCGCGACGATTTCCGCAATCTGGTGTCCTTCACCAGCCTGTCCAAGCGCAGCAACGTGCCGGGCCTGCGCAGCGGCTTTGTGGCGGGCGATGCGGCCATCCTCAAGCAGTTCCTGCTGTACCGCACCTACCATGGCAGCGCCATGAGCCCGGTGGTGCAGGCGGCCAGCATCGCAGCCTGGAACGACGAAGCCCATGTGGTCGAGAACCGCGTGCTGTACCGCAAGAAATTCGCCCAGGTCACCCCCATTCTGGCCGGCGTGCTGGATGTGGCACTGCCCGACGCCAGCTTCTACCTCTGGGCCCGGGTGCCCGAGGCCCTGGGCCTCAGCGACACCGGTTTTGCCCGTGAGTTGCTGGCTCAATACAACGTGACGGTGCTGCCGGGCAGCTACCTGGCACGCGAGGTGGGTGGGGTCAACCCCGGAGCCCAGCGCATCCGCATGGCCCTGGTGGCCGATGCGGCCGAATGCGTCGAAGCGGCGCTGCGCATCGTCAACTTCGTCCAGTCACGCAGCCGCTGAAGCCGGTTGCCCCGGGTCCCCACGCCACCCTGCACTTCGAAAGCCAGTCCATGAGCGCCAACATGAGCATGATGGAACGCATCCTGCGGTTGATGGGTGAAAAGGGTGCGTCCGACGTTTACCTGTCAGCCAACGCCCCAGCCCTGATCCGCATCAACGGCACCTGCGTGCCCATCAACAACCAGTTGTTGCCCTTTGATGCCCCACGCAGCCTGCTGGCCGAGATCCTGCCCGCCAGCAACATGGAAGAGCTGCAGGAGACCGGCGAGCTGAATGTGGGCTATGCGCTCAAGGGCATCGGGCGCTTCCGCATCAGCGCCATGCATCAGCGCGGCAGCGTGGCCGCCGTGATCCGCTACATCAGCCATGAGATCCCCAAGCTGGCCACGCTCAACCTGCCCGACATCCTGACCGAACTGATCATGGAGAAGCGGGGCCTGCTGCTGGTGGTGGGGGCCACGGGCTCGGGCAAGAGCACCACGCTGGCCTCGATGCTGGACAACCGCAACGAGCACAGCACGGGCCACATCCTGACCATCGAAGAACCGATCGAGTTTCTGTTCAAGAACAAGAAATCGATCATCAACCAGCGCGAGGTGGGCACCGACACCCAGTCGCTGCAGGTGGCGCTCAAGAACGCACTGCGCCAGGCCCCCGACGTGATCCTGATCGGCGAAATCCGCGATCGCGAGACCATGTCGGCCTCCCTGGCCTATGCGCAGTCGGGCCACCTGGTGCTGGCCACCATGCACGCCAACAACAGCTACCAGGCCCTGAACCGGATCCTGAGCTTCTACCCGGTCGAAGTGCGCCAGACCCTGCTGGTCGACCTCAGCTCGGCGCTCAAGGCCGTCATGTCGCAGCGCTTGCTGCGCAGCAACCAGGGCGGCCGCATCCCCGCCTGCGAGGTGTTGCGCAACACCAAGCTGATTGCCGACCTGATCGAAAAAGGCGACTTCAACGGCATCCAGGAAGCCATGGAAAAGTCCATGGCCGAAGGTTCGCAGACCTTCGAAGAAGACATTGCCCGCCTGATCCAGGCCGGCATCATCGACCGCAAGGAAGGCATGGCCCATGCCGACTCGCCCACCAACCTGATGTGGCGTCTGCAAAACGACTTCGACCAGTCCGGCAAGGCCGCTGCCGAGGCCGCCAAGTCCCGGGCCGAGCCCGAGGACGAACCCTCATTCACCGAAATCGTCCTCGACGTGAAGCACTGATGTCCCGTACCCTGCACCTCACCGAACAACTGATCTCGCGCCCCTCCGTCACGCCCGACGACGCGGGCTGCCAGGCGCTGCTGCGCGAACGCCTTGAGGCCCTGGGCTTTGTCTGCGAAACCCTGGTCAGCGGGCCCGCGCATTTCCGAGTCACCAACCTGTGGGCCAAGCGGCCGGGCGCCACCCCCGATGCCCCTACCCTGGTCTTTGCCGGCCACACCGATGTCGTGCCCACCGGCCCGCTGGAGCAGTGGAAGAGCGACCCCTTCACCCCCACCCACCGCGACGGGCGCCTGTACGGGCGTGGCGCCAGCGACATGAAAACCTCGATCGCGGCCTTTGTGGTCGCCACCGAGGAGTTTCTGGCCGCGCAGCCGCAACCAGCCCTGTCCCTGGCCCTGTTGATCACCAGCGATGAAGAAGGCCCTTCAGTGGACGGCACCGTGGTGGTCTGCCGCACCCTCAAGGAACGTGGCGAGAAGCTCGACTTCTGCATCGTGGGTGAACCTACTTCGGTGCAGCGCACCGGCGACATGATCAAGAACGGCCGCCGCGGCACCATGAGCGGCAAGTTGACGGTCAAGGGCGTGCAGGGCCACATCGCCTACCCGCAACTGGCCCGCAACCCCATCCATCAAGCCCTGCCGGCCCTGACCGAGTTGGCCGCCATCGAGTGGGACCGTGGCAACGCCTACTTCCCACCCACCAGCTGGCAGATCAGCAACATCCACGGCGGCACCGGTGCCACCAATGTGATCCCCGGGCAGGTGGTGATCGACTTCAACTTCCGCTTTTCGTCCGAATCGACCGCCGAAGCGCTGCAGCAGCGCCTGACCAGCGTGCTGGAGCGCCATGAGCTGGAATACGACATCCAGTGGACCATCGGTGGCCACCCCTTCCTGACCACCCCGGGCAGCCTGGTCACAGCCATCCAGGGCGCCATCCGCGACGAAGTGGGCATCGAGACCGAACTCTCCACCACCGGTGGCACCAGCGACGGTCGCTTCATTGCCCAGATCTGCCCCCAGGTGATCGAGTTTGGCCCGCCCAACGCCACCATCCACAAGATCGACGAGCACATCGCCGTGGCCGACATTGAACCTGTGAAAAACATCTACCGCCGCACCCTTGAGAACTTGAACGCCAGCCTGGGCACCGGAGTCGCAGCGTGAGCGGCGCCCCGCAAACCGTGTTGGGTCTGATCGAGCAAGCCCGGCAACAACTGGAGACCGCTGGCGTGGCCTTTGGTCACGGCACCACCAATGCCTTTGACGAGGCCGCCTGGCTGGTGTTGTGGCAACTGGGCCTGCCGCTGGACAGCCCCTTGGGGGGTGAGCCCGAGGGTGAACCTTCGGTGGCCGACCAAGCCGTTGGCCCCGACGATGCCGCACGCGTGCAGGCCCTGATCGAGCGCCGCATCAGCAGCCGCCAGCCCGCGGCCTACCTGACGCGCGAGGCCTGGCTGCAAGGCGTGCCTTTTTATGTGGACGAGCGCGCCATCGTGCCGCGCAGCTTCATTGCCGAACTGATTGCCGACGGCAGCATCGACCCCTGGCTGGACGCCAACACCCACCGCGTGCTCGACCTGTGCACCGGCAACGGCAGCCTGGCCGTGCTGGCCGCCATGGCCTGGCCCGAAATCGTGGTGGAAGGCGCCGACCTCTCTGCCGACGCACTGGCCGTGGCCCGCATCAACGTGGACCGGCATGGCCTGCAAGACCGCATCACGCTCAAGACCAGCGACGGCCTGAGCGCCCTGCCCGGCCCCTACGACCTGATCCTGTGCAACCCGCCCTACGTCAACGCCCAGAGCATGACCCAACTGCCCGCGGAGTACCTGGCCGAGCCCGAAATGGCCCTGGCTGGCGGCACTGACGGCATGGATTTCATCCGGCAGTTGTTGCGCGATGCGCCGGACCGACTCAGCGAGCAAGGCGTGCTGGTGCTCGAGATCGGCAACGAGCGGGCCTACTTCGAAGCCGCTTTCCCCGATCTGCCGGTGTTCTGGCTGGAAACCAGTGCTGGTGGCGACCAGGTGCTGCTGGTGACGCGTGAGGCCTTGAGCCCTGCAGACTGACCCAGGGCGGCCCGCCACTCAGGGCAAAGCTGTAGCCAGTTGTCACATGAATGTGTCAAACTTTGTCACATCTGACCACAACCAGAGACGAGCAGCCTACCCCAAGTCCCCTTGAATCCCATGTCCGCCGGAGGTCGAGGCTGCATCCCCCTTGCTCAGGCCATGGGGTCACAGGCCGAAGGGGCTCCGGGTGACAGACTGGAGCAGGGGCCTGCCCGCCTCGATCCTCATGAAGGACAGGCCATGTTCCACAGCATCCGCCAGAAGCTGATCGCCACCAGCGTGCTCATCGTGAGCGCCGCCATCGTGCTGGTCAGCGCTGTCAGCTATTACTTTGCACGCGGCTTCATCCTCGAGGACCTGAACGAGCAATTGACCCGCATCAGCCAGTCCGAAGCCCGGCAACTGGGCCAATGGGCGCTGGCGCAAAAGCAGGTCGTCGAAGCCCTGGCACCTGCGGTGGACAACCCCGACCCCAACCCGGCCCTGCAACAGGCCCTGGTGTCCGGTCGACAGGACCTGGCCTACATCGGCAGCGCCGACAAGAAGATGGTGTCGGTGCCCAGCCGCAGCCGCCCGGCCGACTACGATCCCACCTCCCGCGCCTGGTACAAGCTGGCCGATCAGAGCGGCAAGGCCATCCTCACGCCGCCCTACATCGCTGCATCGAGCCAAAAGCTGGTCGTGACCTTTGCCTTCCCCGTCAAGACCGGCGGCCAGACCCGCGCCGTGACCGGGGCCGATGTCACGGTTGAAGACGTGGTCAAGGGCCTGGGCCAGATCCACCCCACGCCGAGCGGCTTTGCCTTTCTGCTGGACAAGGAGGGCCGCATCCTGGCTCACCCTGACAAGCAATTGATCCTCAAGCCCGTGGCCGACCTGTCCAGGGACATCACCCCGGATCTGCTGGGCCGCGCCAGCCAGAGCGAACATGACCCCGAAGTCGCCGGGATCGGTGGCGAGGCCTATTTGCTCAAGGCCGCGCCCGTCCCCGAGACCGACTGGGTACTGGTGACGGCTGCCCAGCGGCGCGAAGCCCTGAGCCGGCTGGACCGCCTGCTGCTCAGTGTGGCGGGTGCCCTGGTCGTCGTCGGTGTGCTGGCCGGCCTGCTGGCCATGGGCACCGTGCACGCCCTGCTGGGTGGCCTGACCCGCGTGCGCAACGCCATGCGCCAGATCGGCTCGGGCACAGGCGACCTGACCCAGCGCCTGCCGATCAAGGGCCGCGACGAGATCGACGAGATCGCCACCGCCTTCAACGACTTCGTGGGCAAGATCGAGGCCGTGATGCGCGACGTCAGCCACACCAGCGAGTCCATCGCCACGGCCTCCAGCGAGATCGCCCTGGGCTCGCAAGACCTGAGCAGCCGCACCGAGCAGACCGCCAGCAACCTCGAAGAGGCGTCGGCCTCGATGGAGCAATTGACCCAACTGGTCAACCACAGCGCCCAGAGCGCAGCCCACGGCCGCGACCTGGCCACCCGCTCGGTCGACATGGCCGATCGCGGGGGCCTGGTGATGGGTCAGGTGGTGCAAACCATGAGTGACATCTCGAACAGCTCGCACCGCATCTCAGACATCACCTCAGTGATCGACGGCATTGCCTTCCAGACCAACATCCTCGCCCTGAACGCGGCGGTCGAAGCTGCGCGGGCCGGCGAGCAAGGTCGTGGTTTTGCCGTGGTGGCCTCCGAGGTGCGCTCGCTGGCCAGCCGATCTGCCGAGGCCGCCAAAGAGATCAAGACCCTGATCGGCGCCAGCGTCGAGCGGGTGGAAGACGGCGGCCGCCTGGTCGGCGAGGCCGGACAGGCCATGGGCGAGATCGTGCAAAGCGTGAAACAGGTCACCACCATCGTCCAGGAGATCAGCACCGGCACCACCGACCAGAGCCGTGGCATCGGTGAGATCAATGCGGCCGTGTCCCACCTCGACCAGATGACCCAGCAGAACGCCGCCCTGGTCGAGCAATCGGCCGCTGCCGCCGAAAGCCTCAAGGAGCAGGCGGCCCATCTGGCGGCTGTGGTGGCCACCTTCAAGATCAGCCGCTGAAGCTCGCGGCAACCCTGCCCTGTCCGGGCATGCGAAAATCGCAGGCTTTGCCTTCCAACACCGGCACCGGCCGGGCCTTGCCATGATCACGCTCAAGAACATCGTCTTGCGACGCAGCGCCAAAGTGCTGCTCGACAAGGTTTCCGTCACCCTCAACCCGGGGGAGAAGGTAGGCCTGGTCGGTCGCAACGGGGCCGGCAAGTCCACCCTGTTTGCCCTGCTGAATGGCAGCCTGCATGAAGACGGCGGCGATTTCTACATTCCGGCCCAGTGGCGCATGGCCCAGGTGGCCCAGAACATGCCCGAGACCGATGAAAGTGCCACCCATTTCGTGTTGAATGGCGACACCCGACTCGCCGAGTTGCGTGCCCAATTGCACGCACTGGAGGCCTCTGACGCGTCGTACGACGATCACGACCACGGCATGGCCATGGCCCAGCTCTACACCGACCTGGCCGATGCGGGTGACCACGATGCGGTGCCGCGCGCCCAGTCGCTGATCCTGGGCCTGGGTTTCCAGAGCCACGAGCTGGACCGCCCTGTGAACAGTTTCTCGGGCGGCTGGCGCATGCGCCTTCAGTTGGCCCGGGCTCTGATGTGCCCCTCCGACCTGCTGCTGCTCGATGAACCCACCAACCACTTGGACCTGGACGCCCTGGTCTGGCTCGAAGCCTGGCTCAAGCGCTACGCCGGCACCATGATCGTGATCAGCCACGACCGCGAGTTTCTGGATGCCGTGACCAACGTCACCCTGCACATCGACAACGCCCAACTGGTGCGCTACGGCGGCAACTACAGCGCGTTTGAGACCCTGCAGGCTCAGCAGATGGAGTTGCAGGCGGCGGCCTTCTCCAAGCAGCAGGACAAGATTGCCCACCTGCAGAAGTTCATTGACCGCTTCAAGGCCAAGGCCAGCAAGGCCAAGCAGGCGCAAAGCCGGGTCAAGGCCCTGGAGCGCATGGAGAAGATTGCGCCCATCCTGGCCAATGCCGAGTTCACCTTCGAGTTCAAGGAACCGACCAACCTGCCCAACCCCATGCTGGCCATCAGCGATGCGGCGTTCGGCTACCAGACCGACGAGGGCGACAAGTACATCCTCAGCGGGGTCAACCGCTCGGTACTGGCCGGCCAGCGCATCGGCATCCTGGGTGCCAATGGCCAGGGCAAATCGACCCTGGTCAAGACCATTGCCCGCGAGATGAAGCCCCTGGGCGGCACCGTGACCGAAGGCAAGGGCCTGTCCATCGGCTACTTTGCCCAGCAGGAACTGGATGTGCTGCGCAGCGGCGAGAACCCGCTGGAGCACATGATCCGGCTGGCCAAGGAGCTGGGGCCGAATGCCCGCGAATCCTCCCGCGAGCAAGACCTGCGCAACTACCTGGGCACATTCAACTTCAGCGGCGACATGGTCAAGCAGGCCGTGGGCACCATGAGCGGCGGTGAAAAAGCGCGCCTTGTGCTGGCCATGATCGTGTGGCAGCGACCCAACCTGCTGCTGCTGGACGAACCGACCAACCACCTGGACCTGGCCACCCGCGAGGCCCTGTCGGTGGCGCTGAACGAGTTTGAAGGCACCGTGATGCTGGTCAGCCACGACCGGGCGCTGCTGCGCTCGGTGTGCGACGAGTTCTGGCTGGTGGGCCGTGGCGTGGTCGGCCCCTTCGATGGTGACCTGGACGACTACCAGCGTTACCTGCTGGACGAATCCAAACGCCTGCGTGAAGTCGCCAAGGAAACCCAGCGCAATCTGGAGGCCGAGGCCCAGGCCAGCCAGGCCGCCGCTGCCGAGGCCGCCCGTGCTGCCGAAGCCGCCGCCAGCCAGGCAGCTGCCCCGGCCATTGCCTCACGTGATCAACGCAAGCTCGATGCCCAGGCCCGCCAGGCCCTGGCCGAAAAGACCCGCCCCCTCAAGAAAGAGCTGGAGCAAGTGGACCAGCGCATGGCCCAGCTCGGCAAGGACAAGACGGCCTTGGAAGAACGCCTGAGCACGCCGTTGCCGTCGGCCGAGATTGCAGAATGCGGCAAGAAGCTCAAGGCCATCAGCGACGAACTGGAAAAGCTTGAAGAGCGCTGGCTGGAACTCAACGAAGAGATCGAAGCCATCACGCAGGCCGCTTGAAGAAGGCCCTTGGCCAGCACAATGGCGCCATAGGACTGACTGGAGCCCCCATGCCCGACAAGACCCTGGCCCTGACCCACGGCCAAGCCGACCTGCAACGCGCCGTGCTGAACAGCCGGCGCCTGCTGAAAAAGCGCGCATTGTGGGCGGCGGCTGCCGCCGCCCTGCCCGTACCGGGCCTGGATTTCGCTGTGGACGCGGCCCTGCTGTCGCGCCTGATCCCCCAGATCAGCCATGAATTTGGCCTGTCCGGGGTGCAACTGGACCGCTTGTCACCAGATCGGCGCGAACAGGTGCAGAAAGCCGTCGCAGTGGTGGGCTCGCTGCTGATCGGGCGTTTTCTCAGCGCCGAGTTGCTGCTGACCTTGGCGGCCAAGGCTGGCCTGCGCCTGACCGCCGGCCAGGCCGCCCGCTACGTGCCGCTTGCCGGCCAAGCCCTGTCGGCTGCCATGGGCTATGCAGCGGTGCGTGCCCTGGGCGAACAGCACATCCGCGAATGTGTGCTGGTGCGCCAGGCGCTGCCGCCAGCACCTGACTGACGGCCCGACCCGCGGCCAGCAACTTACTTGGGACGGTACAGGGCGCAGAGCTTGTGACCATCCGGGTCGCGCACATAGGCCAGGTACATCGAGCCCATCTTGCCTTCGCGCAGACCCGGTGGGTCTTCGATGGAGATGCCGCCATGGGCCACCGCGGTGTCGTGGAACTGCTTCAGCTGCTCGGGTGAATTGCATTTGAAGCCCAGGGTGAAGCCGTTGGCCACGGTGGCGGCCTGGCCATCGATGGGTTCGCTGAGGCCGAAGGTGTTGCCATCGTGCCGATAGAACAGCCGCACCTGGCCGGTGGCGTTCACGTTGCGCGCGGGCTCGCCCGCGCCCAGAACGCCCAGCACGGCGTCGTAAAAACGTTTGGACCGCTCGATGTCGCTGGTGCCCAGCATCACGTGGTTGAACATGGGAGTCTCCTTTGGGTTTTCATGGGGGGTGAGGCATGCTAGCGCAAGGTGGCGCCCCAGCCGGCGCGGTCTGAGTCACCTGCGTGGCAGTGCGACAGCGCCTGGGCAGGATCCAAGCGGCCCTCAATCCAGCGCGGCCTGCACCAGGGTGCGGGTGTAGTCGCTTTGCGGCTGCTCCAGCACCTGGGCCACCGTGCCGGATTCGACCACCTGGCCATCTTTCATCACCAGCACCTCGTGCGCCATGGCGCGGATCACGGCGATGTCGTGGGTGATCAGCAGGAAACTCAGGCCGCGTTCGCGCTGAAGCTGCTGCAGCAACTGCAGCACCTGCTTCTGGATGCTGACATCGAGCGCGCTGGTAGGTTCGTCCAGCACCAACAGGCTCGGGCCCACGATCAAGGCCCGGGCAATGGCCAGGCGTTGACGCTGGCCGCCCGAGAATTCATGCGGGTAGCGGGCCAGCAGGCCCGGAAACTGCGCCTCGCCCAGCCCCACCTCGGCCAGGGCCTGGGCGACTCGGGCGCGCCGCTGGGCCCCACTCAGCCCGGGTTCGTGCACCAGCAGCCCCTCGCCCACGATCTCCTCCACCGTGAGCCGGGGCGACAAGGACGAAAACGGGTCTTGAAACACCACCTGCACCTGGCGCCGCAAGGCCCGGTGGGCCGGCGTGTTGCGGGTGCCCAGGCCTTGCCAGCCCTGCGCACCAAAGCGCAGCGTGCCCTGGCTGGGCAGCAAGCCCAACACCGCCTGTGCCAGGGTGGACTTGCCCGAACCCGACTCGCCCACCACCCCCAGGGTGCGCCCCTGGGGCAGGCTGAAACTGGCACCTTGCACCGCCACAAACTCGCCGCGCCCCCACCAGCCCCGCCAACCTGGCAAGGCCACGGGGTAGACCACGCGCAGGCCCTCAGCCTGCAGCACCGCGGCCGGAACAGGGTCGGCGGGATCGACCTCGATCACGTCGCGCCGCGGCAGGCTGTCGAGCAACTTGCGGGTGTAGGCATGGCGGGGCCTGGCAAACACCTCAGCGACGGCGCCCTGCTCCACCAGCACGCCGTTTTCCATCACCGCCACACGGTCGGCAAAACGGCGCACCATCTGCAGATCATGGGTGATCAACAGCACGGCCATGCCGGTGCGCCGTTGCAGATCGGACAGCAGATCCAGGATCTGTGCACGCAAGGTCACATCCAGGGCCGTGGTGGGCTCATCGGCCAGCAGCAGGCGCGGCTCGGTGGCCAAGGCCATGGCAATCATGGCGCGCTGGCGCTGGCCGCCCGACAACTGATGGGGGTAGCTGCGGGCGCGCCGTTCCGGCTCGGGAATGCCGGTGTCTGCCAGGGCTTTAACCGCCAGGGGCCAGGCCTGCTGGCGGTTCAGCCCCTTCTTGAGTTGCAGCACCTCCACAATCTGCTCGCCCACCGTGAACAGCGGGTTGAGGGCGGTCATGGGCTCTTGGAAGATCATGGCGATGTCGTCTCCCCGCAGGCCTTGCAACTCACGCTCTGGCAGGCTCAGCAGGTCACGCATGGGGGCGCCGGTCGCGGTGTCGCGCAGCAGCACACAACCCCGACAGCGGGCATGCGCCGCCAGGCGCAGCAAGCTCAGCGCCGTGACCGACTTGCCCGAGCCCGATTCGCCCACCAGGGCCAGTTTTTCGCCCGCAGCCAAGTTGAAGCTGATGCCATGCACCACTTCCTTGTCGTCAAACGCGATGCGCAGATCCTGCACCTGCAACAGCGGTGCATCGGTGGTGGGGGTGTTCATGCCTGGGCCTCCGCCTGACGGGGGTCGAGGGCATCGCGCAGCGCATCGCCCATGAAAGTGAGCAGCAGCAGGGTGATCACCAGCACGCCAAACGTGGACAGCGAGATCCACCACGCATCGATGTTGCCTTTGCCCTGGCTCAGCAATTCACCCAGCGAGGGCGTGCCCGGTGGCACCCCCAGGCCCAGAAAATCAAGCGAGGTGAGCGCCAGGATGGCTGCGCTCATGCGAAAGGGCAAAAAGGTGACCACCGGGGTCAGGCTGTTGGGCAGGATGTGGCGCCAGATGATCTGGGTGTTGGACACCCCCAGGGCACGGGCAGCCTTCACGTAGTCGAGCTGCCGGTTGCGCAAAAACTCGGCGCGCACATAGTCGGACAGGCCCATCCAGCCGAACAGGCTGAGCAGCACCAGCAGCAGGGCCACACTGGGCGCAAACACCGCGCTGAAGATGATCAGCAGGTACAGCTCAGGCATGGAGCCCCAGATTTCGATGAAGCGCTGAAAGGCCAGGTCGGTGCGCCCACCGAAATACCCTTGCACGGCGCCCGTCAACACCCCCAGCAACACCCCCGACACGGTGAGTGCCAGGGCAAACAGCACGCTGACACGAAAGCCATAGATCAGTTGGGCCAGCAGGTCACGCCCCCGGTCGTCAGTGCCCAGCCAGTTGTCTCGGCTGGGGCCGGAGGGGTTGGGCTCTTTGGCGAAGTAATTCAGGGTTTTGGGGCCATAGGGGTTGGGCGCAAACACCGCCCAATTGCCGGGCTGCGCCAATTGCTGACGGATGAAAGGGTCGAGGTAGTCGGTGGGGGTTTCAAAATCACCGCCAAACACCTTTTCGGGGTAATCGTTCCACATCGGGAAATAGGTTTGCCCGGCGTAGCGCACCAGCAGCGGTCGGTCGTTCGACATCAGCTCGGCGCCCAGGCTCATCAACACCAGGGCCACGAACAACACCAGACTCCAGTAGCCCAGCCGGTTGCGCTTGAAGCGCAGCCAGGCACGGCGGGAGGGGCTGAGGCTGGCCGGCACGGGGGGCAAGGATTCAGGCAACGAAAGGGGGGCTTCAGTCGAATTTGACACGGGGGTCCACCCAAACATAAGACAGGTCGGAGATCAGCTTGGTCACCAGGCCGATCAGCGTGAACAGGTACAGCGTGCCCAGCACCACCGGGTAGTCGCGCCGGATCACACTCTCGTAGCTCAGCAGCCCCAGCCCGTCGAGTGAGAACAGGGTCTCGATCAACAGCGAGCCGGTGAAGAAGGCACCCACAAAGGCCGCCGGAAAACCGGTGATGATGGGGATCAGCGCATTGCGGAACACATGCTTCCACAGCACCTGACGTTCGCTCAGGCCCTTGGCACGGGCGGTGATCACGTACTGCTTGCCGATTTCTTCGAGAAAGGCGTTCTTGGTCAGCATGGCGGTGACGGCAAAGCTGCCCAGCACCATGGCCGTGACCGGCAGCGCGATGTGCCACAGGTAATCGGTGATGCGCGCCGGCCAGGCCAGGTCAGACCAGTTGCTGGAGGTCAGCCCACGCAGCGGGAACCACTGCAACTGCCCGCCAAAGATCACCAGCAGCGCCACCCCGAGCACAAAGCCCGGAATCGCATAGCCCACCAAAATCAGCAAGGTGGTGACCAGATCGAAGCGCGAGCCTGACCGCACCGCCTTCGCCACCCCCAGCGGCACGGCCACACCGTAGCTGATGAAAAAGGTCCACAGGCCCAGGCTGGCCGACACCGGCAGTTTGTCGAGGATCAGCTGCCACACATCCTTGTTCTGAAAAAAGCTCTTGCCCAGGTCAAAGCGCGCAAACTGGCCCAGCATCTGCACGAAGCGCTCGGCTGGCGGCTTGTCAAAGCCATACAAGGCCTTGATCTGCTCCAGCCGTTTCGGGTCCACACCCTGGCTTCCGCGGTAGCTGCCGCCGCCCTCGGCCCCGCGCTGGGCACCGGCCTTGGCTTCGGCCAGATACTGCTCCACCGGCCCACCGGGCACGAACTGGATCACGGCGAAGGTCAGCAGCAGCACCCCGAACAAGGTGGGCACCATCAGCAGCAGGCGTTTGACGATGTAGGCAAGCATGGGTGGGCCGGTGGGTGACTGGGGTCAGGGCTTGAGGTCAGGGCGGGATCAGGGCTGTCGGGCCGGCGCGGGCCGGGCCCACCAGGTGTCGATCACCCACTCTTCGCCCGGGGCGTAGGGGGGCATGGTGGCGGGCCCCTGCAAGCGCCAGGCATCAAACACCAGCCGGTGGGTGACGGCGGTGTACTGCGGAATCAGGTAGTGGCCGTGCATGATGACCCGATCCAGCGCACGGCAGGCCGAATGCAACGCGGCCTCGGTCTTGGCCGCCGTCATGCGGGCGATGAGGGCATCCACTGCCGGGCTCTTGACGCCCGCCATGTTGCCCGAATCCTCGGTGTCGGCGGCCTTGCTGCCAAACAGGTCGGCGTACTCCTGGCCCGGCGTGTGGGTGCCGGGCACGGCCAGGGTGATCAGGTCGAAATCGAACTTCTGGATGCGCTGCAGGTACAGCGCAAAGTCGACCGAGCGGAAATTGAGCTTGATGCCCAGCTTCTCGAGATTGCGCCCCCACGAGGCAAAAGTGGCCATCTTGCCTTCGCTGCTGTCCAGGTACTCCAGCACCAGGGGCTCGCCCTGCGCATTGCGCAAGGCGCCATCGCGGTAGTGCCAACCGGCCTCGGCCAGCAGCGCCTGGGCCCGGCGCAGGTTGCCCCGCAGCGACTGATCGCCATCGGTGCGCGGCGGCTGGGCCATGGGGCCGAACACGGCCTCGGGCACCTGGCCACGCCAGGGCTCCAGCAGGGCCAGCTCATCGGGGCCGGGGCTGCCGGAAGCGGCGCAGGCCGTGTTGCCGAACAAACCCGTCACGCGCTGGTAGCTGCCATAGAACAGTTGCCGGTTCATCCATTCGAAATCGAGCGCCAGCCCCAGGGCCTGACGCACCCGGAGGTCGTCCAGCGGCTTGCGCCGGGTGTTGAGGAAAAAGCTCTGGAAACCCGAGGGCAACTGGTGCTTGAACTCACGCTTGACCAGCTCGCCGGAATCGAATCGCTTGCCATTGACGCGGCGCGCCCAGTCGCCCGCCGAATAGAAACGCATCAGGTCGAACTCGCCCGCCTTCAAGGCCTCCAGCTTGGCCGTGTTGTCCTTGTAGATCTTGACCGTGATGCGGTCAAAGTTGTCGCTGCCACGCTTGACGTTGAGATCGCGCGCCCAGTATTGGGGGTCGCGCACATAGGTGATGTCTTTGCCGAAGCGCACCGGGCCGATGCGGTAGGGGCCGCTGCCGATGGGGACCTCGGTCACCACCTCACTGAAGCGCTTGCCAGCCCCCCATTGGTGGCTGAACACGGGCAAGCCGCCCACGGTCAGGGGCAGCTCGCGATTGGGCTTTTTGAAGCGGTAGCGCACGGTGCGCTCGTCCAGCACCTCCAGGCCCGCCACATCTTCGAGTGTGGTCTTGTAGGCGGGCGAGGTGTCCGGTCCCATCAGCATGTCGTAGCTGTACTTCACATCACGGGCCAGCACCGGGTCGCCGTTGTGAAAGCGGGCCTCGGGCCGCAGCCGGAAAGTGGCGCTCAGCCCATCGGGGGCCACCGTCACATCCTCGGCCAGCAAGCCATAGCCCGAGCCCACCTCGTCCATCGCACCGGTGAGCAAGGTGTCGAACATCAGCCCGCTGAGGTAGGCCGGGGCCGACCCCTTGAGCGTGAAGGGGTTGTACTTGTCGAAGGTCGAGGCGCGGCTGTTGCTGACCAGGCGCAATTCGCCGCCCTTGGGCACCTGCGGGTTGACGTAGTCGAAATGCGCGAAACCCGCCGGGTACTTGGGCTGCCCCCACAGGGCGTAGGCCGGGGCCGCGGTGCCGAGCACGGGTCCGACCGCCAGCAGCGCCCCCAACAGGCAGGCATGGATATTTCGCAAAGACGTCATTGCGACTGAGTGTAGCGGCAGCCTGCAGGCTCCGGCCCGACAGCAGGCATCCGACCACCGCGCCCCGGCAGCACCGGGGTCACGGGCTCAGCCGCGCGGGCGGCGTCGGCCCCAGGCGAAGACCATCAGCAGCATCAGGGCCAGCGCGGCCAGAGCCGCTGGGTTCAGGGCCGGGACCGAATTGGCCAAGGCCGAGGGATCGGGCACCACGATGCCACCGCCATCGCTGATCGAGCCATTGGCCGTCAGGTCATCATCGCCGACTCCGCCGTCCACAATCGTCAGGGTGACGGTCCTGCCGCTGAACTGCACGCCGTTGAACTGATACCAGTGCGGCGACGTGTTGGACGCCGTCGGGCCGAACTTCCAGTACTGTGCGTTCGCTGGTGCAGCGGCCGGCAGGTCGAAGGTCAGGACCACAGTGGCCCCGGGGGCTCCGTTCATCACGACAAAATCAAACAGTCCGTACGGAAACGTGAGGCCAGGCGGCGGTGCCACGCTGGGTGACTTCGGATGTCCAGTCAGAGGAATAAAACCGGCCGTCGCCCCGTTGCCACTGCCCGACGGTGCGAACACCCAGCCACCGCTCAAGGACACACTCCCGCCCCCAGGCAGGCCGCCCAGGCTGGTGCTGGTGCCCGCCGGCAGCGTGATGGTGAAGCTCTGATCCACCGGCGCAGCGGCAAGGTGACTTGCGTCACCCGCTTGACGCGCACTGAGGGTGCACAAGCCTGTGGCGGAAAGATGCACGCTGCTGCCATTGACCTGGCACAGACCCGGGGTGAGGCTGACGTAGCTCACCGCCAGGCCCGAACTCGCACTGGCACCCAGCGTGAAATCAGGCGTCCCCAGCACGCGGTCGGTCAGTGCTGCAAAGCTGATGCTCTGGCTGGCCTTGCCCACACCGATGACCAGGCTGGCGGTGGCCGGCAGATACTGTGCATCACCGGCCTTGCTGACGCCGACGGTGCAATCGCCGACGGCCTGGGCGCTCAGCGTGCTGCCGGACAGCGTGCAGAAGGCCTGGCCGGCGTCGAGTGTGAAACTGGCAGCACCGGTCCCCGATCCGCCTGCCGCACTGAGCGTCACCGATCCGTTGAGCACCAGGGTGGCCGGTGCAAGTTGTACCGACAGGCTGGCCTGGGCGGCACGCCCAACCACCACGTCGACGGTGGCGGTGGTCGCCAGATATGGACCCGATGCCGCCTTGGTGGCCGTCACCGTGCAGGTGCCAACCCCGATGGCGCTCAAGGTCGTCTGGTTGACACTGCAATAGCTGTTGCCGGCCGTGATGGCGTAGCTGACGGCGCCATTGCCCGAACCACCGCTGCTGCTCAGGCTGGCCGTGGCCCCGTAAGCCAGCGACGCTGGCGTGGCACTGACGACCAGGCTGGCCTGGGCTGCCGCGGCCACCCCCACGTCCAGCGTCACGTCGGCCTGGTTGTAGGTGGCATCCCCGGCCTTGGTGGCGGTCACCGTGCAGGTTCCCACGCCGGTCGCGCTGAGCGTATTGCCACTGATCGAGCAAACACTGGCGCCGGCCGTGACGGCGTAGGAGACCGCACCACTGCCGCTGCCCCCCGTGATGGCCAGGCTGGCCGTGCCCCCGTAGACCAGGCTGCTCGGCGTGGCCGTCAAGGTCAGGGCGGCCTGCGCCATCTTGCCCACCGTGATGTCCAGGGTGGCCTGGCGGGCCTGGTACTGCGCGTCCCCGGCCTTGGTGGCCGTCACCGTGCAGGTGCCCACGCCAGTGCCGGTCACGGTACTGCCACTGACCGAACAGTAACTGCTGCCGCTGCTGACCACGAAGCTCACGGCACCGCTGCCCGAGCCGCCGCTGGTGCTCAGCGTGGCCGTGCCCTGAAGCACAAGGCTGCTGGGGTTGATGCTCAGGCTCAACGCACTCTGGGGGCCTGCGCTGACCACCACATCGACGGCAGCGCTGGCGGCTTCGTAGCTCGCATCGGCGGCCTTGGTGGCGGTGACCGTGCAAGTGCCCACGCCGATGGCATTCAAGGTGCTGCCCGAGACCGAGCAGAAAGTGCCGCCGCTTGTCACCGCATAAGTGACGGAGCCACTGCCGGCCCCCCCGCTGGTAGACAGCGTGCTGCTGCCGCCAAAGCCCAGCGCCGCGGGGTTGGCGCTGACACTCAGGGCACTCTGTGCGGCCTTCGAGACCACCACGTCAACCGTGGCGGAGGCCGGCAGATAGCTGGCATCACTGGCCTTGGTGGCAGTGACAGTGCAGGTCCCGACACCGATGGCCGTCAGTTCGGCCCCGTTGAGGCTGCAATAGGCGCCACCGGCGGTGATCGCATAGCTCACGGCGCCGCTGCCTGCCCCCCCACTGCTGGACAACGTGGCGCTGCCGCCATAGCTGAGCGCCGCCGGGCTGGCACTCACGCTTAAGCCCGACTGCGACGCCTGGGTGACGCTGACGTCAACCGTCGACTGGGCAAGCTTGTAATGGCTGTCGCCGGCCTTGGTGGCGGTCACGGTGCACGTGCCGACGGCGATCCCGGTCAGGGTGCTGCCCGCAAGTGAGCAGAAGCTGTCGCCACTGGTGATCGCGAAGCTCACGGCGCCCGTGCCCGTCCCCCCGCTGCTGCTCAGCGAGGCGCTTGAATTGAAGGCTATGCTGGCGGGCGAGGCACTGACTGAAAAACCACTCTGGTCGGCCGTGCCGATGCTCAGGTCCAGCGTGGCACTGGCCGCGTTGTAGTTGGAGTCGCCCGCCTTGGTGGCGGTCACGGTGCAGCCACCGACCTCGGTGGCCGTCAGGGTGCTGCCGCTGATCGAGCAATAAGTGGTGCCGGTGGTGACCACAAAGGTCACGGCCCCGCTGCCGGATCCCCCTGTGCTGCCCAACGTGCCAGTGCCGCCATAGGCCAGCGTGGACGGGGTCAGACTGGGCACCAGCGCGGCCTGCGCGCCCTTGAGGTTGCTCAGGCTGAAGCTGGTCGACAAGCCGCCAGCGGCCGCCTGCACGTTGTAGCTGCCCACCGTGCCATTGGCGGTCGCATTGACCGTGGCGTAGCCATTGCCATCGGTGCTGACGGCACTGGAGGGCGTGAGCCCGGCTGAGGCCCCGGTGGCCGGCACCGTGAAGGTGACCACCACGTTGCGCAACGGCTGGCTGCTGGCATCGAGCACCTGGACCTTCAGGGCCGTGGCAAAGGCACTCTGGATCGCCGTCGCCTGGTTGTCACCGCTCTTGATCAGACTGGCCGGCGGGCCGAAGGGATCGATGCGCAGCACCATGCCCGAGGCACCGCTGTAACTGGCCAGCGCCGAAAGGTCGCTGCTGGAGGCCGTGGCCGCACCGCCGGGCAGGCTGCTGCCGGAGGTCGTGCCCCCCAGGCGCAGCACCGGCCCGTCGATCGAGGTGGCCGCCACCAGCGAACGCGCCTCGTCGATGCCGGTGCCGCCCAGCAGGCCGGCGTACTTCCAGGCCGACGGTGCGCTGTAAAGCACCTTGCCCAACATCACGTCCTGGGCCCCCAGCGCGACCTGGCTCAGGCCTTTGTCATCGACAAAGTTGAAATTGCTGCCCGCGCTGCTGGGGCCCGTGAAGTAAAACGCGCTCCCGTCCGAGGCCACGGCCTGCACCGCGTCATAGCCGCTGGCCCCCACATAGGAGACACTGGTGATCGCCGTGCCACTGCCGTCCAGGCGCAGGACAAATCCATCCATGCCTCCGCGTGAGGACACCAATGGCCCAACGCTGCTGCTCGAACCGCCCGTGCGCTGCGGAAAGCCGCTCGAATCGGTTTCGCCCCCCACCACCACCCCGCCCTGCCCGTCCAGAGCCACGGCAAGGGCACGGTCGGCACCGGATTCGCCGGTCTGCGAAGGCTGGCCAGTCAGCAGCGAGAAGAAGACCGGCGCCCCGGTCGATGCCAGCCGGGCCACAAAGCCGTCGCTGCTGTCGAGGCTTCGACTGTTGGTGCTGCTTTGCAGGGCCGACAAGGTCGGCAGGCTGGCGCTCTGCGAGTTGGTCTGCCCGGCCACAAAGACCGTGCCATTCGACATGGCCACGATGGCATTGCCCATGTCGGTATCGCCGTCACCGCCGAGAAAACCGGCATACACCAGGCCGCTGCCGTCCGCCGCCACGGCGGCGACGAAGGCGTCATAGCCCTGGGCACCGCTGGCGCCACCATATTGACTCAGCACCGGGCCCAGCAGGCTGGGAAAGGCCGTTCCAGCGGTGACACAGCCTGCACCGGGCGTGGCCGTGCACTGGCTGTATCCCGTCACATAGGCGCGGTAACTGGCATCGACGGCAATCCCGTTGGCCTGATCGTTTTCGCTGCCACCGATGAAACCGCTGTAATCGATGCTGCTGGCACCAGCCGGCAACCGCATCACGAAGGCATCACGCCCACCGGCCAGGGCGCGGCGGAAACGATTGTTCGAATCGCTGCCCTGGATCGGGAAATTGCTCGAATCGGTGCCCCCGGTCAGGTAGATGCGTTTGGCATCGTCCACCGCCAGACCCGTGCAGACCTCATCGCCCGAGCCACCAAAGTAAGTCACCGATTGGGCCGTGCCGGCATTGTCGAACTTGACCAGAAATGCGTCGTCATTGCCGCCGTACGTATTGGTGGCCTTGGGCAGTCCGCCCGAACGCGTGACACCGCAGGCATAGGTGTTGCCATCCGTGTCCATCGTGACCGCATGCACCTGGTCTTGCGCGCTGCCGCCGATCAGGCCCGAATAGCCGACCCAGGCCGGGTCGATCACCAGCGGCAAGGCACTGTCATAGGCCCCGAGCACAAAACTCACGCGCCAGCGCCCACCGCCCAGATCCTCCAGCCGGTAGCGCGTGGCCACAGTGCGCTGCTGCCCACCCGATGACTGGTACGACACCGGCGCGGCATCGACCAGGCTGTGCCCTCCCTGGCGCCACCACAGGCTGCCGTCAGCACGCAACTCGGCCGCGTCCACGCCCTCCACCAACATGCGGACGCTGGCCGGATCCGCACCACTGGCCAGCTCAAAGCGGTATTTGAAGCCGGCCCGGTCGCCAGCAAAAATCGCGTCCACACCCGGCCAGACCTGCCGGTAAGCCACCGAGTCGTAGCTGCGCAAACCCGTCTGCCATTCGCTGCGTGGCCCGACCAGCCAGTGGTAGAGCGTGGGTGACATCCCGCTGCCCTCAGGGGCCACACCTGCTCCGGCTTCAAAACGGTAGCTGAGGCCGGTGCTGGCGCCGCGCAGGCCGGCCGCGGTGGCCGACTTGCCGGTCTCGCCCGGAAGCTGCAGCGATACCCCTGCCGCACCAAAATCGAGCCGACGCCCAGGCGCCACCGCCACAAAGCCCTGCCCCGATCCGGCGTCAATGAAACGCCCCTCGCGCGCGGCGCTCACGCTGCGCTGGACCAGCGGAGCCTCGGCCGCAGCATGCGCCCCGGCTTGCGAAAAAAGCACGATGGCCGCCGATGCCGCGGTAACGAGAATTTTCATGGTGACAGGTTTTCGCTGGGTGGACTCAGGGGCGCTGGGGGAAAACGCCTTGGAGCGCGATGATGAAATTCATCGTCAGATAGGGCGGCATGTTGTTGTGTGGACTGTTGCCACCAACCGGCGACAGGGCAGACGCCGCCATCGTGGCATCGGGCGCGGCGTTCACATAGGGCAGGTTCGAGGCGCTGCCCAATGCCGCACCGGTCGGCTTGTCGGTGACGCTGCCAGCGGCGCTTTGCACCGTGTGGCGATGGACGGGCATCTGGGAATCCAACAAGGTCACAGACTCCGAGCCACCGGCCTCGCCGAGATCGTGCTGAGACAGGCCCGGGCCCTGCCCCGGGTGCATCGGCATGCGGGCTTGCAGATCGGGCAGCGCGAAGTTGCTCATCCCGTTGCCACCATAGGTGGTGCCCAGCAGAGAGAAAAGCGCGGTGTTCTGAGACAGTGGCAGGATCTGCCCGTTGCAAAAGGCCCAGCCTGTTGGGGCGAAATTGAACCCGACGATGCGGATCTCAGCCACGAATGGGTTGGACATGGGGTGAGTGCCTCAGTTTTGGGAAGGAAAAATACCTTGCAGCGCGATCACCGCCGCCAGCACCAGATACGGTGCCATGTTGTTGTGGGGTTGGCTGCCGCCCACGTTGGCAAGCGTGGCCGAATTGAGCACGGTGTCCCCGCTGTCTGCATAGCGGCCGCGGGCGGCCGCCAGGGCATTGCCCACCGGCGAGGCCTGACGACCTGTCGAGGTGGAGGCCATCAACGCATGCGTGTGCGTGGGCATCTCGCCCGAGGTGACGGTATGCAACATCTCACCACCACGCTGCCCCAGGGTGTAGCCGTTGCCCATGTGTACGGGACTGCGCCCCTGGAGATCGGGCAGGCCAAAGTTCACTCGTCCATCGCCGCCATAAGTCGTTCCCAGCAATGAAAAAGCGGCCTGGTTCTGGTTGATCGGCAACAACTGGCCATTGCACAAGGCCCAGCCTTTGGGAGGAAAGTTGAAGGCAACCAGCTTGACTTCGCACATGAACGGATCGGACATTGCAAGACCCCGAGAAAACGACTGATCAGATCTGACTGGGAAAGATCCCAAACAGGGAGATGATGAAATTGATGCACAAATAGGGCGGCAGGTTGTCGTGCGGTTGACCGCCACCATCTGCACCAACGCTGTCCACACGCAGGGCAGATCCTGAGGGGGTGCCGTTGTTGAATGCCTGAAGGTCGCGGTCGCGTGCCAAAACGGCATTGGCCGGCGAAGCCGAATAGCCCGGAGTTCCAGACACTGCCACCGGATGGCTGTGAGAAGGGATCTGCTGAATGCTCAGCGTCTCGGTCTCGGTGCCGGCCACTTGCCCAATGACGAAACTCTGGCCTTGGAGTGTTCCTTGGTGGATGGGTACCCGCCCGCGCAGATCGGGCAGTCCAAATGTCTGCTGGCCGTCACCGCCGTAAGTGGTGCCGATCAGATTGAACAAGGTCTCGTTCTCGGAAATTGGAACGATGGCCCCGTCACAAAAAGCCCAACCCACAGGGGCAAAACTGCCAGCGAACATGCGTATCTCACCGACATATGGATTGCTCATGGGCAACAGCCTCCCGTTTGAATTGACATTTTGTGACGCGCCAGATGCAGAAAGCCAGCGCGTGGAGCTTAGACTCCAGAAACAAAATATTTACACAAAACACAATATAACGTCCAGATGGTTACATTCGGACGCAATTGCCTGTTGAGATGCCCATGAACACCTCGTCTTCCCCCAGCTCCCGCCGTACGTTTCTGCAAACTGCGACCGGTGCGCCGGTGATGGCGCTGGCCTCGGGCGGCCTGGCAGCAGCCCCAGTCTGGCCCCGCAGCAACGGCACCCTGCGACGCAGCGACTTCGAGTCCTGCAGGGGCAAGGTGTTTGTCTTCGAGTCAGAGTCCGGTGGCCCCGGCGTGCAGGCCCGCCTTGAGAAGGTGGAGGCCCTGCCGGGTACCCACCACGCGGATCTGAGTTTCAGCCTGCTGTTTGCACCCCAGGCCGGCGCCACCCTGTCACAGGGCACCTGGCGATTCAGTACCGCCGCAGGCCCGACCGGCCTGATGTTCGTGAGCCCCAACGATGCTCAAGGGCGGGTGGTTGAAGCGGTCTTCAACCGGGGTTGAGCGCGGCGCGGGCGGCCGGGCGGCTCATTCGGGTGTACACACCCTGCTCATCGACGGTGACAAAGCCTCGCCGCTCGTACAGACGACGGGCCGGGTTTTGCTGCTCGACATACAAGCCGCAGCCCATACCGGCCTGATCGGCTTGATCCAGCCACCAATCCAGGATCCGCGTGCCCAGGCCCTGGCCACGCCATTCGGGCAACAGGGCGATGTCCATCAGACCCCAGCGAGCAGGGGCCAGGTCCAGGTACAGCCTGCCCACATCCCGCCCCTGCCAGACAATCACACCCCAATGGCCTTCAGGGTAATGCGCACGGTAGTGGCGCCGCTGCAAATCGAATTGGGAGTGGCAGAACGCCTCGCGCATGGCCTCGGGCCAGGACGTCAGGGCAAGCTCAGGCTCTCTCACGGAGCGGTACAGTTGCCGCAGGAAGGCCTCATCAGTGTCCTGTTCGGGGCGCCAGGCCCAGCCACCGTCGCGCCCATCGGGCCAGCGCTCAATCCAGCTCATGCGTCGACATCGTGGCTGATGCAGGCCTCGTATTGGACACCCAGAGGCGTCCGGCCGATGGCGGTCAGCAGCAAGGCATGGTCGCCCAACTGCGGGTGCTGCAGAACATAGGTGCGCTGCGGCAGAGGCACCTCGTGGCGACGCAGAAAGAAAACGCTGAATTGCTTCAGCCGGCCCTGTGTGGAGGCGGCGCGTATTTCGGTCACTTCAAGCTCAGACTCGGGCCCAGGCTCGAAAGCCGGACGGGCACGCAGCACCGAGCCCAACATCTGTCGCGCCACCGATTCGGTGAGCACGCGTGAAAAAACGGCATCGTCCAGCATGAGAGGCATCGATAAGACGCAGAGGTTGGGTCGCGGGCCAGTATAGCTTTTGTATCCTGACGCATCGTCTATGATGACGCCCCTCGACGCGATGGCGGGCCACAGGTCCGCACAACCAGGCCTTTGGGGCCCTGACCAGGAGAACAAGAATGGGATTTCTCACCGGCAAGAAACTGCTGATCACCGGCGTTCTGTCCAACCGCTCGATTGCCTACGGCATTGCCAAGGCCTGCCATGCGCAGGGCGCCGAGCTGGCGTTCAGCTATGTGGGCGAGCGCTTCAAGGACCGCATCACCGAATTTGCCGCCGATTTCGGCTCAAACCTGGTGTTTGACTGCGATGTGGCCGACGACGCCCAGATCGAGAAGCTGTTTGCCGACCTGTCCACCCACTGGCCGAAGTTTGACGGTTTTGTGCACGCCATCGGCTTTGCCCCGCGCGAGGCGATCGCCGGCGACTTTCTCGATGGTCTGAGCCGTGAGGCCTTCCGCATCGCGCACGACATCAGCGCCTACAGCTTCCCGGCCATGGCCAAGGCGGCCCTGCCCTACCTGAACGACAAGTCGTCGGTGCTGACCCTGAGCTACCTGGGTGCCCTGCGCACGGTGCCCAACTACAACACCATGGGCCTGGCCAAGGCCAGCCTCGAAGCCTCGGTGCGCTACCTGGCCGAGTCGCTGGGCAGCCAGAACCGGGGCCTGCGTGCCAACGGCATCTCGGCCGGACCGATCAAGACCCTGGCCGCAAGCGGCATCAAGGGCTTTGGCAAGATCCTGTCGGTGGTGGCCGAAAACTCGCCGATCCGCCGCAACGTGACCATCGACGACGTGGGCAACGTGGCCGCCTTCTTGCTGAGCGATCTGGCCGCCGGCGTGAGCGCTGAAATCACCTATGTGGACGGTGGTTTCAGCCAGGTGGTCGGCGGCATTGCCGAGCCCGCCGTGGCTGGCTGAGCACCACAATCTCAGGCGGCCCCAGCGCCGCCCTGCCGCGCCCGGGCAGAAGCCCACCGCGCCCGTGCCTGACGGCACCGGTGCGGTGCCGATCGACCTTGATCCCTTCGCACCGGACGCTGCCATGCCCTCTGCCTCTCCCATCTCGCGCCCCCAAGGTGCCTCCACGGCTTCGCGCCATCCAGCACGGCGCCAAACTTTGCTGGCACTCGCGGCCCTGGGTTCGATGGCGCCACATGCCCGGGCCCTGAGCCCTCAACCCGCCCCCGGGCCCCTCATGAAGGCGGGCCGCTACCAGGCTGGCCAGTCGGTGGACGGTTTTCTGGTGAGCGAAAAACTCGACGGTGTGAGGGCGCGCTGGGACGGCCAACAACTCTGGACCCGCAGCGGCCACCGGATCACGCCACCGGCCGACTTCACCGCAGGCTGGCCCGCACTGCCTCTGGATGGCGAGCTGTGGGCCGGCCGGGGCCAGTTTCTGCGCGCCGTGGCCGCGGTACGTGAGGGTGCCGGCAGCGAAGCCTGGACCGGCCTGCGCCTGATGGTGTTTGACACCCCCGACCCGGTGCGGCCCTTTGGCGGCCCGGAGGGTCGCCTGGCCTTGCTGCAGGCGGCGCTGAGCGCATCGCACGCACCGGCCCCCACGGGCCTGCAGGCCCTGCCCCAGCACCCCGTGACATCGACGGCCGACCTGCAATCCTGGCTGGACGAGGTGGTGACCGCCGGTGGCGAGGGGCTGATGCTGCACCGCGCCAGCAACCTCTACCGATCAGGGCGCTCCAACGACCTGCTGAAGTTCAAGCCCTTTCTGGACGCCGAGGCCCGCGTGGTGCAGATCCTGCCCGGCAAGGGCCAGTGGCAGGGCCTGGCCGGGGCCTTGCTGGTGCAGACCACCGACGGGCATCGCCTGCGGTTGGGCAGCGGCCTGTCCGAGGCCCATCGCCGCGCGCCACCGCCCGTGGGCAGCTGGGTCAGCTTCCGCTACCAAGGCCTGCACCCCGGTGGCATGCCACGCTTTGCCAGCTTTTTGCGGGTCATCCCCGACATCGACCTTTGACGCGCGGGGCTCCGGCTCGCAAAAAGGCCCCGCCTCCTGTTTGGAGGGCGGGGCCTTGGTTCATGTGCCGCAGGCCTGCGGCTCAGCGGACCGGTCTCAAGCGCCTTGTTTGACGCAATCGGCAAAGTAACGCATGTGACCGTCTGCGTCTTCTTCCTCGACCAGGCCGTGGATGTCGGTCTCGAAGCCCGGGCACTGAGCGTTGAACTCGCGCGAGAACTTGAGGTAGTCGACGATCTTCTTGTTGAACACTTCGCCCGGGATCAACAAGGGGATGCCCGGCGGGTAAGGTGTGACCAGGCTGGTGGTGATGCGGCCTTCGAGGTGGTCGATCTCCACGCGCTCGGTCTTGCGCTGGGCGATGTAGGCATAGGCGTCCGACGGCTTCATGGCCGGGGTCAGGTCGCTGAGGTACATCTCGGTGGTCAGGCGCGCGATGTCGTACTTGGCGTACAGCTCGTGCACGTGCTGGCACAGGTCACGCAGACCCATGCGCTCGTAGCGGCGGTTCTTTTGGCAGAACTCGGGCAGGATGCGCCACATCGGCTGGTTCTTCTCGTAGTCGTCCTTGAACTGCTGCAGCGCGGTCAGCAGCGAATTCCAGCGGCCCTTGGTGATGCCGATGGTGAACATGATGAAGAAGCTGTACAGGCCCGTCTTCTCGACGATCACCCCGTGCTCGGCCAGGAACTTGGTGACGATGCTGGCCGGGATGCCGGTCTTGGCGAACTTGCCGTTCAGATCCAGGCCGGGGGTGACGATGGTCGACTTGATGGGGTCGAGCATGTTGAAGCCGTCGGCCAGCTTGCCGAAGCCGTGCCACTTGGTGGACTTGGCGTCGGCCTTGATGATCCAGTCGGTGGCGCGGCCGATGCCGTCGTCCACCAGCTTGTCGGGGCCCCAGACCTTGAACCACCAGTCCTTGCCGTACTCATCGTCCACCTTGCGCATGGCGCGGCGGAAATCGAGTGCCTCGGCAATGCTTTCTTCCACCAGCGCGGTGCCGCCGGGCGGCTCCATCATGGCGGCGGCCACATCGCAGCTGGCGATGATGCTGTACTGAGGGCTGGTGCTGGTGTGCATCAGGTAGGCCTCGTTGAACAGGTGGCGGTCCAGCTTGGTGTTCTGCGAATCCTGCACCAGCACATGGCTGGCCTGGCTGATGCCGGCCAGCAGCTTGTGGATGGACTGGGTGGCGTACACCACGCTCTCCTTCGGGCGCGCGCGCTTCTTGCCCATGGCGTGGTAGGGGCCGTAGAAGGGATGGAAGGCCGCGTGCGGCAGCCAGGCTTCGTCAAAGTGCAGGTTCTCGACATAGCCGTCGAGCATGCCCTTGATGGTCTCGGTGTTGTACAGCACGCCGTCGTAGGTCGACTGGGTGATGGTCAGGATGCGCGGCTTGACCTTTTTGGCATCCACCCCCTTGAGCAAGGGGTTGGCCTTGATCTTGGCCTGGATGGACTCGTGGGTGAACTCGCTTTGCGGGATCGGGCCAATGATGCCGAAGTGGTTGCGCGTCGGCTTCAGGAACACGGGGATGGCCCCGGTCATGATGATCGAGTGCAGGATGGATTTGTGGCAGTTGCGGTCCACCACCACCACGTCGCCGGGCGCCACGGTGTGGTGCCACACCATCTTGTTGCTGGTGCTGGTGCCGTTGGTGACAAAGAAGCAGTGGTCGGCATTGAAGATGCGGGCCGCATTGCGCTCGCTCTCGCCGATGGCGCCGTTGTGGTCCAGCAACTGGCCCAATTCTTCCACCGCATTGCACACGTCGGCGCGCAGCATGTTCTCGCCAAAGAACTGGTGGAACATCTGGCCCACCGGGCTTTTCAGGAAGGCCACGCCACCCGAATGCCCCGGGCAGTGCCAGGAGTAGGAGCCATCTTCGGCATAGTCGAGCAGGGCCTTGAAAAACGGCGGCTGCACGCCTTCCAGGTAGCTCTTGGCCTCGCGGATGATGTGGCGCGCCACGAATTCGGGGGTGTCCTCGAACATGTGGATGAAGCCATGCAACTCACGCAGGATGTCGTTGGGCAGGTGGCGTGAGGTCTTGGTTTCACCATAGATGTAGATCGGCACATCCAGGTTCTTGCGCCGCACCTCATCGATGAAGCTGCGCAAATTGACGACGGCCGGGTCCAGGTCGGGGCCCGGCGTGAACTCTTCATCGTCGATCGACAGGATGAACGCGCTGGCCCGGCTTTGCTGCTGGGCGAACTGGCTCAGGTCCCCATAGCTGGTCACCCCCAGCACCTCGAACCCTTCAGACTCGATCGCCTGTGCCAGCGCACGGATGCCCAGGCCCGAGGTGTTTTCAGAGCGGAAGTCCTCATCGATGATGACAATGGGGAAGCGAAATTTCATGCAGACCTCCGGAAGCGGGAGTGGGGCTAAAAAGGGCGTGGATCACGGAAACAGGCGCGAAGTGTAAGGAATATTGGGGGCGCCCTTTTGACACCCCCTGTTTTTCACCCAGAATGTGGTGTCAGCAAGACATCATCATGGCTGGCCTGGGAGAAGAAATCATGACCCCGATCACCCTGTGGTGGATTCTGGCCGGAGCGGCCGTCGTTGCCGAGCTGTTGACGGGCACGCTCTACCTCCTGCTGCTGGCCGCCGGACTGGCCACCGGCGCCTTGGCCGCCTGGCTGGGTGCCGGCACCACCAGCCAGTTGCTGCTGGCTTCGGCCGTGGCGGGCGCGTTGATGCTCGCCTGGCACCTGTGGCGCCGCCAGCACCCCAAGGACCGCCCCGCCAGCCAGAACCCCGACGTGAACCTGGACCTGGGCCAGACCGTGCAGGTGGCGCACTGGCAGGCCGACGGCAGCGCCACCACCCAATACCGCGGCGCACAATGGGCCGTGCAATTGCAGGCTGGCCAAAGCGCCCGCCCCGGGCCGCAGCGCATCGTCGAAGTGCTGGGCAGCCGACTGATCGTTGCCCCCATCTGAAACGCTCCCTCCCGTTCCACTTCAGCCCTCCTCCACCAGCCCAGGGAACCCCATGGAATTCGCCCTCGTCATCGCCGTCATCGTGGCCATCTTCATCGCCCGCTCCATCAAGATCGTGCCCCAGCAGCACGCCTGGGTGGTTGAGCGCCTGGGGCGCTACCACAGCACCCTCACGCCCGGCCCCAAGCTGCTGATCCCCTTCGTGGACAACGTGGCCTACCGCCACAGCCTCAAAGAGATTCCGCTCGATGTGCCCAGCCAGATCTGCATCACCCGCGACAACACCCAGCTGCAGGTCGATGGCATCCTGTACTTTCAGGTCACCGACCCGATGCGGGCCAGCTACGGCTCATCAAACTACATCATGGCGGTCACGCAACTGGCCCAGACCTCACTGCGCAGCGTGATCGGCAAGCTGGAGCTCGACAAGACCTTTGAGGAGCGCAACATCATCAATGCCCAGGTGGTCGCCGCCATTGATGAGGCCGCCCTGAACTGGGGGGTGAAGGTGCTGCGCTACGAGATCAAGGACCTGACTCCGCCCAAGGAGATCCTGCACGCCATGCAGGCCCAGATCACGGCCGAACGCGAAAAGCGGGCCCTGATCGCCGCCTCGGAAGGCCGCCGGCAAGAGCAGATCAACATCGCCACCGGCGAACGCGAGGCCTTCATTGCGCGCTCGGAGGGCGAAAAACAGGCCGCCATCAACAAGGCCCAGGGCGAGGCCGCCTCCATCACGGCGGTGGCCGACGCCACCGCGCAAGCCATCGAACGCATTGCCACCGCCATCCGCCAGCCCGGCGGTGAACAGGCCGTGCAGCTGAAGGTGGCCGAACGGGCCGTGGACGCCTACAGCCGAGTGGCCACCGACGCCACCACCACGCTGATCGTGCCCAGCCACATGGGTGAACTGGCCAGCCTGATCGGTTCAGCCATGGCCCTGGTCAAGCAGAACAAGGGCTGAGACGACCCAGACCATCGATGACAAAGACAGGGTTTTCCCCGCGAGCACTGGACAAAGCTGTGGACAAGCCGTGCCCTTGGGCTTGAAAGCAAACGCAAGTCATTGATTTGACTTGACTTGCACTGCCTGTTTTCAAGGCAGTGGTGTGACAGGCAGCGCTTTTGGTGCACCGATGGCCTTGAACGAGAGCCAGAACAACACAATGGCCACGGCCGAGAAGGTCCAGTAGTCGGTCGGGGCCCACCCCCACCAGTGCTTTTGCCAGGGCACGTTCTGCGGATCGAAGCGGGCCAGCCCGAAATCGGGGTTGAACACAAACCACAGAAAATCTTCCATCACCCAGAACTGCATGATGCAGGCCAGCGCCCGGGCCTGAAGACGCCATGACCAGGTCTGCACAAAGGCCAGCGGAAAATGGAACATCAGCACCATGAAGGAGAAGATCCAGGCGTGGTAGCCCGTCATGGCCCGACCGCCCCAGAAGATGTCGAGCAGCCAATGCTGCTCGATGCGCCAGGTGGGCAAGGCCGCCGCCCAGCCTGCCCCGCCTTCGATCTGGATCTCGACCTGGGCAAAAAAGAAGGCCAGCACGGCCACCCAGGCGATGGTGAGCCAGGGCCGCTCGGTGGCCTGCCCCTGCAGGCTGGGCTGCGCGCTCACGACAGCACCCTGGCCAGCACCCGCTGCGCCGCGTCGGGGCGGCCCAACGCGCGACTGCGCTCGCGCATGGCGGCCAGCAGCGACGGTTGATCGAGCAGGCGCCGCACACGGTATTCCAGCGTCACCCCATCGAAGGCCTTGAGCGCCACGCCCTGCTCCAGCAGGTAGTCGGCATTGCGCTCCTCCTGGCCCGGAATCGGCGAATTGACGATCATCGGCAAACCCATGGCCATGCACTCGGAGGTGGTCAAGCCACCGGGTTTGGTGATCACCAGATCCGCGCAGGCCATCAAGCGCTCGACCACGCCGGTGAAACCTTGCGGAAAAAGTCGACCCGGGTGTTGCTGGGCCAGGCCCTGCAGGCTGGCCAGGGCCTGCAGATTGCGGCCGGCCAGCACCACCAGCTGAAAGCGCTGCTCCAGGCGCATCAGTCGCTGGGCAATGGTCTCCAGGCTGCCCACGCCGGCCCCACCGCCCATCAGCAGCAAGGTGGGCTGGCTGGGGTCCAGCCCAAACTCTGCCGCACACGCGGCACGACTGAGCGGCTGCCCAAAGGCCGGCATGATGGGGATGCCCGTCACCTCGATGTTGCGCGCCAAAATGCCCTGGGCCTGCATGCGAAAAGCCACTTCGTCATTGGCGGCAAAGTAACCCGCCATGCCTTCATGCACCCACAGGCGGTGCAAATCGAAATCGGTCACCTGCACCCACACCGGGCAGGCAAGCTCACCCAGGTGGATCTGGCGCGCCAGCATCTCGGCCGGCAGAAAGTGGGTGCAAATGATGGCGTCGGGCTGAAGGGCCCGGATCTGACGGCGCAAGGCCCGCGCATTCATGCGCTCCAGGGCGCGGCGCAGGCGCTCCAGGGAGCTGTCGGCCTTGGCCTCATGGGTGTGGTTGTACAGGTAGCCCCACAGCGTGGGCGCCTTGTCGACCAGCTTGACGTAGAAATCGGTGTAGACCTTGCGAAAGCCCGCCGTCACAAAGTCCATCGCGTCCAGGTGCACCACTTCGGCCACCTCGGCATGCTGCAGCGCACAGGCCCGGATGGCCTCCGCGGCCCGCACATGGCCCATGCCGGCCGACACGCTCATGATCAGGAGTTTCTTGGCTGGCATGGAAGGCCGGGGTTCAGGTAGGGGGACATGGCAATGGCACGAAAATGACACAAGGGCATTTCGACGAAACGGTCGATCCTGGAGCCTAGGGCCCGCACATGACAACAGCATTTCCCCAGGCAATCGCTTGAGGGGCACCACAGGTCTCCAGGCGGCAGCCCTTGATGGCGTCACGGCGGGCCTCGATCCGGCACTCGGTCGAGGCGAGGGCCGACCGCCCAGTGCTCTGCAGGGCAAGGCGCATCAGGGTGACGGCCCAGCCACCGGATAGGGTACTGGCGCGCCTGCCCCAACCCGCCATTGGCCGACAACGGCCTCCACATCGTCAATGCCCTGGATGGCCTGCTCCAACGCCCTGCCCTGCGCCTCTGAACTCACACAACCGAACACAAACACCCAGCGGCGCTGGCCCAGAACCCAGAGGCTGGTCCCCCAAAACCGATCATCTTGCTGAATGAACTGGCGCACCCTGGGAATGATCTCGGCGTCGTAAAGGTAGGCATTGGGCAGTCGACAGCGGCCAGAACGGTAGCAACTGGTGCCGCGTTCGGCACGCCAATGAGCCGAATCGCGGGCCTGTGCCGGTGTTTCAACAGGCACGGCCGGTATCGGGCATCCGGCGATGGCCTGGCTGACCTGCAACATCGGGTCATCGGCGTGCCGCGTTGGCTGAGCCGCCGCAGACCCTGCACCCAAGACCGCGGCCAGCCACAGGCCATGCGCGCCGAGAAAGCAGGCCACACCCAGCATGGGCTTGCGGCAAGCCAGCACAAGCCTTGGCAAAAAGCGAACGCCCATGTCTTCTCCTGCTCTGCTCTGGACCGAGGCCCGCCCCGCGATGGGCGGGCGGGTGCAGCCCCGCTGAAAAAAACGGGTCTTTTGAATCGTGTCGGCGACCCCGGATGTTCGACATCACACCAGCCTCGCTTTTGATTGTCCAAATTTGAACCAACCAAGAGTAACATCCACTTACATTTAACCCACTCGTACGCGCATCCCTGAGACCTGCGCCAGCCGAGAAGGAGCCCTCACATGATCCGCCGCCCCACCCTTCAGACACTGTCTGCGAGCATGCTCGCCCTGGCAGCCATCGCAGCCCAAGCCGCCGATACAGCCCCCCACTGGGGCTACGCAGGCCACCATGGGGCCGCGCACTGGGCCGAGATGGACCCCGCATTTGAAAGCTGCGCCAAGGGCTTGCGCCAAAGTCCGATCGACATCAGCACCACGGTCAAGGAGACACTGCCCGCACTCGATTTTCAGTACGGCAGCGCATCCCCGACGCTGGTGAACAACGGCCACACGGTGCAGGTGAACCTGCCCACCGGCAGCAAGCTGAGCGTGGGTGACAAGACCTACGAATTGTTGCAGTTCCATTTCCACACCCCCAGCGAAGAGACCCTGAAGGGACGCCATACCGCGATGGTGGCCCATTTTGTGCACAAAAGCGCTGCCGGCGAACTCGGCGTGGTCGGCGTGCTGATACAGCCTGGCGTGCCCAACAAAGCCTTCGAGCCCGTGTTTGCCCATCTGCCGCGCCCCGGGGAAAAGATCACCGTCGAGGGACTGGAAATCAAACTGGCTGACCTGCTGCCTGCCAAGCAGGGTTACTACGCCTTTGAGGGCTCGCTGACCACGCCACCTTGCTCGGAAGGGGTCAACTGGATGGTGCTCAAGCAACCCATTACGCTGGCACCGGCGCAGATCAAGGCCTTCCGCCGCCTGTTCCCGGCCAACGCTCGGCCCGTGCAACCCTTGCAGGGACGGGTGGTGCACGAGAGCCTCTGAGCTCAAGGCCCTGGCCCCGAACGGGTGCGCAATCCGGTACAAGACTGCCAGGCCTTGGGCCCCTATGCTTGCCATCGGCCTGGCGCACGGTGCGCGGGGCCAGACCGGAGCCTCATTGCACCCATGCCTTCTTTGGACCTGTACCCACTAGCTGCCCAGCTTGAACCAGCCTGGTGCTCCCACATCATTGCGCGCCTGGGCCACAGCCAGATCAAGATCCTGCGCATGGATGGCCGGACCGTCGAAGAAGAAACCCACCCCTATGACGAGGCCTTCTTGGTGCTGGAAGGCCAGCTTCTGCTGACGATTGAAGGGCAGGCCGTCCGCGTCCAGGCCGGTGAGCTCTACACCGTGACCGCGGGCGTTGCGCATGCGGTGGCCAGCGGTAGCTGGGGTTCCTTGCTCATCGTCGATCCGCCAGGCTAAGCCACAAAGGCCTGAGCGGCCAAGCGAAAGCGGGCCCCCCAGATTCAGGACAAGGCGTGCAACAAGGCCTGAACCAAGGCCGAGGTCTCTGCCACACAGGCCGGGTCGATCGGCTCGGCCCAGGCGCTGTGCAGCACCAGCACCATGCGTGAAGCCGGATGGATGTAGATCTGTTGGCCGAAAATGCCCAGTGCCGCGAACAGGGCGGCACTGCGCTGCCCCGGCGCGGGCGGTGGATCGGCAAAGGTCCACCATTGATAGCCGTAGCCCCGGGGGGCATAGCGGGGTATCTGCCCGGGTTGAAGGTGGCGGTGACGGACCACGTCAGTCGAATCGGCCACCCAATCCAGCGGCAAGATGCGACGGCCATCGACCACACCCTGGTTCAGGATGAACTGCCCAAAGCGCCCGAAATCGCGCAATGTGGCGTTCAAGCCGCTGCCAGCAAATTCCAGCCCCTCTTCGGCATCGAGTTGCCACAGCGCATCGCACTCCATCCCCAGCGGGGCCCAAAGCTTGTCAGACAGGTAGTCGCTGAGCGGGCGAGCAATGGCGGCAGAAAGTATCTCGCCCACCAGATAGGTTTCACCGGTGCTGTAGTTGAAGCGCGTGCCCGGTTCCGCCACCTGCGGCAGGTGGGCCATGAACGCCAGCACCCCCCCTTTCTGATCAGCGGCCTGGACGGCCAGCATGCGCCGACGCTCGGACTGGGGGTCGAGGTAGTCCTCATTCCAGCCCACGCCGGAGCTCATCTGCAGCACCTGGCGGATGCTGACCTGCTCGTAGGCCGAGCCCTTGAGAGAACGCACATAGTCCGTCACGGGCTGGTCCAGGCTTTGGATCAAGCCCTCCTGCAGCGCGATCCCCAGCAACACTGAAGAAATCGATTTGGCCACGGAAAAAGAGGGCCATCGGGCTTGGGCATGGTGCCCCCCCGCATAGCGCTCCAGCCGAACCTGGCCGTCCTGGAGCAGCAACAGCCCCGTGGTGCGATTGCGTTGCATGAAATCGTCGATGCCCAGTGCCTGTTCGCCAACGCGGTACTGGAGCGAAAGCCCCGGCCCCGACGGCAGAGGCCGCACCCCGGGACCGCGACAGACCCGACGGGTTGGGTAGACCTGCTCCATCTGCCGGTAACTGTTGAGCTGGACCTCTGCGGGCCAGGTCATCATGTCTTCGAAGCGGCCTATCGGCAGAGGCTCGCCGGGGCGCGGAGAGCCGCATTGATCAGAAGAAGTGGGCATGGATGTCTCGGGCAGCAAGTGACAAAGACCTGATCATCCTGTGCCGAGTTCAGTGATTCAAGCGCAAAATAATCATCCAATTTTTGCAATTTCCTCATACAACGACCTTCAAGCATGGAAAGCCGCAAGTTGCAGCACTTTCTGGCAGTGTGCGAGCATGGCTCGATGCAGCGGGCCGCCGAGCATTGCCACCTCACCCAGTCGGCCCTGAGCCGGAGCCTGGCAGCACTGGCCCAGGAATTGGGCGTGCCCCTGTTCGATGGTGGCAAACGTCGGCTGCAGCCCAGCCGCTTCGGCCTGGCCCTGCAGCAAAGGGCCCAGCGCCTGCTGGATGAGGAGCGTGAACTCAAACGCGAATTGGCCCTGATGAACGCAGGGCAGGCCGGCGACTGCGCGATCGGGTTCAGCCCGACCCCGGCCGAACTGGGCATGGCCCCCTGCCTGGGCTGGCTGGCCGACCAGGCGCCGCAGGTGCACGCCCGCATGGTCATCGGCAGGACAGACGCCTTGCTCAACGATCTGCGCCGCCATGTCCTGGACCTGGCGGTGGTGGATGCCAGCGCCATTCACGACACAGAGGGCCTCAGCATCGAGCTTTTGCGACCCCTGACTGGTGGTTTTGTTTGCCGGGCCGCCCATCCTCTGAGCGCCCTGCCCCAGCCTGGCCTGGCCGATTTGCGCCCCTACGCCGTGGCCTGCTCCCCCTTGAGTGAAGCCTTTGACCGGGAGATCGGCCAGATCCTCGGCAAGCCGCTGCACTCGGGTGACTTGCTGAGCCTGCAGGGCGACAACTACCAGGCCCTCAAGAGCGCAACCCTGGCCTCCAACATGGTGCTGCTGGTGGCGCATGCCGTGGTGCGGGCCGAACTGGACGATGGGCGCCTGATCGCTCTGCCCGCCACCGGTCTGCCGACGCCGGACGGTCGCTATGCCCTGGTACGGACCACCAGCCGGGTCCAATTGCCGGTGATGGCCCCTTTGTGCGACCTGCTGCGCGAGCACATGGCCCGGGCTTGAGGATGAGCAAACGTTGGAGTCAACGGACATTCCGCCACCGGCGTGAGCCGGCCTGTCCTTAGCCCCCTGCCCACCAAGACACACACGGTACCCGAAGAACTGCTGTCCAACGACATGCAGCCTAAGAGCGGCTTGTATGGACACCGCCCGGATTGCAAGTGACGGGGATGCGTGAGGGATCGGGAGGCAGGGCTGCAGTCTTATATCCGGCGAGACTGTCAGAAACTTTGTGTGTGAGGCATAGCTTGTCAACAAGGAGCATGAATGCCACGCAAGACGAAGACCGCCGCCACGGCGGTCCAGATCGCCGTCACCGACGGGCTCAAGGGCATGCCCGAGGCGCTGGGCGCAGTGTTCCCGGCCACGACGCTGCAGACCTGCTTCGTGCACCTGATCCGCAACAGGATGGACTTCGCCAGTTGGAAAGGCCACAAGGCGCTTGCAGCAGCGATCAAGCCGATCTACACAGCGGTGAGCGCGGAGGCCGCTGAGTTCAAGCAGAACGCGTTTGAAGCGGGGTCATGGGGCCAGAAATTCCCGACCGTCGTCAACGCCTGGCGCAGGGCCTGGGACAAGGTCATTGCGTTCTTTGCGTTCCCGCCGGAGGTGCGGCGCGTGATCTACACGACCAATGCGATTGAGAGTGTGAACGCGAGCTGCGCAAGATCATCAAGAGGCGGGGGCACTTCCCCAGCGACAATGCGGCCACCAAGCTGATCTTGCTGGCCCTGCGCAATATCACCGAGGACTGGGGACGGGCAGCAAACAACTGGAAATCAGCAATGAATCAATTCGCGATTCTCTACGAAGACCAGTTCACGAAATCGAGGCGGTAAGATACCCAAGCAGCTTCACGAATTCGGTGAAGATTCAATGAGCGTCACACACGGAAATTCGGACAGGCCACGAGCATCCGACTTTAAACGCCTCCAGAGCAAGACTTGTGTACCGTCGGGAACGAGCGTTGCCGCAACCAGCGACCCCGTGAGCCTATTAAAGAAACACCAAGCACGATGCCCCCATGACCATGGCGGCATGGGCCTGGTACAACCACGGTGCGCACGGCCGCAATCAACTCTTTGCACTCCAGGTGGGCCTCGAAGTCGACGGCCCAACCGCTGCCAGAGGCGCCCTGAAAGCAGAAGTGCATTGGCCCAACGCCTCTCAAACTACATCAATTCCCGTTTTGGCACGCCATGACAGACTCCGCTCAATTTGATCCCGCCACTCAGTTCGTGCATGACTGCATGCGCGCACGCCTGCGCCCCGAGGACGCGGCCATCGTCCACACCTATTGTGAAGACGTCTTCAGGCAAGGTCGACGCGACCATGTGGTGCGAGCGATGGAGACCCTGCGGCTCTTGTCAAACAAAAAGCTGTTGACCCCACAAACCCGCCTCGCGGAAACAGGCGACCTTGGCGAAGTCGGCTTGACCTTGCGCAACGCCGGGTATGACTGCCAAGGTGTCGAGGGCGACTTGCGAAAGCAGATGCAGATGCCGGACGCGTCACTGGATCTGCTGCTATCGCTGGAAGTCTTTGAACATCTGCAGGACATCCCGCCCGACCATTGGCGGGAGACAGCCATTTTTCATGGAAATGGCGCTCAGGCATTTGCCAAGGAATGTGGCCGCCTAGTGAAGCCTGGCGGCCATCTTCTGCTGACCACACCCAATGCCACCTCGCTGTTCTCACTGATCCAACTCGCTGAAGGTCAGGCCCCCATGCTGTGGCGCCAGCACGTGCGGGAGTACACGATGGCCGAAGTCACGACTCATTTTGAGGCAGCGGGCTTCGTGCTGGAGCACATCGAAACCTGGTTTGCTTACCACTTTCTGCATCCCCACGACATTGAAAGCCTGGAAAACCGCTACCTGAAGCCGCTGGGTGCCTCTTGTGAACACAGGGGGGACGATGCAGCCTACATCTTTCGCCGCCTGGGTGCCCCTGCCTCTCCCATTCCAGCCGAGGGTTGAACTCACGCCACGGGCCTGTACCCCACTGGGGACCCGCTCCAGGCTCACACCCGTCGGCACGGCGGCGGGAAACATCGCCTTCGTCAACCCGGAACTGTGCGGTCCAAGCGCTTCGCCACCGCTCATGCGGGTCTTGGCACAAAAATTCTCTGAATTTCAACCTCCTGACAGCATCAACCAGCCCATCCGCCGGGGTTAGGATCGGAGGCACCAAGTGCTTCATTCCGCGCACCTGACGTTGAGTCGATTCTGTTGTGCGATACACCCCCCTCCCGTCGTCACGGAGCTGACCCTGGCGGGCCCTGCCTCGACTCCTACCAACAGAGGTGGACCCGACCTCATCAACAGAGTACCGCATGCGGGCGATGCAACGGACAGACAGAACTTAGGCTAGTTTCATCACCTAGCACCGTGGGCTCAAAACCACCCAAGCATCACCGAAGAATTTGCATGATGGGGCGGCCCAGTGCGCTCCACACAACAGTAAGTTGCCCCAGCTACAGCATTTGTCCCATGAAAAAAGTCGCAATCTTAGGCTGTTCATTCAGGTTCCCCGGCACAACACCAGCGCAGTATTGGTCGAATCTGATGGGCGGCAAGAACTTGGTCACCAACGTGGATCCGAGCCGTTGGGCCACGGACTCCTTCACACATCCCGACAAAAAGCACGCAGGCACCAGCTATACCTTTGCGGCCGGCATGTTGCAAGGTATCGACGAGTTTGATGCCGCTTTCTTCGGGATTTCGCCTCGTGAAGCGGCCCAAATGGATCCCCAGCAACGCCTCCTGTTGGAGATGAGCTGGGAAGCCCTGGAGAATGCAGGCACCCGCCCCAGCACCATCAGGGGGACCAGATGCGGCGTATTCATTGGCATCTCCAGTGCGGACTATGGCCTGCGCTTTCTGGACGATTTGGGGGCAGTGGACGCCAGCGTGCCTACCGGCAACACCTCGTGCATTGCAGCCAACCGCATCTCTTACTTACTGGACCTGCAGGGTCCAAGCATGTCGATCGACACGGCATGCTCATCGTCGCTGGTTGCCTTTCATCAAGCATGCCAATCGATTGCCACCGGCGAAGCCACCACGGCCTTGGCCGGTGGGGTGAGTTTGCTGCTGCATCCGTATGCTTTTGTCGCGTTTTCCAAGGCCTCGATGCTCTCGCGCAAAGGGCGTTGCAGCGTCTTTGATGCCGCTGCGGACGGCTACGTGCGCTCTGAGGGTGGGGGTATCTTCGTTCTCAAGGCTTATGACCAAGCACTGGCCGACGGTGATCCCATTCTGGCGGTCGTGGCAGGCTCCCTTGTCAACACCGATGGCAAAAAGTCAGGTCTCACGGTGCCCAGCAAGGTCGCGCAAGCGACCTTGTTGACCCAAGCCTATGCCCAAGCAGGCATCGCGCCGAACGAAGTCTCCTACATCGAAGCCCACGGGACGGGCACACCCGTTGGCGACCCCATTGAAACAGGTGCCCTGGCCACGGCCTTGAGCCAACGGCGCCCCAAGGGGCAGCCGTTGCTGATTGGATCGGTCAAGAGCAACCTGGGCCACTTGGAGGCTGCCAGCGGCGTCGCCGGCTTGGTGAAGGCGCTTTACTGCCTGCGGCACCGAGCCATCCCCGCCTCGATCCATTTCGAAAACCCCAACCCCAACATTCCTTTCGATGAATGGAATTTGAAGGTCGTCAGCGAAAACACCGATTTACCCAGCACGGGCCGTCTGATTGTTGGGATCAACAGCTTCGGCTTTGGGGGGGCCAATGCTCACGTGATTCTGGAGAGCCACGACGACGCCGCCACGGCACGCAAAACCACGCCGCGGCCAGGCCCCATCGACGTGCCACTGGTTTTGTCCGGCAAAACCGAAGCGGCCTTGAGAGCCAACGCCCGGCACTATGCCGATCTGCTGAGACAATCGCCTGCTGAGCACTGGTACGACCTGGCCTACAGCGCCGCCCACCACCGCGACTGGCATGAGTATCGCGCCGTCATTCTGGGGAGTGCTCCGCAGGAGGTAGCGGCCACGCTGGCCTCGTTTGCAGATGGCCAGCCTGGTCCTATCCCCTTGGTGCACACCACCAGCATGACATCGCCCCCTCGTCTGGCCTTGATTTATTCTGGCAACGGCTCGCAATGGGAGGGCATGGGCCGGCAACTTCTGCTGGAAAGCGGGCACTTTCGATCCGCCGTCCAAGAGATTGAGCACCTTTTTGCTCAGTACCAGGACTTTTCCTTGACAAAAGAGTTGAATGGGGATTACGGAAGTGGCCGCTACGCGCGCACCGAGATCGCTCAACCGGCCTTGTTTGCCATTCAGGTTGGCGTGACCCAGATGCTGCGAGCCCACGGCATGATGCCAGCCGCCGTGGCAGGACACAGCGTCGGTGAAGTGGCCGCGGCCTGGGCGGCGGGCGCACTGACACTCGAGCAAGCCGTCCAAGTCATTTTCTACCGCAGCCATTTTCAGGGACTAACTCAGGGCCGAGGACAGATGACGGCGGTGGCGCTAGGCGCCTCGGCCATGCAACAGTTACTGACAGAAACTGGGCTGTGCGAACGCATCGCGGTGGCGGGCATCAACAGCGCGCGAGGCATCACCCTGGCTGGGCCTTCCGAGGCACTCACCCAGTTGGAGGCAATCCTGTCGGAGCGACAGATCCAATGCAAGCGGTTGGACCTAAACTACGCCTTTCACAGCCCGGTAATGGACCCGATCCAAACCGGTCTCATAGACGCGCTGAGCCAACTGAAACCCCAGCCCACCCAACTCGATTTTGTCTCCACCGTCACCGGCGAACTGACGCCCGGCACCCAGTTGGATGCCCGCTACTGGTGGAACAACATTCGTCAGCCCGTGCTGTTCGAGAAGGCGGTCGGAACGCTCAGGCACGATGGTATCGACGTTTTCCTCGAGGTTGGCCCGCACGCTGTGCTGCGCGGCTACCTGCTCGAATGCCTCAAGGCCGAGGCATCCCCAGGTCGGGTCATCACCACCCTGATCCGTGGTGACGATTCGCCACAAAGGGTGTGGCATGCCTACGCTGAACTGATGCTGGCGGGCGCTGCCGTTGACCTGGCATGCCTGTTCCCGCATGCTGGCCGTTTCACCCCCTTGCCCAACTATCCCTGGCAACGCCAGCGCCATTGGCAGACAGTGACCACCGAGTCCCTCCAATTGATCCAGAGGCGCAAGGTGCACCCACTCCTAGGCTACCGCGTGGGGCAGCACCAGCCAATCTGGGAGAACCAAATTGATCCGCTGGTCTGCCCGGAGTTGGCAGACCATCAGGTCGACGGCGCCATCGTGTTCCCCGGTGCCGGCTACGCCGAAATGGGCTTGGCGGCGGCAGCGCAGTGGACCGGCCCACAAGGCCTGCCGGAGCAACTAGAGATCGAAGAGCTCGACATCAAAATGATGCTCGGACTCAGCACCGACAGCACTAAGCTGATGCGGGTATCCCTGGAGCCCAGTGATGGCAGTTTCACCATCGCCAGCCACACCCAGTTCAGCGCCGACGCCTGGACCATTCACGCCACAGGCCGGGTCCGTACCGAACCCACCGACACACTGTTCGCCCAGGAGACCATCCAACTGCCAACCCGGCAACCCGATTTCGATACGGGATCGCATGCCGCGGCCATTGCACGCATGGGACTGCGGTACGGCCCGACCTTCCAGGCCATCGAAAGAGGCTGGGTTCAAGGCCAGATGGCCTGGGCCCGCTTGAATGCCCCCTCGGCCCCATCTTCCCCCCTGGCGCAGCAAGCACTGTTGCACCCAGCCCTGCTCGACTGCAGCTTTCAACTTCTTTTGCACATTCTGAATGGCTTGGCTGAACTGCCCGACGGGCTGACCTACCTGCCCGCCAAGATCGGTCGCCTGAGCCTGCGCACAGCCCTGGGCCCTCCAGTGATGACCCAGGCTCAATTGGTACAGCATTCAATGCACAGCCTGACTGCCCACTTCACCTTGTTCAACGCGCAAGGTGAGGTCGTGGCTTGGCTGCGCAATGTGCGTTTCCGCGCGGTGTTCATTGGTAAAAAGGCTAGCGACGCCTTGTGCTTGATGCAGTATGTAGCCCAAGCCAAGCCGCACCCTCAAACACCCGTTTCCGTGCCTCCTGCACTGGCTGAGCAGTTGCAGTACGCCATGGCTTCACCGGCGCAGGCGCAGGATGGAGACGGGGGCGCCGGCCTGGCCTACGAACAGGAGGTAGAGCCCCTACTCGCAGCCCTGTGTAGCAGCTTCGCCGTGGAGGCGTTCATTCAACTGGCAGGCCCGGGCCACTACCTGTCCGAATCCTCGCTAGCACAACTGTTCGAACCCCACACCGACGCCGCAGCGATGTGGGATCGCCTGATCACGATCCTGCAACAGGACCAACTGTTGGAGCGCCGAGACGGCGGTTGGCAACTACGCGACACCACGGACAGCCCACCTTCGCAGGACATCTGGCGCATTCTTTTGGCCGACCATCCAGAGCACTTTGCTGCAACCAACGCCGTGAGCCGGTTGGGCCTCAACCTACAGGCCGTGATCCAGGGACGCGCCACCCTAAGCCAGTTGCTTCCGGTGGACTGCACCCGGGCTTCGATGGCCGCGCACAGTTTGGGCATCGGCCAACGCCATCCTTTGCTCCAGGCCCTGTCCAACGCCGTTCAAGCCGGCCTGAATCAATTGAGCGAAGGTCAGCGCTTGCATCTCGTCGAGATCAGCAACGGCTCCCCCAGCGTCGCCCCCGCCCTGCTGCGCAGCCTGGCCACAGAGCGCTTCCAAGCCACCTTCGCGACCCTCGACGCCGAGAACCTGGCGCAATGCCTGCACCGCGCGGAGTCCTGGCCGGCCCTCACGCTGCTGGAGGCTGACCCAGCAGACCGGACTGCAGTGCAAGCCACGGCGCAACTGATCGTGGTTCACAACGATTTTTCCACGCCCCAGGAGGCCCTCAGCGCACTGGATTGGGCGCGTCGGCGCTTGGCCCCTGGCGGCACCCTGGTCTGGCTCAACACGCCAGCGGCTCGTTGGCTGGAGTGGCTGTTTGGTCCCCAAACGGCATGGCACGCAGGTCCTGCGCATTGGCAGGCGCAATTGGAACGGCGAGGGCTGCAGACCAGCGGACAGTTGTTACTCGCCCCAGGCAGCCCCAGCTCGCCAAACGCCTGGCTGAGCCAAAGTGCCAGGCCCCCCGCCCAGACGGCCCAATCGTCGGCGGCAGGCTCGGTTTGGTTGATCCTGGCGAACCAGGACGTCGATGGCGGACCAATGGCTGACCAGTTGGCCACACGCTTGTCCAGACTAGGCGCCCGGGTAATTCTCTCTCCTCCCGCGCTGGACTTCAGCCAGGTAGAAGCCCTCAGTGCCTGGCTAAGCCAAACCACGGCGCAACTCGGCCCGGTGCAAGGCATCCTGCATCTGCATGGGCTTCCCCCTGCAGGCTGGGGCCCCAATACACAGGCCGGCGTCAAACCTGAAGCCCAGTTGGCGATGCAACTGCAACGCTCGACCGTTGCCACCACCGTGCTCCAGGCCTGCGAAGCGACCCATACGACAACAACCTTCTGGATCGTCACCGCCGGTGCGGCATCGAATTGGCTGCCAGGGCGAACGGCCCACTTCGGGCACACCTTAGACGCACCACTCTATGGGCTGGGGCGCACCCTGCTAAACGAGCCGTCCTGTCTGCAAATACGCCTTATTGATTTGGAGCCGACGGGGGTCGATGAAACCACCGGTGAAGCCGTCTTCCAGGCCCTGCTGACCGAGTTGATCGCCCCCGATGCCGAACGCGAGGTGATCTTTAGCTGCACTGGCGAGCGCTTTGTGCCTCGGCTGAGAGTGGCACCGCGTCTGCTTCCCCTCCCCCCAGCCACCGGCGGTGCAACCAGAGTCCACCTCTCGTTCTCGACGGCAGGACAGTTGCGTCACCTGGGCTGGACCACCAGCCCCAGCATCGCCCCGACAGCAGATGAGGTGCAGATCCAGGTTCACGCCACCGGCTTGAACTTTCGCGATGTCATGTATGCCCTGGGCATGCTGTCCGAAGAAGCGGTCGAATCCGGATTTGCCGGTCCCACACTCGGACTAGAGTGTGCTGGCATCGTGACGGCGCTGGGCCCCGAGGCCCGCGGCCTGGCCATTGGCGACCGCGTGCTGGCATTCGGGGCTTCCTGCTTCGCGAACCAGGTCTGCACCCGGCGCTCCGCTGTGGCCAGGCTGCCAAGTGCCATGGGCTTTGAAGCGGCCGCCACCATTCCCACCACCTTCTTCACGGCCTACTACGCCTTGCACCACCTGGCCCGCTTGCAACCAGGAGAGCGGGTGTTGATCCATGGCGCCGCTGGTGGCGTGGGCATCGCTGCCATCCAACTGGCTCAACACCTGGGGGCCGAGGTCTTTGCCACGGCGGGGTCGGATGAGAAGCGTGACTTTTTGCGACTCCTGGGCGCGGATCATATTTTTGACTCGCGCTCCCTGGCCTTTGCGGACCAGATCATGCAGGTCACCCAGGGCCAAGGGGTGGATGTGGTGCTGAACTCGCTGGCGGGTGAAGCCATCAACCGCAACCTGGGCGTGCTCAAGCCCTTTGGCCGCTTTCTGGAGCTGGGCAAGCGTGACTTTTACGACAACACCAAGGTTGGGCTGCGCCCGTTTCGCAACAACATTGCCTACTTTGGCATCGATGCCGACCAATTGATGCTGGCGCATCCAGCACTGACCGAAGCCCTGTTCCAGCAGGTGCTGGGCCTGTTTGCCCAAGGCATCCTGCATCCGCTGCCTTTTCAGGCCTTTGAAGCCGATGAGGTGGTCGATGCTTTCCGACAGATGCAGCAAGCGCGCCACATCGGCAAGATCGTGCTCACCTACCGCCAAGGCATCAACCAAATCCAGCCAACCACCCGCACACGTGCCCCCTGGCACCTAAACCCCAACGCCACTTACCTGGTCACCGGCGGCCTGGGCGGCTTTGGCCTCAAGACGGCGCAGTGGCTGGCCGACAAGGGGGCGCGATTCCTGGTCTTGATCGGTCGCAGGGACCCTGTGGCCGCCCATGCCGTGGCAGCGATCGCGGCCCTGGAGCATCAGGGTGTCACGGTCCTGGCGCAATCCTGCGACGTCACCAGCGGGCCAGCCATTGCTGCGCTGATGGCTCAACTGAACGAACACATGCCACCGTTGCGGGGGGTGGTGCACGCCGCCGCGGTGATCGAGGACGGCCTGCTGCGCAATACTTCACCGGCACAGCTGGCCAAGGTGTACGCCCCCAAGATCCTGGGTGCGCGGCATCTGCATGAAGCGACCCAGCACATGCCACTCGACTTTTTCGTGCTGTTCTCCTCTGCCACGACGCTCTTTGGCAACCCCGGTCAAGGCGCATATGTAGCAGCCAACGCCTACCTAGAGGCCCTGGTCAAAGCACGCCGCGCCGTGGGGTTGGCCGCCTTGTCGGTGCGCTGGGGAGCTGTCGACGATGTTGGCTTTCTGGCACGCCATAAAAAAGTCAGGGATGCCCTGCAGAACCGCATGGGTGGAGCCGCGTTGGCCTCCGACCATTACCTCGCCGTGTTGGAGGAACTGCTGGCAGCCAACCGTTCGGACCTGGGCGTCATGGCGCTGGATTGGGGATCACTGAGCCGGTTTCTGCCTTCAGCCAACGAACCCAAGTTCGAACGCCTGGCCACGCTGGCGCAAGGCCCGCACACCGACCCCATCCAGCAGAGCGACCTGCTCAGCCTGCTCGATCAGCTCGATGAAGCTTCACTCGACATCACGGTCAAGGACATGCTCAAAGCCGCCGTTGGCGAGATCTTGCGCATCCCTCCGGACAAGATCGACCCCGACCGATCAATCTATGACCTGGGCCTGGATTCGCTCATGGGGGTCGAGTTGGGACTGGCCATTGAAGGCCGCCTTGGTGTTCAGTTTTCAGTGATGGCGCTCAGCGAAAACCCCACCATCAGCAAACTCGCAGGCAAACTCATTGCCCAGGCCCGCCAGGCGCGTGCCGGCACGCTCAGCGAGGATGAGCAAAGCGCGGCCTTGATCACCGCACAGGTGCAACAAGTGGTCGAGCAGCATGCGATCGTGGTCGATGCCCAGTCGATCGAACGCCTTGCCACCGACATCCATTCTGGTCAGGCGACTCCGCCAGCACGGATCACCCAGTCATGACGCCCAAAAGTATCCGAAGCCTCAGCGCCCAAATCAAAGACAAGCTGATCCAGCAGACGCTGGAGAGGCGCATGCAACAAGCCTCCGCCCAGCCGCCTGCGGCAGGTGCCGCGAGGTGCCTCATAACTCCCAGCAGCGACTCGCAGAGTCCTGTGCCGCGGGCCCATTACCAGTTCAGTGCTCACCCCGGCTACCAGCGGCTGCGCATCATCAACGATGGCTCCGCACGGCTGGGCATTGCCAATCCGTTCTTCAAGTCGCAAGACGGGGTGGCGGGGGCCACCACGCGGATGGCAGGGCGCGAATTCATCAACTTTGGCAATTACAACTACCTGGGCCTCTCGGGAGATCCAGAGGTCTCCAGCGCAGCCAAGGCGGCGATCGACCAATATGGCACGTCGGTGTCAGCCAGCCGAATCGTTTCTGGCGAGCGCCCTCTGCATGGCCAACTTGAACGTGACCTGGCCGAGTTGTATGAGGTGGACGACGCCCTCGTATTTGTCAGCGGCCACGCCACCAACGTCACCACCATTGGCTACCTGTTTGGTCCCAAGGATTTGATCGTGCATGACGCGCTGATTCACAACAGCGTGCTCCAAGGGGCCCAACTCTCGGGCGCCACCCGCCTGGCATTTGCCCACAACGACTGGGCTGCGCTCGATGCCCTGCTGACCGCGCAGCGGCACCAGTTCGAACGCGTGCTCATCGTCATTGAAGGCCTCTACAGCATGGATGGCGATTACCCCGATCTGCCCCGGTTCATCGACATCAAACAACGCCACCACGCGTTCTTGATGGTGGACGAAGCGCACTCACTGGGTGTCATGGGCGCCAGCGGACGCGGCATTCGCGAACATTTCGATGTCGCTGGCCGGGCGGTGGACATTTGGATGGGCACCTTGAGCAAGGCATTGGCGGGCTGTGGTGGCTACATCGCCGGCGAAGCCGCCTTGATCGAGCACCTCAGATTCATGGCCCCGGGCTTTCTATACAGCGTCGGCCTGGCCCCCCCCCTGGCCGCGGCCAGCTTGACCGCCTTGCAGAAATTGACGAGGGAGCCGCAGCGGGTTCATTCACTGCAGGCCAACGGCGCCTATTTTCTGGCGCAGGCCCGAGGCCAAGGCATGGACACCGGCGGAGCCACGGGCCTGGCGGTGATTCCGGTCATCACAGGCAGCTCCCTCCGTGCGGCAAAATTGTCTGAAACACTTTTTCAGCGGGGCATCAACGTGCAACCCATCTTGTTCCCTGCAGTGCCTGAAAAATCGGCCCGGCTGCGCTTTTTCATCTCCTGTGAGCACACCCAGGCGCAGATTCATCGCACGGTGGACACCCTGGCCGCCGAACTGGCCCGGGCCTAGGTAGACGATCCACTCCTTCCAATGCAACGAACCAGGCAGGCACCATGGACACCCTGATTGAAAAACTCAAACAAAAAACACGCAGCTTCGACGGATTGTTCTGGCTCACGGTCGCAGTGCCAACGGCTCTGTCCATCGGGTACTTTGGTTTCATGGCCTCTGACGTCTATACCAGCGAAAGCCGCTTTGTCGTGCGCAGCCCCGAGAAACAAGGTACCTCCGCACTGGGGCTGATGCTCAAGGGGGCGGGCTTCTCAAGCAACCCCAGCGAGACCTATACCGTGCAGGATTACATCCTCTCGCGAGACGCACTCAAGGCCCTCAACGACGAATTGGGCCTGGGCAAGGCCCTGGGCAGCACGGAGGTGGATGTGTTCAGCCGCTTTGCGGCCCTGGATGGCGATGGCAGCTTTGAAGCCCTGTACCGTTACTACCAAAAGAAGGTCCAGGTGCAAACGGACAGCAGCTCCGGCATCAGCATCCTGACCACCCGGGCCTTCAATGCCGAGGACGCACTCAACACCAACCGCAAGCTGCTGGAGCTCAGCGAGGTGCTGGTCAATCGCCTCAATGAGCGCGGGCGCCAGGACATGATCAAGTTTGCCAGCGCCGAAGTGGCCCAAGCGGCTGCCAAGGCCAAAGCGGCGGGCATCCTGCTAACTGATTACCGCACCAAGTACGGCGTGATCGATCCCGAACGGCAGGCCAACGCGCAATTGCTGCAGCTCACCAAGATCCAGGATGACCTGCTGGCCACGACCACCCAGTTGTCACAGCTCCAGGCCTTCACGCCCGACAACCCCCAGATTCCGGCTTTGAACAACCGTGCGAAGGTGTTACGGGCCGAGATCGACAAAGAAAACCGGCAGATCACGGGGGAACAGGCCTCGTTGGTGAAGAAAGCCACGGACTACCAGCGACTGCTCATTGATCGCGATCTGGCGGAAAAGCAGCTGGCCAGCGCCCTCGTCTCTCTGGAGAGTGCCCGCAACGAAGCCTTGCGCCAGCAGGTGTACCTGGAACGCATTGCCCAGCCAAGCCTGCCCGACATCGCCACCGAGCCACGCCGCGTGCGCAGCATCCTGGCCACCCTGGTGTTCGGCCTGGTGGCTTGGGGGGTGCTGGGCATGTTGCTCGCTGGGGTGCGCGAGCACCGGGACTGAACCATGCAAGAAGCAGCCACCTCGACATTGCGCCGTTCATGGGCCATCCAGCGTCGGGTCATCGGGGCCCTCCTGGTGCGGGAGATGCTCACCCGCTACGGGCGACACAACCTCGGTTTCCTGTGGATCTTTGTCGAGCCGATGATTTTCACGCTGGGGGTGACCACGCTATGGACCCTGACGGGCATGGGCCACGGATCCAACCTGCCGATCGTGGCTTTTGCGATCACGGGCTACTCATCAGTCTTGCTGTGGCGCAACATGCCGGGACGCACCATCGGCGGACTGGCGCCCAACATGCCCTTGATGTACCACCGCAATGTGCGGGTGATGGATGTGTTCCTGGCCCGCCTGCTGCTCGAGGTCGCGGGCGCCTCCATGTCTTTTGTGACGCTGTCCTTGCTGTTCACCTTCTTGGGCTTGGTCAAACTGCCCGAGGATCTTCTGCAAGTGGTTTTTGGCTGGGTGCTGCTGATTTGGTTTGGCACCGCCTTGGCAACCTTCCTGGGTGCACTCAACGAACGGACCGAGGCCGTCGAGAAGATTTGGCATCCCGCTTCTTATTTGCTCTTTCCATTATCAGGTGCCGGCTTCCTGGTCGATGCCTTGCCAAAGGCATGGCAGGACTGGATATTGGTTTTGCCCATGGTGCATGGCGTTGAGATTGTCCGTGAGGGTTATTTTGGCTCCGCCATCCATGCGCACTACAGCGTGGCGTACCTGATCGGGTTCAATGCCTTGCTCACGCTGCTGGGCCTGGCCAATGTCAGATACGTCAGCAAGAACTTGACCTTACGATGATAGAAATCCTCAACATCAGCAAACGTTACCCTCTGCGCCACGGTTGGACCACCGTGCTTGATGGCGTCAACCTGGTGATCGAGCCCGGCGAGAAAATCGGCATTCTTGGCCATAACGGGGCCGGAAAGTCCACCTTGATCCGTCTGATCAGTGGCATTGAATCGCCCACCACGGGCTGTGTGAAACGCCACATGAGTGTTTCTTGGCCGCTCGCGTTCGCAGGCGGTTTTCAAGGCCGATTGACCGGTTTGGATAACCTGAAATTCATATGCCGCGTCTATGGCACCACGGTGGCTGACAAAATTGATTATGTGCAGGACTTTGCCGAACTGGGCAAGCACTTCAAGGAGCCCGTGGAAACCTACTCATCAGGGATGATGACTCGTTTGGCTTTTGCCATCTCGATGGTGATTGAATTCGACTGTTTCTTAATCGATGAGGTGGTGGCGGTCGGCGATAGTCGATTCCAGCAAAAATGCCATGACGAATTGTTCATCAAACGCAAGGACCGGGCCATGATTTTTGTCTCGCACCACGACGGCTACATCAAGGAACATTGCCGGCGCGCCTGCGTCTTGGCCCAGGGCCGCCTGGAAGCCTACGGCGATGTGGACTCAGCCTTGCACCGATACCACCAGTAACCCTGCGACCAGCCAACCCCCAGAACACGATGAAAGTCATCCTTTGCACCGGCGCCCCACAGTCTGGCCTCGAAGACGTCTTCGGGCTGCTTCAGCAAGCGGGCGTGGCGGCGGCCCTACCGGCGAGCCAGGCAACCCTCACGGCGACAGAACTGCAGACCAAGTTGCTGCTCAGCCAGGAAGTCAGCCTGGCGGGCACCGAACCCCTGACGCAGGTCGTGCCTGGCAAACTGTGGCACCAGTTGGCCGCAGAGCTGTTTTTTGCCAATTTGCCCTATGCCGCCTGGGGTTGGGCCGACCATCAAAGCAGCGTGCTGATGGATTTTTGGCAAGACTTTGACCCCCAGGTTCGCCTGCTGCTCGTTTACAACTCGCCGCAGGCGCATTTGATCAAGGTAATCGACGAGCACACACCTGCCAGCCCGGCCCTGGTCGCCGAACAGCTCCAGGCGTGGGCGCGTTGGAACACGGCCTTGCTGCGCTACCACCACCGCCACCCAGGACGCTGCTTGCTGGTGAACGCCCAATCGGCCGGCGCTCAGCCGCAAGCCTTGGTGGACGCCATCGCCTCGCGCTGGCAAATCGACGGCCTGGACCGCAGCGCCGTCACAACGGCCACGCTGCCCGCCCACCAAGCGCTGCAGGACTACCTCATCAATCAGATCATCGATCCGCAGCACCCGGCGCTCACCCTTTACCAGGAACTGGAGGGAGCGACCCTCGCCATCAGCGCGCCAGAAACGCAGGCCCCACCCAACGCCCGAGACGCCTGGGAAAGCTGGGTTCAGGCACGCAGCAGGCAGGCCATGGAAGCTCAGGAGCAGGCCCGATTCAGGCAGGACATGGCGGCACAGGCACAGGCACAGGCACAGGCACAGGCACAGGCACAGGCACAGGCACAGGCCCAAGCCCAAGCACAGGCACAGGCCCAAGCCCAAGCCCAAGCCCAAGCCCAAGCCCAAGCCCAATTGGCCGACCGGGTGGACCAAACCCATGAACAGCTGCGGGCACTCGGCAACGAAAACGAACACCTCATGCTGCAACTGCACCAGGCCCAGGAGGAGCTGGAGCACTATTTCGTGCGTTACCAGGCGCAGGAACAAGCCGCCAGCGCCCCGTCCTCCGCTACCCGATTGGTCAATGATTTCTGGCGCATGCACCAACCCAAGAACCTGAGTATCGACATGCAAAAGGACGTGGCTGGCAGCAACTGGTACCCCCCGGAGGCCGATGGCCGATGGGCCGGGCCAGCGTCCCTGTCCACCCTGCAAATGCCCCCCGTGCAAGCTGGCGACTACACGCTGGAGTTGGACATCGTGGATGCGATGTCGCTGGACATCGTGCGCCAGCTCTGCATAGAAACTCCTGGCCAAAGCCAAGCGGTGGAACTGATCTTCCCGCTCTACCAAGGCGACTACCCACTGGTTTGCAAAGTACCCCTGCACCTCGCCAGTGCCGATGCCGATCAGCCCTGGGAAATCGGCCTGCGCTTCAGTCACACCCTCAGTCCTGCGGACCAAGGCCTGGAAGACCAGCGTAGCATGGCACTGCGGCTGCGCAGCCTCCGGCTCATCCAGCACGCATGATGGCACGTTATCCCTACCTGGATGTTTGGCTGCAGTGCCTGCAGCAGTTGGCCCCGCCCACGGGCCTTGTGCACGTCGGTGCTGGCGGTGGGCTTCAGCCATACCCCTTTGGACATCTACCCCGCGTGCTGGCGGCAGAGGCCCATGGGCCTCGGCACGCCCATTTGCAAGCCCAACTGGCAACGCACACGAACAGCCAGGTCTTCCACGCCGTGCTGGCGGACAGAGTGGGCAACGCCGACTTCCACACACTCAGCCAATCGCAGGAAAGCGGGCTCTGCCCCGCCGCCACCTGGCTGGGACTATGGCCGAATCTCCAAACACTGCAGACAGATGTCCGCCCCACCACGACGCTGCATGCCCTGCTGACCCAAGCGCCGGCGGGTCCTGAAGCCTATAACTGGGCAATGATCGACTGCCTGCCAGCCGACCAGATACTGCATGGGGCAGGCGACTTGCTGCATGGCTGGGACGTCCTGGTGCTTCGTGCGCTCCAAGCCGTGCCCGCCGACGCCTCCCACCCCACCCAGGCCATGGGCCTGGCCGCCCTGCGCGCGCAAGTGGCCCCGTTTGGCCTGCAATGGGTGGCCCTGCAAGAAGAAAACCACCCGAATCTGGTGCGCGCCTTGTTTGTTCGCAACCCCACCGAGCACAAAAGACAATGGGCGGAGCAACTGCAGGCACAGGCCCAGCAAACCGTCCAGTATCAAAGCGCCTTGGCGTCACTTCAAGCCCAACAGGCCTGCTGGCAACAGGACCTGGCCCAACTCGGCGAATCCATGACCGCGCTGACACAAGCCCAGGACCAATTGGTGCAAGACAAGGCCGCCTTGAGCCTTGCCCTGGACACCACCCGCGACGAATGCGCCCAAAAAGCCGCGGCCTTGGAACAAGCCCAGGCGACGTTGCAAGAACTCGAATCCGCCCTGCAAGCCAGCAACCGCCAATGGCAGCGGCAGCAGTCCGAACTGAAACAAGCCGAGGCCCACATCGCTTTGATCCAAGGCCTGCTCGACGTCCCGCCCTCCCTTCCTGTCGTGCCGCCCAGCGCCCCGAGCCCCCTGCTCGAACCGGAGCGACCCAAGCCATGAACGCAATGCACGGGTCATCTGCCTTCGCCGCATGCCAGCGCCCCGACCGGGGCGGCCGGCTGCGCACGCGCCACCAGGGCCAGTCTGGAAACCAGACCCCTACCCGAGTCTCTGGGCTCGTTCCAAGTGACTTGCGCAGCGAGCGCATCAACTGACCAACCCATATCGAACCACAGATGCAGCAAGCAAAAGTCAGACTGTCCGAGGGTTATGGCGCGCTCCGCGCCGGAAAGCTGGCGCTAGCCATGCACTGCTTTGTGGAGACGCTGGCGAGTGGTCCAGGCCTGTCCCGGGTGACCCTCTCCAACATCCGCCAGGCCCAACGCCACCAACAAAGACTGGCCGCCGCAGGCCGCACAGACCGGTTTCTCATCCTGCCGCCTGCCGGTACCCCATCGGACGCGAACGTTCCTGTGCGCACCCTGGAGGCGGCCACCGGCCAGATCACTTGGCACGACCAAGCCTTTCACCTGCAAGGCCAGTCGCCAGGCCCAGGCGGAGGCATGGCGGGCAGTGCCTGGATCGACTTCGCAGCCCGGCATCCTGCCAGCCATGTGCACGATACAGCCGCCACGGCCGAGTCGGTCTTACTCGGCTGCTGCTACCGACTGCTTTGGCGGACACAGGTATTCATCGCGCCAGGTCCCGGCCCCGCCATCGCCCTGGACAACTATCTCGGGCAGTGGGCCGACCCCTCGGTGCTGGCCCCAATCGCCATGACCATGGGGCCCGAGCTGCCCGCCCTGATTGAGCAACTGGGCAGCACCACGAACAGGCTCGGGGCCCAGGAGGGCCAGGACTGGCCGCAGCCCTACACCCGACTGGGCGCCGTGCATCAACAGCTGCAGGGCATCGCAGACGAGCCCTTCTTGTCCGCGCTGTTCAGGTTGAGCATGGAACGCCAACCCGAACCCCACGAGCGCCAGCATTACCTCGAACGCCTGCAGCAGCAGCCCGGCGAACGCGCGGCCATCGTCCGCGCGGTGTGCCAAAGCCAGGAATGCCAGCAGCGCATGCGCGACCGCCAGGTCGTCTCACCGCACACCCCCCGCGTGTACGCCTTGCCTCAGATCGGAGACCTGGGACCGCTCGATGTCAACCTGCCCGGCCATGCCCACCCCGTCGTTTCGGTCCTGATCCCGGTGTATGGCAAGGTCGAGTACACGCTGGCCTGCCTCCAATCCATCGCGAATAACCCGCCCCAGGCACCGTTTGAAGTCATTGTCGTGGACGATGCATCGCCAGACGGTTCCGCCCAGGTTCTGCAGCGCATCCAGAACCTGCGTCTGATCCGGAACCGAGTCAACCTCGGCTTTCTGCGCTCATGCAACCATGGCGCCAGCAGTGCCAAAGGCGAGTATCTGCTGTTCCTGAACAACGACACGCAGGTCCAGGCCGGCTGGCTGGATGAGCTGCTGGCGACCTTCACGGCCTTTCCCGGATGTGGGCTGGCAGGGTCTAAGCTTCTGTACCCGGACGGCACCCTGCAGGAGGCCGGCGGCATCATTTGGCAAGACGGCAGCGCGTGGAACTACGGACACGGCCAAGACCCAGCCCTGCCCCACTTCAACTACGCACGCGAGGTCGACTATGTGTCGGGGGCGGCCATCATGGTACCGACCGCCCTCTTTTCGCAGCTCGGCGGCTTTGACGAAATCTATGCCCCCGCCTACTGCGAAGATGCCGACCTCGCCTTGAAGATCCGCGACCTCGGTCTCCGCGTCATTTACCAACCCCTGTCGCAGGTGGTGCACTTCGAAGGGGTCACCTCCGGCACCGACACCCGCCAAGGCGTCAAAGCCAACCAGGTGAGAAACTCGCACACGCTTCACCAGCGTTGGCAATCCAGGCTGGCCAAGCACCGGCCCAATGGCCAGGCCCCCAGCGAAGAGAAAGACCGCGCGCACACGGCGCGCGTGCTGGTGATCGAGCATTGCACCCCCACACCCAACCAGGATGCAGGATCGGTCACCGTCTACAACCTGCTGTTGCTGCTGCGAGAAATGCAGTTTCAGGTCACCTTCATTCCCGAAGACAACTTCCTGTACCTGCCCGAGTACACCCCAGCCCTGCAACGCATGGGCATCGAAGTGCTCTACGCCCCATACGTCACCAGCGTCGAACAGCATCTGAAGGAAGAAGGCGCTCGCTACGACCTGGCCTTCTTGTTCCGCCCCGGGGTGGTGGAACGCCATGTGCAGGCCCTGCGCCAGCACAGTCCCCAAGCCAAAGTGCTCTACCACACGGTGGATTTGCACTACCTGCGAATGAGTCGAGAGGCTCAACTGCAAGCCGACAGCACCAAACAGCAGGCAGCCCAGGTGATGCAACAGCGCGAATTCGCCGCGATTCGTGCGGCCGATGCTTCGATCGTCCACAGCACGGTGGAATTCGACATCCTGCGCCCTCAACTCCCGCAGGCAGCGCTGCACGTCTTCCCACTGATCCTGGAGGTTCAAAGCAACGCCGCCCCCTTGAGCAAGAGGCGGGACATCGTCTTTGTCGGGGGCTACCAACACACCCCCAACGTGGATGCAGTGCACTACTTTGTCGCCGAAGTCATGCCCTTGCTGCGCAAGCAACTGCCCGGCGTCTGCTTCTATGCCGTGGGCAGCAAGCCCCCCCCCGACATACAGGCCTTGGCCGCCGAAGACGTCATCATCACAGGCTTCGTCGAAGCACTGACCCCGCTGCTGGACAACATGCGGGTCTCCGTGGCGCCGCTGCGCTATGGCGCAGGCATCAAGGGCAAGATTGGGACCGCCATGGCCGTTGGCTTGCCCGTGGTCGGAACCGCCTTGGCGGCCGAGGGCATGTCCCTGACCCACGGGGACAACATATTGATTGCAGACGAAGTGCAAGCCTTCGCAGATGCTGTGACCAAGGTCTACCAAGACCCTGATGTCTGGCACACCCTCAGCCAAAATGGCCTGGCGTTTGCAGATCAGGCCTGGGGAAGCGATGCGGCATGGAGCATCCTGAACACCATCCTCCAATCGCTGGGAATGCACCCGGTGCGCCGCGCCACGCCGCTGCGCCTGTACTCCTCAAACCCGGGTCCCTCGGTCGAGTCCCTCTCCCGCCAGCTCCCCGATGCCACCGGTACGGTCTGTTACTGACCAAGTCCTCGCTTTATTGATCAATTATTCGAATTCAATCCTATGACGCAACGGGCTGTGGTATTTACAGGCTTGATCCGGGATGAAGCCAAATTCATCCTTTTTCTGGACTTTTATCGGTGCCAGCCAGCCAGCAGCAGGCCTCCGCTCTACTTTTCAACTTGGCAAGGAGAGCTTGCAAAATACCCGGCGGTGCAAGATGCCTTGGCCCATCTGGGTGCGCACATCCTGGAGCAACCACAACCGGATCTGATCCTCCCTGGCCACGTACTGCACCAAATCGCGGCACTTGATTTTCCCCTGGCCATCATTCCAGATGACGTTTTAGTCTACAAAGGGCGCCCTGACTTCTCAGACATCGATACCTACCGGGCCTTCATGGCGCTCGAACCACAAGAATGTGCAGCACTGCCTTTCTTGCATCCGGCCCCGACGCGCCGGATCTACATCCTGGGTCACTTCCCGGCTCACCCGTTTTACATCAATGACATGATCTACTGCGGCCTCGCCGCAGACTTGAAAAAGAACACTGAACTCTCCTTCACCACCCTCCTTCGATACAACAGGGTGGCGCCTGAACAACTGATGTGGGGGCATTGGGGTTTCGGATCGGACTGGATTGATCGCTACATGCGATGCAATATTGGCCTGATATTTGATGATGCCGAAAAGACCCGGGTGCATCTTGAGCTGCTGCAATCCTCCGCCTGCTACCAGCATGCCTTGGCGCTCTACATGCTGATCATTGATGCATGGTTTTCTGATTTACAGCCGCAAGCTATCGATGTGCCAAAACAATTGGCTCAGTGCACACTGGAAGAACTGCTGTGGGCGCCGATTGACAACAAGCACGTGTCACACCATTCAAATGCCATGAACAATGCGCTCTCGAGCACCCAGTTCGCCAAGGGCATCCTGGCTGGTCAATACCGGCGATCCGCATTTGGTGACCTTTTCCAAGCAGCATTGAGTGACATCCTGCGTCAACCTCTTGCCAGTCCGGAGCGGTTGGCCTGGATTGAAAAATCAGCGCTCGACTTTCAAATCAAAATGAACAGCGTGCTGCCTGGCGTCGGCGGGAAATGCCTACAGAACAAGGGCCCACTGTGGCAGTTGGACGGCCCCAAAGCGCAGTGGACCCAGCAGCAAACCGGTACGCCACTCACGAAGGCCCTGGAAGATGAGATCAACCTCCTGCGCAGGGCCAACAACCTGTTGCAGACCCAACTCAATGCCAACCGACCATGAAAATCATTGCACATCGCGGCATGTGGTCGCATCCCGACGAGAAGAATACCGCGGCAGCCTTTGACGCCGCCTTGGCGCGGCAATACAGCATCGAGACCGACTTGCGGGACATGCATGGGCAACTGGTCATCTCTCACGACCCAGCAATGCCGCCGGCCCTGTCTGGGCTGGACTTCTTGATGCGCTTCCGGGAAAAGAACCCCAACATCCCCTTGGCCATCAACATCAAATCCGATGGCCTGCACACGCTGATGGCCCAAGCCTTGGCGGGTTGGTCTCCCGAGGACTACTTTCTGTTCGACATGTCCATACCAGACACCCTGGGCTACCTGCGCCAGGGCTTGTCTGTTTACCTGCGATGCAGTGAATACGAAATCCCTGCCCCCAAGCTGCTGCCTCAAGCCAGAGGCATCTGGCTGGATGCCTTTGAAGAAGAATGGTACGACCCAGCCACGATCGAGCCTTGGACATCGCAGGGCAAAGCCGTGTGCATCGTTTCGCCAGAACTGCACCGACGAGCGCATCAAACCCATTGGGCCAAACTCAAAGCCTGGGGTCTAGGCCGCCATCCATTGCTGTCGTTGTGCACAGACTACCCTGATGCCGCCCATGACTATTTCAATTCACAAGATGAATATTGATAAAAAAATCAAGGCCATTATTTTCGACATGGACGGCGTCTTGATTGACGCCAAAGAATGGCATTATGAAGCACTGAACCGGGCACTGGGGCTGTTCGGCATGGAGATCAGCAAATATGATCACCTGGTGACATATGACGGATTGCCTACCAGAAAAAAACTGGAGATGCTCTCGATTGAACGGGGCCTACCCACAGCCTTGCATGACTTCATCAATGATCTCAAGCAAGATTACACGATGGAATTGACCCACGCCCGCTGCAAGCCAACCTTTGTCCATCACTATGCCTTGTCGCATTTGAAGGCAGAAGGCTACCAACTGGCCGTTTGCTCGAACTCGGTACGCAAAACCATTGAAATCATGCTGGGCAAAGCCCGACTTTTGGATTATATGGATTTCTATCTATCCAATCAGGATGTGATCAAGCCGAAACCCGATCCTGAAATCTACACCAAGGCCATTCAGCGTCTCGGCCTGCCTGCCACACAATGCCTCATCATCGAAGACAATCTCAACGGTATCAAGGCCGCACAAGACTCAGGAGCGCATGTTCTCAAAGTTCGTGACACCAATGATGTTAACTACATGAACATCACTGAGTTCATTCAGCGCGTCGAGGCCAGCCATGCTTAATATCTTGATTCCTCTGGCGGGGCCCACGCCTTTCTTTGATGCCAAAGACTATCCTTTTCCGAAGTCGCTCACGGAAATCCGCGGCAAGTCAATGATTGAGCACTTGATCCACAACCTCAATTCGATACAACAGAAGAAGCGATTTATTTTCCTGCTCCGAGACGAAGATTGCGTGCGATTTCATTTGGATGAAACCATCTGCCTTCTGACCGAGGCGGGTACAGTGGTGCGCCGCATTCGGGGTGAGACCCAAGGCGCTGTATGCAGTTCGTTGCTGGCCATTGACGAGATCGACAATGAGAATCCTTTGATGATCTCCAATGGCGATCAGTTTTTTGAAACCAGCTTGCCGACCTGTGTTTCACAACTGATGCATCAAGACCTTGATGGTGGCTGCATCACTTTCCAGTCAACCCATCCCCGTTGGTCCTATGTGCGAATCAACCAAGACCAACAATTGATCGAAGCGGCAGAAAAGCGCCCCATCAGCAAGCATGCGATTGCTGGAGTTTATCTGTTCAGCCGTGGCTGCGATTACATTCAAGGCGCCAAAAATGCAATCAGCAAGAATGCCAATCACGAGGGTCTGTTCTACGTCTCGTCCGTTCTGAATGAACTCATTTTGCTGAATCGAAATTTGAAAGCAGTTCCCACGCCGCCTGGTGACTACATTACCTTCTACTCCCCCCAAAAGATAGCCGAATACGAATCCGGTCGACGCCCGGATGCTTATTAAAAAATGGCACTGACCAATCAACACTCCAAAGGTTTACACATGAAAGTGGCGAAGTTAGCCGAAATGCACCGAGGGTGGTTTGTTGGAGATTTCAACCCAACCGTTTTCCAGACCCAGGCTGCAGAAGTGGGTGTCAAGCACTATGCCGCGGGAGCGCAGGAGGAACGGCATCATCACAAAATAGCAACCGAGATCACGACCATCCTGTCTGGCCAAGTCCGGATGAATGGCCAGGACTTTTTTCCCGGTGATATTGTGACGATTACCCCCAACGAAAGCACTGATTTCCAGGCGATCACTGATGCCATGACCGTGGTGGTCAAGGTCCCAGGGGTGTTGGATGACAAGTTCCCGGGAGAGGCGTCGTGTTGAATATCGTGATACCGATGGCAGGGCACGGCAGCCGTTTCAAGCAAGTTGGCTACCCAGACCCCAAGCCCTTGATCCCTGTGAATGGGGTCCCCATGATCAAGGTCGTGATAGACAACCTTCGACCTCGACAAGCCCACCGCTATATTTTCATATGTCTACAGCAGCATCTGCGTGAACATGCCTTGGCCGAGAAACTACAAGCATGGGCACCCGGATGCCATGTCAGGGCGGTTGACCAGGTTACCGATGGAGCAGCCTGCACCGTCTTGCTGACCAAAGACCTGATCGACACCCCAGCTCCGCTGATGATCGCCAACTGCGATCAGTACATTGACGTGGCCATCGACGATTATCTATTGACATTGCAATCCAATGACCTGGATGGCTTGATCATGACCATGAAGGCCACCGATCCCAAATGGTCATTCGTCAAATTGAACAGCCAGGGGCTGGTTTCGGAAGTGGTCGAGAAGGTCGTGGTCTCAGATGAAGCTACGGTCGGAATCTACAATTACCGGCATGGAAATCATTTTGTCGCGGCAGCCGAGCAGATGATTTCAAAGAACCTGCGGGTCAATCAAGAGTTCTATGTCGCCCCGGCCTATAACGAAATGATTGCGCAAGGCGGGCGCATCGGGATTTACAACATTGGGGCAGACCGGGCGGGCATGTACGGTTTGGGTGTGCCAGCTGACCTGGAATATTTCACCGCTCTGTCTAAATTCATTTGAAAACACCAGACCATCCATCCCATGATTCACAAAGCGATGAATGCCCAACCGAACTTGCTTGTCATTGGTGCCGCAGGGTACATCGGCAAGGCCTTGCTCCAGCAGGCCAAAATGCGAGGCCCAGCCCTGGGCACCTCGTCCAGTGGCCAGGGCGGTTCATGGCCCCTGAGGCTGGAGGCACCCGAAGATTTTGACTACAACCGCATCCAAACTGGAGATGTGGTCTTCGTCACTGCCGCCATTTCTGCGCCCGATGTGTGTGCACGGGAACCTGAGCGCGCCAAAACGGTGAATGTGACCGGCACCATGGTCTTGATTGACAACGCCCTCCGACAGGGTGCTCGGGTGGTTTTTTTCTCAAGCGACACGGTCTATGGCGAGCGCGCGCAAGCCTTTGATGAGCAGGCGCCTTGCCAACCCGCCGGTGACTATGCAGCGATGAAACATGAGGTGGAACAGCACTTCGCGGACAAACCCCAATTCAAGTCGATTCGCCTGTCGCATGTGTTCTCGCGCGAGGACAAGTTCACTTCGTACATCACCGGCTGTGCGCAACGCCAGGTGCCTGTCGAATTGTTCCATCCGTTCTTGCGCGCCATGGTCCATCGCGATGATGTGGTCGCCGGTGCGCTGGCCCTGGCAGAGCGCTGGGATGCCACGCCTGAGTCGGTCATCAACTTTGGTGGACCCGACTGTGTGTCGCGGGTCGATCTGGCAAGCTGTCTCCAGAAAAACTGCTTTCCGGACCTGCAACTGCAGGTGACGCAGCCCCCCGACGATTTTTTCAAACAGCGCCCCCGCGTGATCGCCATGACCTCCCCGGTTTTGGCGCGCCTGCTGGATCGATCACCTCGCTCAGTGGAGGAGGCGGTGCGCCTGGAGTTTCCCCAGTTCAACAGGAGCCGTGCCAATTGATGAAGAAAAAAATATTGATCACCGGCGTGACAGGCCAGGTTGGCTCTCAACTCGCAGATTACCTGCTGGAGAACTCTGCCTATGACGTGGTGGGCATGATGCGTTGGCAGGAGCCGATGGACAACCTCTATCACCTGACACAGCGCATCAACCGCAAGGACAGAATCAGCCTGTTTTACGCCGACCTCAACGACTACGCGGCCTTGAGTCGCATGATCAAAAGCGTCAGACCCGATGGCATTTCGCACCTGGCGGCACAGTCCTATCCCAAGACCTCGGTCGACATCCCTCTCGAAACACTGCAAACCAACATCATCGGTACGGCCAACCTGCTGGAGTGCGTCCGGCAGCAAAGAGAGGCCGATGGTTATGACCCGGTGATCCATGTCTGCTCGTCGAGCGAGGTTTACGGACGGGCCAAGGCCGGTGCCAAGCTGGCCGAAGATACGCCGTTCCATGGCGCCAGCCCCTACAGCATCAGCAAGATCGGCGCCGACTACCTGGGGCGCTATTACGGCGAGGCCTATGGACTGCGCACGGTCATCACCCGCATGGGCACCCACTCGGGACCGCGGCGCAGCGATGTTTTTTTTGAAAGCACGGTGGCCAAGCAGATTGCACTGATCGAGGCGGGCTACCAAGAGCCAGTGATCCGGGTCGGCAACCTCGCCAGCACCCGAACCTTTCAAGACGCACGCGATGCGGTGAGAGCCTACTTTTTGCTGATCGAGGCCAGTGCCCAAGGCAAGATCCCTTGCGGGGCGTACTTCAACATCGCCGGCGAGGAAGCGTTCCAGTTGCCTGAGGTGATCGAGTTGCTGCTTGGCATGAGCACGCGCCAAGACATTCAGGTGCTCAGCGATCAGGAGCGCTTTCGACCGATCGACGCCGACTACCAAATGTTCGACAACACCAAGATCCGTTCTGCCATCGATTGGGCGCCCCAGATTCCGGCCCGGCAAATGTTCGCCGATTTGCTCCAGCACTGGCGCAATGAGATTGCCAAAGGTCGGATTCCGTTGAACCGCTAGAAAATGCCAGAACAGATGGATTGAACCTGTTGACCAACCGAAATGACACCATGACCGTGATTCGCGCCCGAGCGCCCCTGCGCCTCGGCTTGGCCGGCGGAGGCTCCGACGTCTCGCCCTTTTGCGATATCCATGGCGGCTATGTGCTCAACGCCTCCATTGATCGGTATGCCTATGCCGTGATCAAAACGCTGAAGGAGCCCTTCATCCGCTTGATTGCGACCGACCAGCAATCCGAGCAAGTCCAGGCTTGCACGGCCCAACTGCCACTGGACGGATCGCTGAACCTGCACAAAGCGGTCTACAACCACATCGTGGCCCACTACCACGGCGGGGTACCGATCGCCCTGGAACTGAGCACCTTCTGTGACGCCCCTGCGGGATCGGGCCTGGGCTCATCATCGACCTTGGTGGTGGCCATGATCCGAGCCTTTGCCGAGCTATTGAACCTGCCACTGGACGACTACACACTGGCGAAGATTGCCCACCAGATCGAACGGGTGGACTGTGGCTTGCAAGGGGGCAGGCAGGATCAATACTCGGCCACCTTTGGCGGCTTCAATTTCATGGAGTTCTACGCTGAAGAGCGGGCCATCATCAATCCGCTGCGGATCAAGAACTGGATTCTGTGCGAGTTGGAGGCCTCTTTGCTACTGTACTTCACCGGGGTATCGCGCGAGTCCGCCAACATCATCTCTGATCAAAGCAACAACGTGAAGGCTGGTGCGGCAGATGCCCTGGAGGCCATGCAAGGCATCAAGCGCGAGGCGCTGGTGATGAAGGAATGCCTTTTGCGGGGCGACTTTGCGGGCTTTGTAGCGTCCATGCGGGTCGGCTGGGATAACAAGAAACGTTCTGCCAAAACCGTCTCCAACCGCGACATCGACGCGGTGTACGACGCTGCCATGGCTGCTGGCGCATTCGCGGGCAAGGTGTCGGGGGCGGGCGGCGGTGGTTTCATGTGGTTTTTTGTGCCCACCGAAAAGCGCATGGACGTCGTTCGCGCGCTCCAGGGCTTTGGCGGGCAGGTGAGCAATTGCCATTTCACCAAGAGTGGGACACAAGCATGGAGACTGGCATGAAGCGCCACATCATCCACCAACTGGAAGAGGCGGCCCGGGTGCTGGCCGCCATGGCCCGAGATGAGGCATTGCACGCCCGCATCGAGGCAGCGGCCCAGGCCTGCGTACGGGCCTTTGAGCAGGGGAACAAAGTCATGCTGGCCGGCAATGGCGGCAGCGCGGCCGATGCCCAGCACATTGCCGCCGAGTTGGTGAGCCGATTTGCATTTGATCGCCCAGGTTTGCCCGCGATGGCCTTGACAACCGACAGTTCCATTCTGACGGCCATTGGCAATGACCTGGGCTATGCGCGCGTGTTCGTGCGCCAGTTGCAAGCTCATGCACGACCGGGCGATGTGTTCATTGCTTACTCCACCTCGGGCCAGTCGCCCAACGTCATCCTGGCACTGCAGGAGGCGCAGACACTGGGGCTGATCACCATTGGCCTGACCGGGAATCGCGGCGGCCCCATGGAAGGGCTGTGTGACCACTACCTGACCGTGCCCAGCACAGACACCCCCAAGATCCAGGAGGGGCATGCCGTGCTGGGACACATCCTGTGCGGTCTGATCGAGCAATCGCTGTTCGGTGGCACCGAGGCCGCGCCATGAGCACGGTGTCCACGTCGGCCGATCCTCCGCACGCCATGCCTTTGAATCAGGCACTGATCCTGGTGGGTGGCAAAGGCACGCGTTTGGGTGCTCATACCGCCCACCGGCCCAAGCCCATGATGGAGGTCGGCGCGCGGCCCTTCCTGCAACAAGTGATTGAGGAGGTCGCCCGGCATGGCATCACCGACATCGTGCTGCTGTGTGGCCACATGGCCGGGCACATCGTCGAGGCCTTTGAGGGCATGGTGGTATGCCAGGCACGGGTGCGCTGCGTCACAGAGCCCTGCCCTATGGGCACCGCCGGAGCCATCACGCAGGTGAGCGATTCGCTCCAAGAGCAGTTCCTCTTGCTCAATGGGGACTCCTTTTTTGACCTGAACCTCTTGGATCTGCCGTCGCTGGCCCCGGGCTCGGACTGGCTTGGCAAGGTCGCCTTGCGACCGCTGGCCGATACAGGACGGTATGGCACAGTGGGGCTGGCGGGCGAGCAAATCACCTCGTTTGCTGAAAAGGCGGCACAAGGGCCAGGGCTGATCAACGGCGGCGTCTATCTGTTGCGGCGGGATGTGCTTCAGGACATCGTCAAGGTCCCCTGCTCGCTGGAAACCGAGCTCCTGCCCAAGCTGGTGGACCGAGGCAGACTGTTCGGGCGCGCCTACCCGCGCTACTTCATCGACATCGGCATCCCGGAGGATTTGAAACGTGCCCAAGCCCAGTTGCCCCTGCGCCGGCCGGCTCTGTTCTTTGATCGCGATGGTGTGCTCAACCAAGACGCGGGCTACACCCACCGCGAGCAGGACTTCCGCTGGATGCCTGGTGCGCCAGAGGCCATCCGCCATTGCAACGACCAGGGATGGCTGGTGATCGTCGTGACCAACCAAGCGGGTATCGCGCGAGGCTACTACGATGCCGCCGCCGTCGAGCAACTGCATGGCTGGATGCAAGCCCAACTGCAGGCGATCGGGGCTCACATCGATGCCTTCTACTACTGCCCCCATCATCCGGAGGGGACAGTGGCAGCGCTGACCATGACCTGCGATTGTCGCAAACCCCAACCCGGCATGCTCAGACAAGCGCTGCGCGACTGGCCTCAGATCGACCCGGCCAGATCCCGCCTGATTGGCGACAAGCCCTCGGACATCGAAGCCGCCCAGCGAGCGGGACTGGAGGGCTGCTTGTTCGAAGGCCAGGACCTGCTGGGCTTGGTCACGCGCCTTGTGCTGCCCGCCTCCATCGACCCAGCCCCCCAAGGCAAGGCTTCAGAATGAACGAGCCCCTCCCGACGACCCGCCACACCACCCTGCTGGTGGCGGGCATGCACCGCAGCGGCACCTCGGCCCTCACCCGGCTGCTCAATTTGCTGGGGGCCACGCTGCCAGCCAATCTGATGGCACCACACAGCCAATTCAACCCGACCGGCTTTTGGGAATCCAACGATGTGATTGCCATCAACGATCAACTACTGAGGGAGGCTGGTTCCCACTGGGATGATGTGCGTGCGCTGCCCCTGGAGGCACTCACTGCAGCCACGCAGGCGTCCTTTCGCAAGGCAGTCGACCAACTGCGCCAGGCGTACCCATCCCAAGACAGCCCATTGGTCATCAAGGACCCCCGCATCGCGCGCCTCCTACCGTTGTGGATTGAGGCCCTGCAACAACAACGAAGCGCCGTCATGGTCGTCATCACCGTGCGTCACCCACTGGAGGTGGCGGCCAGCCTGGCGCGCAGAGAAGGCTTTGGCGTTGAACGGTCGGTGTCCCTGTGGCTGCGCCATGTGCTCGATGCCATTCGCTACAGCACCGACGTGCCCTGCGCCATTGTGGTGTACGACGAGTTGATGCGGGATTGGCACGGTACCCTGGAGCGCTTGCGCCAGGAGTTGGACCTCGTCTGGCCCACCCCAATCACCCAAGCCGAATCGGCCATCGAGCACTTTCTGGACCAGGATTTGCGCCACCACCAGGCCGATCCGCAGGCGTTGGAGGCACTCCGGCCCCATGCCATCACGCAGTGGGCCATGCGCCTGTACGAGGCCTTGCTGCACCGGGCACCCGACCTGGCCGATCTGGCCGAGCGTATCCATCAGGAACTGAGTGAACTGGAGCACCTGTATGCCCCACTCCTGGAGGACTACCAGCGCCAACGCGAACGCGAACGTGAGGAGCACGGCACCACGCGGCAGGCACTGGCCAAGGCCTACCAACATGCCGAAGAACTGGAGCAACGACTTCGGGCGGAGCGCCTGGTGTACCAGCACCTGGAGGCAGAATTCGCCACCAAATGCGATCACGTGCAACTGCTGCAATCTGAGGTTGCCGATCTCAAGCATGCCATCCAGGCCGGCGAGACCAGCCTCCCCTCGGCCAGCCCCAACCTTCTCGATCCGCCCGTGTCATTGATGGGTCCCTTGCGCGCACTTGAACAGCAGGTGCGGGCCCAGCAAGACCAGTCCGGACGCCTGCACCGCGAACACTTGAGAGACCGGGACGCCCTGACCCGCACCCAAGCCCAATTGGACCTCCTCAAAGAACTGCTGGCCAAGCGCTAGCCTCCATGCGAAGCGCCTGCCCTTGTCCACGTGACCAGGAAGCGACCCTCCACTCAAGCCATGATCACACTCGCACCCCACACGGAAATTCGGAGTTTTGACAGCAACTACCGCTCCGAGGATGTCCGATTTTCACCGTCCGGACGCCGCCTCGCGGTGGTCGCGACGGATGGCTGCCTCTTGCTCTTCTCGGTCAACCTGGAGGTCAGTCCGATTGTGGTGGAGGCCCAGGTGGAGTTTCGTTCGCCCAGCCTGTTGATACCGCATGGTGTCGAGTTCCTGGGGGAGGACATGGTCGTTGTCGCAAGCCGCAACGGCAGCCTCGCCTTCTTTCAGATTCCACCAGCCTCCCAGTGGTACGACGGGTATGTGCTGCAGCCCGTGCACGAAGTGGTGTCTCCCTTGTTCGGTCGAACCGGCGTCACCCGCAAGCTGCGGGACCGTGACTTGTTCTGTGGACCCGGCTCGGTGCGTCTGTTCAACGGTGTCTTGTTTGTGACCTGCAATTACATGAACACTGTCTCCACTTTCCGGTGCCAGCGCCATGGACAGGACCTGCAAATCGAGGAAGGGGTGGTCATCGCCCATGAGGGGTTGAGCGTCGTCGATGGCATTGCACTGAGCGAAGATGGCCGCCTGATGGCCTTGAGCGACCACGACCACCGCAGGGTGGTGGTCTACCGCAACACGGGGCGACCTTCAGAGCGTTCAAACCCGATGCCGGGGCCGGGCGATTTCCGCTTCGCTTGTTCCCTGACAGACTTTGACATGCACTTCCCCCATGGATTGCGCTTTGGACCCAATGGGACGGCGCTCTACGCCGTGGATGCGGGTGGGCGCTACGTCCATGCCTTCAGAACCCGGGACGATTGGCAATCGGACATCCACCACAGCACGGTCAAGACATTCGGCATCGACCTCGGCGCCTTTCACAAGTCGCAGCAGGCCGTCAAGGAGGCCCACCGCATCCTGGAAGGTGGAGGCAAAGGGCTGGACATCGACCCCAGTGCACGCTTCTTGGTCGTCACTTGTCGCAATCAATCGCTGCGATTTTTTGAGTTGGATCCAAGCGCGCGGGTGTCTGCCTCCCCACCCGCGCAAGCGGCCGTGCGGGAGGCCGCACGGAGCGAGGTGGCGCTGTCCTGCCTGGTGGATGACACCCCCGGCATCTGGCGCAGCCTGATGCCCTGGCTGGCCACGGCCACGCGCCTGGCCAACATCGCGCCGGAGCACATTCATGTCCACCATGTGTGCGAATTGCCACCGGACGTGACCCGACTTTGCGGTCAGTTGGGTGTGCGGACCCACGCCGTCTCGCGCTTCGATGAGCGCAACAGCTATGCGAACAAGATCATCCAGGGGGACACCGATTTTGGTCAGGTCAACCGTGTCGTCCTGACGGATGTGGACGTCGTTTTCACGGCGCCCCTCCCCTTTGAGGAACTGAGCGACGCGGTGGCAGGCAAGAGCGTGGACATGGAAAACCCGCCACTGCAGCTGCTGGAAAACCTATTCCGTGAAGCCGGGGTGCCCATGCTCGGCCTGGTTTCCAATGGGTACAGCCGCCAAGGCGTGAGCAAGGTATTCAACACCGCGATCGGGAATTTCAATGGCGGCTTCTACTGCATCCCTCGAACCGCCCTGGTGCAGCTGAGCAAACGCTGGGGCGTGTGGGTGCGATGGCTGCTGTCTCGCACCGAACTCATGGAACGCTGGGCCCAGCATGTGGACCAGATCGGATTCTGCCTGGCGCTCAATGACCTGAGATTGCCCGCCCAGGTCCTGACAAACCGCTGGAACTACCCGACCCACCTGGATCTGCCCCCGCTCAAGGACGAACCCTGGGTGCTGCACCACCACGCGGCCCTGGACCCAGCGTCACAGTTGGCTGCCCATGCAGACCCGAGCGTCCACCTGGCCGTGCGGCGGGTCAACCATGCCATCGCGAGCTTCATGCAGGAGCACGGGCTCCACGGCATGCGGCCCTCCACCGGTACCGCGGCCGCCCTCACTTGAGGTCGCCTCCACCTTCTTGAACACAAGCATGCTCGCTTACGACCCAGCCCACCCCTTGATCTGCATCCACATTCCCAAGACCGCCGGGACCTCGGTCCACGAGCTGTTCAAGCAGTGGTTCGGTGATGGTTTGCTGACACACTACTACCGAGAAGCCAGCTGCGAAATGCCGGACAGGCATGATATTTTCGACCTGCACCGCCCCCAGCGGCCGATTGCCGTGTACGGCCACTTCAATCGGCGCCGCCATTTTGGTGTCGAGGACTATTACCCGCAAGCCAAGCAGTTCATCACCATCATGCGCGACCCCCTGGAGCGCCTGGTATCGCACTACTACTACATCCAGAAGGTGGCACAGGGCTGGAAGAAGCACACCGAGCCCCTGGACCCCGATCTGTTGAACTATGTCCGGACCACCCCCTCGGTGATGCTGAACTACTTCCCGAGGGTGATCACTTTTGACAACTACCGAGACATCATCGAGCAGTACTTCATTGAGATTGGCATCATGGAGAACTTGAACGGCTCGCTGCAAAGCATCGCCCACAAGCTCAACAAGCCATTCAGCCCCAGTGCGCTGGAGCACCTGAATGCGACCGAACGCAGTGAAACCGTCCCCGATGCCGTGCGCGATCAATTCATCGAGAACAATGCTTTGGAGTACACCGTTTACCACTACGCCAAAGACCGCCTGACCCGGCAGTTGGGCGAGCCGCGTCAAGCCACTTAAGCATGCTCAGGGCCGCCTCTGCGCCGATTCCCGTGGGTGGGCTTTCTGAAGCAGCACTGCTATGGCAGTGGCCCCAGGGAGAATAAGTGGGCCATGCACCACAGAACCCCATGCGATCTGAGAGAGACTGTTTCAAATGACCCTCCTCCTGTCCCACATTCCCAAAACGGCGGGGACCTCCTTGCGCCGACTGGTCGAGAAATGCCATCCCGACGTGGTTTTTGCCTACCACGGTGAACTATCGCTCCTGAATCCCCAGCTTGATTTCGTCAACTCCTTCAGAAGCCGGCCCGGCGGCGCCCCCTCAGTATTGATGGGCCATTTTTCCTATGGCGTGCACCGGCTTTTGCAGCTTCAGCCTACTTATGCGACCGTGTTGCGCCACCCTCTTGATCGTGTGGTCTCGCTGTACCGCTATCAAAAAAGCCTGCCGGACTCCCGCTTCGCCCACCATTTTCAACAGCAGATCAGCCTGCGGGAGTTTGTGCAGCGAGGCCTCACGGAAATGACCAACAACCATGCCTGCCGGGTCATTGCGGGCATTGCACCCGATGCCGGGATGTTGATCAATGAGCGCTGGTTACTGGACTTGGCCCTGCACAATCTGCAGCGGCATTACCTGCTGGTGGGTACGTTGGACAACCTGAGCGATTTCCTGGCGGCCTTAGGCGCAAGGCTCCATTGGCCCCCGCTAGCTTTCCCGAAGGAGAATGTCACGATGGGCCCCACACTGGAATTGGACAGCACGACACGCGACTGCATCCTTGAGCACAATGCGCTGGATCTGGCCTTGTACCAGCATGTCCTGGCGACAGGCCAGGCGCATGCTGCCCAACCCCGCTGAGCGCCTGACAACCCACCATGCAACACCCCGTGATCAGTTTGATCGTCCCGCTGTACAACCACCTGACCCAGACCCAGGCGATGCTGGCTTCGCTGCACGCGTCTCTGCCTCCGGGCTTGGCCTGCGAGGTGATTCTGGTGGACGATGGCTCCACCGACGGCACCCGCGAATGGCTGGCCCAGTTGACCCACCCAGGCATACAGAGGGTGCTCAACCCGTGCAACCTGGGCTATGCCAAAGCCATGAATGCGGGCTTGGCGCGAGCCCGCGGCGCACTGGTGGCCTTGCTCAACAACGACCTGGTGCTCTCGCCTGGCTGGCTGGAACCCATGTTGGAGGCCTTGTCAGACCCCTCACTGCAGGCTGGCCTCGTGGGCAATGTGCAAACACGCATCGCAGACGGCACGCTGGACCACGCAGGCATCCACATGACCGACCAAGGCAAGCTCGCCCATGTGCAGGACTGGCCTGGCGCTGGGCAGGTGTCTGCGCGGGTGTTCGCCGTGACCGGCGCATGCTGCCTGGTGAGGCGTGAGTTGCTGGACAGCGTGGGTGGCCTCAACGAAGGCTTTGTCAACGGTGCCGAAGACATTGATTTGTGCCAAAAAATCAAGGCGAAAGGCTTTCACATCGCCATGGCCTACCGCAGCGTGGTGGCCCACCATGTGAGCCTGAGCCGCGACCGTGCCAGTCCCCAGAATGAGGTGAACAGCCGGCATTTGCAGGCGTGTTGGCGCAGCGAGTTCAAACGCGAACTCGCCCGCGTGTGGCATGCCCGGCTCACGCGCCTTGCCCCCCCGATGCACCACCAGGGCCTGGACGGGCAATGGCGTGCCGACGTCCTGGCCACGCCCCACGCCTTGGCCCAATTGATCGCGGAGAACGTTCTGCAGCAAGAGGAAGACTACTGGGCACGCACCCTCGATCAAATCGAACCCCATGCCATGGTGGCGGACCGCTGCCTGGTGCAGGGCCTTTCGTGGAGCCCTTTGCACAACGGCCATGTGCTGAGCAACACGGCCTGGTTGCAGGTGTCCGGGCTGCGCAGCCTGCGCAACTTCTATGTTTGTGGGCGAACGCTCCCGACCCCCGGCGCAGGGCCGACGGTGGTGACCTTGAGCGCCAATGGGCTGCAGGACAAATCCGTGACCCTGCCACCGGAGGCCGATGTGAATGCAGGGCTGCTTCGTCCCCTGGTACTCCCCGGCCTCAACAACTGCTTCCAAGTCGTCACCACGGCCCCCTTGCTGGTGTCGCACTTCGTCCTGGATGACCAGCGGGTGCCTGTCGGCTGACACAACTCACCGGACCGCAGTGCCTCCGTCGCGCGCCAAGGTCAAACCTGCCACCGAAGGCAATGGCACCCCCTGTTCCTGAAACACCCCCACCCCGAGGTAGGCCCGACCAATGCCAAACATTCCCGTCACCGCCACACTGCTGGCAACCCTGTGCTGCACCGCTCGCCACGCTGGCCAGGCCATCCTGGAGGTTTACCACCAGCGCAGCGGAGCGGTTTGGCACAAAGAAGATGCCAGCCCCCTGACCGAGGCCGATCTGCGAGCCGATGCCGTGATCCGGCAAGCGCTGGAGGCCAACTTTCCCGGCGTCTTCATCCTGTCCGAAGAGTCGCGCACCGAGGGCGACAGCAGCGCCCTCGCGTGCCAGACGTTTTTTTTGGTGGACCCACTGGATGGCACCAAGGAATTCGTGAAACGCAGCGGAGAGTTCACGGTGACCATTGCACTGGTGCAACAGGGCGCAACGGTCGCGGGTGTCGTGTATGCGCCGGTGTCGGGGGAGTTGTTCTATGCCGGCCAGGGGCTGGGAGCCTGGAAGCAGCAGGGGGACGACGGCACCGCCCAGGCCTTGCAGACTGCAGCCTGGGCCCCCTCCAAGCCCCTGCGGGTGTTGGGCAGCCGCTCACACGGAGACGGGCAGCTCGCCGCCTGGCTGGCCCAGTTGACGAATGAACACTGCCTGGTACGTGCCGGCAGCTCGCTGAAATTTTGTCGCATTGCCGAGGGGCTGGCTGACATCTACCCGCGTTTCGGGCCCACGTCCCAGTGGGATACGGCAGCCGCGCAATGTGTACTGGAGGCGGCTGGTGGCGCCGTACTCGATGGGGATGGACAGCCTTTGATCTATGGCTTGCAGCGCCCCCTGCTGAACCCCGAATTTGCGGCCGTGGGCTCACCGGCGCTGGCGGCTTTTTGGCGACAGTTCTGCCCGCTGCCGGCCGCATCAGGCCCAGGCGCCGCGTGAGGCCGCCCGATGCAGTTTTTTTACGATGTCACCGAACTGGCGCAGCGCGATCACCACACGGGCATACAAAGGGTGGTGCGCAGCATCCTGATGCAGCTGATGAGCAACCCACCGCCAGGCTGTACCGTCGAACCCGTGCGGGCTCGCCGCCACCAGGAGGGCTATCTCTATGCCCGGCGGTTCACCAGGGCATTCCTCGGTGCGACAGCGCAGGCGGCCGGCGATGCCATCGACAGCCCGATTGAGCCCGATGCCGGCGACATTTTCCTGCGCCTGGAATTGCAACCCGAGGTCGTTTTGGCGCAGGCCGACACCTATGCCGACCTGCGCGGCGTGGGGGTGAAGGTGTTTTTTGGTGTGCATGATCTGCTGCCGATCCACATGCCGCAGTACTTCCCCGAAGGCACGGCTGAGGCGCACCATCGCTGGCTGGGCCGATTGGCGCGGGCTGACGGCCTGGTGTGTGTGTCCCGTACCGTGGCCGATGAGGTGGCGCAGTGGATGACAGGGGAGTCCATCCAGCGCCTGCGGCCGCTCAAGCTGGGTTGGTTTCATTTGGGTGCGGACCTGGCGGGATCAGCGCCCACCCGAGGTCTGCCGCCCGACGCCCGCCAGGTCCTGGCAGCCCTGGCCGCCGCACCCAGCTTCCTGATGGTCAGCACACTGGAGCCTCGCAAAGGTCATCGCCAGGCACTCGCGGCATTCGAGCAACTCTGGGCACGCGGAGACCGGGTCCAGTTGGTGCTGGTGGGCCAGCATGGCTGGCACATGACGCCGTTTGTGGACGGCCTGAAAAGTCATCCGGAGCTGGGGCGACGCTTGCATTGGCTACACCCGGTGAGTGACGAATACCTGGACCAGATCTACGCCGCATGCACCTGCTTACTGGCCGCCTCGGAAGGTGAAGGTTTTGGGCTGCCCTTGATCGAGGCGGCGCGCCATCAACGGCCCATCCTCGCCCGGGATCTACCCGTGTTCCACGAAGTGGCCGGCCCTCATGCCACCTATTTCTCGGGCCTGAGTCCCGAGACACTGGCCCATGCAGTGACCCATTGGCTCGCCTTGCATACCGGCGGACGGGCGCCTTTGTCCACCCCTCTGCGCGTGCAAAGCTGGAAGGAAAGCACCGAACAGCTGATGCAGGTGCTGCTGGGTGGGCAATGGCACCAAGACTGGGTGAGCGACGGCGTGTTGCGCCTGCATGGCGATGATCCCCGGCTCCACAGCCATGGCGGGCAACGCTTGGGCCGGCAGATACACAGCACGGGACAGTCGGGCCACCTGGTGTACGGGCCGTATGTCTTTCTGGCGGCGGGCCGCTATGAAGTTCGCCTCCTGGGGCGATTTGCAGGCCCGCGCGGCGCCAACCCCAACATGGAGGTCACAGCTGATGGCGGCAACCGCCGGCTGGCGCGCCTGGACCTTTACGGCCACGGCCTGGATGAGGACAGTGAACGCGTCCTCGCTTTTGAACTGAAGGACGATTGCGCTGACCTGGAGGTACGGGTGTGGGTGGAGGACTGCAACGTCGTGGCCGTGCATCGGATGGAAATTCACCCCCTGCCCGTTCACACTCGCTGAGCAGTCACCCTCGGCCGGTCCTTGCCGCAAGCCCGTTTTGTGCCACCGATCAGTCCCTAGAGCGTTGGCGTTTGTCGATCACCGACTGATACAGGCGCTGCAGGCGCTGAGCATAGGCCTCCTCATTGAAGCGCTTGGCCTGGACCAAGCCTTGTGCTTGCAGCCGGGCACGCCAAGCATCGTCTTCATCCAGGGCGCGCATGGCTTCAGCCATCGCCTGGGTGTTGTAGGGGTCCACCAGGCAGGCCGCGTTGCCAGCAACTTCGATCAGGCTGCTGGTGTTGGAGGTCAACACTGGCGTCCCCAGTGCCATGGACTCAAGGACCGGCAGGCCAAATCCTTCGTACAGCGACGGGAAGAACGTGGCCTTGGCGCCGCGGACCACACTGATCAGCAGGGAAAATGGCAGGTACTCCAGGCGAATGACCCGCGCAGACTGGCCAAGCGCCTTCAGGAGGGTCAGCAAGCGCAGCTCCTCCTCCGACTCCCAGCCAGGTGCACCCACGATCACCAGGGGGGTTTTCAGGCCACTGCCCAGGTAGGCCTCCAACATGCGATGGAGGTTCTTCTTGGGCTCGATCGCGCCAAAAAACAGGTAGTAATCCTTGTAGCGCAGGTCAAAGATACCCGCCAGCTCCGCCCGCAGGACCGCCTCGCTCTTGCCCAGCACTTCAGGTGGAAAGTTCACCGACTGGTAGGTGTTGGTGACCTGGTCGGGGTGCGCCCCAAGCAAGTTGATGATGTCCTGGCGCGATGCTTCGGACACGGTGACGATGTGATCGGCCGTGTCAACGATCTGCTTGCACAGCCTGTAGTAGCGGCGCTTGTGGTCCAGCGTGGTGTGGGGCAAACGCAGCGGAACCAGGTCGTGCAAGGTGTAGATGTTGAACGCACCGCGCGCCTTGATGGCCAAGGGGTAGGTCCAGTGGGCAATGTCCACCCCGGGGAGGGCCACTTGCCCAAACCGCCCCCACCAGCGAAAGCTGGTGGCGCATCGCTCGTAAACCTGGGTGCTGTTCCAAAGATGGTCGAAGGCAGGCAGTTTGTCCTTCATGGACTCCGCCACCACGCGCCCCGTCAGTGTGACGGTGTCCACCTCGCAGCCGAGGGACGCGGTGCTTGACTCTAGCCAATGCCGTGCGCCATGCAACCAGCGTTTGGATGGGCCGACGGCGACATCAAAAAACGCAATCTCGGTGAGCAGAGGGTTATTGCTTTTGACCGACCTGCGTCCGTACAGCACCCCCACGTCGTGGCCAAGGGCTTGAAGGGTGCGACTGAGGTTTCTGCCATAGGTCGCCACCCCCGTGCCTTTGGCCAAGCCCAGGTTGAACCCATCCAGGGCGATTGTCAGGGCCTCAGTCATGAGTCAGGTAAACCATCCAGTCTTCATTGCGGCGCTCGTTCTGGATCATCTCCCGCGTCAGTGGCTTGATGCGACCATCAAAGTCAATGTGCGACACCCGCTTGAATTGCCCTTGCATGTCCTGGAAGAAGGCCTCCCACGGGTAACCTCGACTGGCATTGAATTCCAGGCATATCTGGATTTCGGGGTTGTTGCGAATGGTGTTTTGCATGCCACGCCAGATGTCGTACTCGGCCCCCTCCGCGTCGATCTTGACCATGCCCACCTGGCTCAATTCGAGGCTGTCCAAGGACAGGGATTGGACCTGCAAAAACTGGGCATGATCACCGTACACAGTCTTAAAGCCCTGTTTCTGTGCCTCGGACTGCATGATCAGCGCGTTCTGGGGGTTGGCTCGCGGGATCCCGAGCGTCAAGGTCCCACCGGTTCCGTGACCCACGGCTTCCTCGCGCACGCGGACTCGGTTGGCAAAGTTGTTCAGGCCCACGGTGGTTCTCACCATGCCCGCCAGACGCGGGTTGGGCTCGAAAGCCAGGACCTGGCCTGACGGGCCCACGGCCTCAGCCATCAGCAGGGTGTAGTAGCCCAGATTGGCGCCCACATCCAGGGCCAGCGTGCCAGGCTTGGTCAAGCGCGCCAGGGCCGAGCTGATCCACATTTCCCAGTACCCTTGCAGCATCAAATGGGGGCTGAGCCCTTTGTCCCGCAAATCCACCCAGGTCAAATACTTGCCCAAGACCACGGCAACCGCCATCTCATCCAGCACCGGGACCACCTTGCATCGGGAGATGCAATAGGCCTCGATCAACGAACGGTTGGCTGGGTCGGCCAAATCAGCCAGCGTGAGCTGGTAATTGCCGACCTGCCTTTTCATGTGCGTACGCAGATTTTGCTGACTCGAAGAGCGGAAAAGACGTTTGAGCATGGTCAGGGGGTACGAGAGGGTGAGAGATCTAAATGCAGACGCAATGGGTTGCACCATACAATGAGAATGTAACTTTTGGGCGGCTTGACCAGCTTTATGCACTCAACATCAACTCACTGGCAAGATCGACTGAAGCGGCAATTCTGGGCAGTTCCCCTGCCCTTCTGCCTGCTTGCCCTGTCGGGGTGCGCCACGGACTCGTCCTGGCTGCCCTCGGCTGGCCCCAATGCCAAGACGGTCCTGGCCTCGGCCCAACCGGCCCAGGCAAGCGTTATTCAGTTGGTGGATATCGACGAGGCTGTTGCACGCAAGGTGCTAGCCAGCCAGCAACGCAGCCTGTTCTCTCAAACGATGAGCCCGTCGGTGATTTCAGGCTTGGTCGGTCCTGGCGATGTACTGGAGATTTCCATTTGGGAAGCCCCTCCAGCCAACTTGTTTGGCTCGGCTGTGATCGATGCACGCTCCGGAGCGTCCGGCTCCCGCATGACCACACTGCCCGAGCAGATGATCAACAGCACTGGCACCATCAACGTGCCCTTTGCCGGTCCGATCCAGGCTGGAGGCCAAACTCCCCAGGCGATTGAGGCGGCGATCGTGCGGGCGCTTCAGACCAAGGCCAACCAGCCGCAGGTGCTGGTGCGCGTCACTCGCAACGCCAGCGCCAACGTCACCGTGGTGGGTGAAGTGGCGGCGAGCCTGCGCATGCCCTTGACCGCCAAGGGTGAACGGCTGTTGGATGCGCTGGCTGCAGCTGGTGGTGTGCGTCAACCCGTGGGCAAAACCACGGTACAACTGACCCGGGGCCAATTGGTGCAATCCCTGCCGCTGGACACGGTCATCCAAGATCCCAGGCAAAACGTTCCGCTGCAAGCGGGTGACGTTGTCACGGCCTTGCACCAGCCCCTGAGCTTCACGGTCCTCGGCGCCACTGGCAAGAACGAAGAGTTGAATTTTGAAGCGCAAGGCATCAGCCTGGCGCAGGCGTTGGCGCGTGCGGGTGGCCTGCAGGAGCAGCGCGCCGACGCCCAAGGCCTCTTCATCTTCCGCTTTGAAGATCCTGCAGCGCTGCTGAGCGACAAGGACGCGCAGGGGCAGCCCCTGCGTGCAACACCTGACGGTCGCGTCCCAGTGGTCTACCGGGTGGACTTGCGCGATCCAGCGATGTTTTTTGTGGCCCAGAATTTTCCAATTCGCAACAAGGACGTGCTCTACATCGCCAACGCCCCTGCGGTGGAACTGCAAAAGTTCCTGAACATCATGTTCTCCCTGGTCTTCCCCATCTACAACCTTCGGGCCCTGGGAAATTGAGCGTCAACGGAGCGCCCGCCACGGTGCCTGAGACGCATGGGCCTGGCGAGCTTTTGATAGACGTCACACGCTTGCTGATCCAGGCCGTGGCCCGGCAGCGCCCCACAGGCATTGACCGGGTGTGTTTGGCCTATGTGCGCCATTTTGCAAACACCAGCCGGGCCGTGATTCAGGTGCGCCACGGGATCTTCTCGTACAACCGCATCCTGTCTCGCGCCGATTCGGTTGTCCTGTTCGAGCGCCTGCTTCAACCCGGCCCTGACTTCAGGCCATGGTTGACTGGATTCGCAGTCCGGCGCGGGTGGCGACATCAACGCGCGTCCCCGGTGCGCGGCCAGGTGTACCTGAACGTGGGGCACATGGGGATCGGCGTGCCGGGCTTTACCCAATGGTTGCAGCGTCTGGAGGTCAAGCCGGTCTTCATGGTGCATGACCTGATCCCCATCTCCCACCCGGAGTACTGCGTGCCCGGCGCACTGGATCGCCACGTCGCTCGCATGCACACGGTGCTGCGGCACGGCGCCGGGGTAATCACCAATTCGCAAGCCTCGCTGCAGGCCCTGCAAGGTTTCGCCCGGCAAGAGCGGCTGCCCCTGCCCCCCACTGTGACGGCGCTGCTGGGGGTCGAAGAGCTTCAGGGCCAGAGCAGCAGCACGCTGCCAGATCGCCCCCTGCCCGGCCCCTATTTCGTGGTGCTCGGTACCCTGGAAGCGCGCAAGAACCACTTGCTGCTGTTTCAGGTCTGGCGGCGTTGGCGGGCGCAAGGCGGCCCGGACATTGCGCGCTTGGTGGTGATCGGCAAGCGCGGCTGGGAGGCAGAGAGCGCACTCGACATGCTGGACCGGTGCGAGGCCTTGGAGGACGTCGTGCTGGAGAAACCAGACTGCAGCGATGCCGAGTTGCAGGGCTACTTGCAACATGCGCAAGCATTGCTCTTCCCGTCCCACGCCGAAGGATTTGGACTGCCCTTGGTCGAGGCACTGAATGAGGGTACGCCAGTGATTGCCAGCGATTTGCCCGTTTTCAAAGAGATCGCCCAGGAGATCCCTGACTACCTCGACCCCTTGGACGGCCTGGCCTGGCTGAACGCGGTGCAAGACTACGCCACGGTGCACAGCCCCCGGCGAGCCGCGCAACTGGCGCGCCTGCAGGGTTACCAAGCACCCCAATGGAGCACCCACTTCGCCCAAGTGGATGCCTTCCTGGACCCACTGCGCTGAGCGGCCTCTCATGCCTCGTCGCACCTTCATCAGCCTGCAAGGCGTTGCCTCACCGTTCTTCTCCGAACTGAACCAACAGCTCCGGGCAGCGGGGCACCGCACCCATCGCATCAATTTCTGTGGCGGGGACCTGTTGTTTTCTTGGGCCGAACCCCATTCGAACTACACGGGCTCGCTCGATGAATTGCCGGCTTGGCTGATGCCAAAGCTGAAGCAATGGGAAGCCACGGACCTGCTGCTATTTGGCGACTGCCGTGGCATCCACAGGTCCGCCATCGCCGTGGCGCGTCAACTACGCCTCCGCATTCATGTGTTTGAAGAAGGCTATCTGCGGCCGGACTGGATCACTCTGGAAGAGGATGGCGTGAACGGATACTCCCCCATGTCCCTGGCACCCTCGGACATCCTGGCCTGGGCCAAGCAAAGACCTGCGGGCCCTGCCACGGCCTCCCCGCCCGGGGCCACGGGCTCCCACCTCCCAATCAGGGCCTTGTACGACATTGCCTACCGCCTGGCCAACACCGCCTGCTGCTGGCTGTTTCCAAATTACCAGACGCACCGCCCTCACAACGGCATTCTTGAGTACGCAGGCCTGGCTCGGCGCTTTGGTCTGAACGGGTGGTTTGCCCGTGAGGCCAGAGCCGTGACCAAGCAACTCATGGCCTGCAAGACGCACTACTTTCTTTTTCCCTTGCAATTGAACGCCGACTCGCAAATCCGGACACACTCCCCATTCCCGGACGTCATTGCAGCCATCGAAACTGTGCTGACCTCTTTTCACAAAACCGACTTCCCACCGGGCCTGGACCAGATGACTTTATTGATAAAGAATCACCCCTTGGACACAGGGTTGGCCGGCTACCGGCGCTATGTCGAACGGCGCACGCGTGAACTGCGGCTGGAGGCGCGCGTTCAGTTCATCGAAGCAGGCGACCTGCCCTTGCTACTGCGCCACGCGCAAGGTGTCGTGCTGGTCAACAGCACGGTGGGACTGAGTGCCCTGGCCCTGAACCGCCCCGTCTACGCCCTGGGAGAGGCCATCTACAGGCAACCCGGGCTCACGGCCACAGGCTCATTGGACTCATTCTGGCGCCAACCCCAAGCCCCCGACCCAGGCTTCGTGACCGCCTTCCTGGCGTACATCCAGGCACACAGCCAGGTTGCCGGAGATTTTTACGCTCCCGCAGGCAGGCAGCTTGCAGTTTCCACCTGTGTGGCTCGCCTGCTCAAGGAACCCGAATGACCACGCCAATGCCCCCCCGGGTGGTGGTCATCACGGGCGCCAGTGGTGCCATCGGCGCGGCCTTGGCCGAGGCCTACGCGGCACCCGGCATGTGCCTCGCGCTGCAAGGGCGGAACGCGCAACGACTTCATGCCACCGCCAACCGTTGTCGTGCGCAGGGGGCCGACGTCGATCTGTGCGAGATGGATGTTCGGGACGCCACCGCGCTGCGCAACTGGCTGGAGAACTATGACACCCGACACCCCGTGGATCTCCTGATTGCCGATGCCGGCGTCGCCCACGTCGTCACGCATCTAGACCAGTGGGAAACGCCCAACGAATTGAGCGAGGTGATCAGCACCAACCTTTGGGGTACTCTGAACACGGTACTCCCTGTGGCCGACCGCATGCGTCTGAGGGGTGCCGGGCATGTTGCGATCGTCAGCTCCCTGGCCGCCTTCAGGGGCATGGCCATCTCGCCCGCCTACTGCGCTAGCAAATCCGCATTGCACGCCTGGGGCCAATCCGTCCGCCCCTTGCTGAGTGCCTCAGGCATATCACTCACCCTGATCTACCCTGGGTTCGTGAAATCCGAGATGAGTGACGCCTTTCCTGCCAGCAAGCCATTTTTGATGTCGGCACACCAGGCGGCCCAGCGCATCCGCCGGGGTCTGGACGCCCGAAAGGCCAGCCTGGTATTTCCAGCCTTGCTGGGCCTGGGCATCAAACTTCTGCAACTGCTGCCCGACCCCTGGGCTGACAGGGTGATGCACCTTTTGACCCTGGCACCCCAGCGACGGACATGATGGAGGGATTGCTTACGGCCACCTGGCTGGCCACGTTGCTCCTTTCGCTGCCATTGGATCGATTGCCAGCGCCCTCGGTGAGGCCCTGGCGGGAGCGTTCGGCCAAATCTGTGGGCCTGCATCTGGCAGCGGTGAGTGCCCTTTTTTTGGTGTTCCTGTCCCTGTGGGGGCGTCCAGCGTCTGCTCTTGTCTGCACATTGGGCTTGTTGAGCTGCTTGATCGCGATCAACCAAGCCAAGGTCAAGGCCTTGCGCGAGCCCGTAGTGTTTTCAGATCTGGCTTTGTTTGCCCAGTCGCTCCGGCATCCACGCCTGTACTTTCCTTACGTGTCGGGACTTCACCTGCTGGCACCCCTTGTGGCCCTGGGGCTGCTGACCCTGGTCATTTGGTTCGACCCCACCTACAGCCCCCTGCCCACCCCTGCACTGTGGCTGATGTGGGGCGGGCTCCTCGGCATTCAGATGCATCTGGCTAAAGGTCTGTCACTGAGTCTTGATCCTGTCCTGGATCAAGCACAACATGGCTTTTATGGCACTTTTGTTGCCTACCTGTTGAACGGACTGAGCCGAGCCGAACGGCACCGGACTCACGAACGATTGAACGAATCGCCTTATGGGCCGATTGCCATCCAAACCTGCAAAAAATCCGGACCCGGTGCGCTTGATCTTCCCGACCTGGTGGTGATTCAAAGTGAGTCCTTTTTCGACATCCGAAAAACGGGCCTGCGCCTGGCGCCAGGGCTGTTAGACCATTTTGATGAGTTGCGAAGTCTGAGCCTGAGCGCTGGCGCGCTGGACACCCCTGCCTGGGGAGCCAACACCATGCGCACAGAACATGCGTTTTTGTCCGGCATCCCGAATGCAACCCTGGGCTATGCCCGCTTCTACCCCTATGCATTCGTGAACCAGGCCATGCCCGCCCTCCCTCGCACCCTGCAAAAAAAGGGTTACCGGTGCACGGCCGTGCATCCCTATCCGGCCGACTTTTTCAGGCGCCGGCAGGTGTTTCCCAGGATGGGCTTTGACACATTTATAGATGAGGCGCACTTCGCCAAGGCAGAACGGGCAGGCCCCTATGTGTCAGACGCAGCGCTCACGGACCACCTGATCCACACACTGGAGCAAGTCCACGATCAGCCCCAGTTCCTATTTGCCATCACGATGGAGAACCACGGCCCGCTGTACCTGGAAGCCGCCAACGCAGCCGAAGCCGCCGCGCTCTACCAGAGCCCCGACGGACTGATCCACCATGACCTGACGGTGTACCTGCGCCACCTCGCCCATGCCGATGCCATGCTGGGTCGATTGCAAGCCTTCCTGAGACAACGCCCCCGCAAAACCCTGCTGTGCTTTTACGGCGACCATGTGCCCAGCCTGGGACCGGTGTACACCTCCTGGGGTGCCACTCCTCAGGACAGCGACTACGTGATCTGGGCCAACCACGCCCAAGCCCAGCCCCGACAGCCACCCGGGCAACGCCTGACGCCAGAACAGCTGGGGCTCACATTGGCCCAGTTCGCAGGACTGCGTTGAGCGGCTTGGTCATGCGGCGGGTGTTGGGGACCGCGCCCCGCGGGCCTGCAAATGCATTTTCCGAGCGGACTACAAAGCCATAACGCTCGTACAGGGCCTGAGCCCTGGGATTCTCCACCGACACATCCAGGCCCAAGTGGGTTCGACCCATGGCCAAAGCAGGGCCCAGCTGCGTGTCCAGCAGGCGGGTGCCCAGCCCCTGGCACCGGAACGCCGGACTCACCCCCAAATGCGCCACATAGTGCATGCCGAGTCCCGGGGGTGGCATGGTGGATTGCAAGTGCATGGCCCGCGCCAGTGCATCCGGCGCTTCGCGTGCCCGGTAGAAACGGCAAATCTGCCACAAGTGCTCCAGACTGAGCTGCACATAGCTCGAGAGCCGGTAAAACGCCCCGACCCCCACCACCCGGCCATCAACGACTGCCACCGTGTGGGCTCGGTAGCCCAGCAAGCCTCTCCCCTGCACAAAAGCAAAGCGCAAAAAATCCAGGCTGTCCGTGCCCCCGCAGGAAAATCCATATGCAATGGCCTGCGGCCCCGAGCTCAACAGCAGTGGCAACACTGCATCCACGTCCTGGGGCTGCGCGGGTCGAAAGTAGCATCGCAATTCGGGGCTCATGTCGGTCCTAAGTGTGAAGTTCCAATAGGTTGTGGCGGGTGTTTACCCGGAGAGTTTCTGAGAGACTGGAAATCGCAAACCCCCAGTCAACTCAAACTTCCAAACCGAATGAACATCCATAAGAATGCCCGATCGACCTACCTGCATCGCCTGGAAATGATTCAAGTTCTCATAGAACGTGACGTAAGTGCATCATAGGCAGACGCCAAGCATGGCGTCAGTGCTGTGGCTGCGCACAAGTGGCTAGCTCGCATCCTGGCAGACGGGGCCAATGGTCTGTGGGACAAATCCTCGCGCCCCGAGAAATCTCTCGCGCGCCATCGAACCACATGTCGCTCAGGCCATCGTAGAGTAGCGACGCAAGCTTTGCCTGCAAGCCTATATCGCCTCATACATTGGCGTGTCCAAAGCGACGGTCAGCCGTGTTCTGCGTCGAGCCGGGTTGTCGCGGCTGAGCGATCTGCGGCCTAACGAACCCGTGCAACGGTACTAACGCGAGAATCCCGGTGACTTGCTGCACATCGACATCAAGAAGCTGGGGCGCCTCGAGCAGGCCGGTCATCGCATCACCAGCAATCGAACCCAGCGCACGCGACAAGTCGACTGGGGGTACGCCTTTGTGGCCGTAGACGACCATAGCCGGCCGACCTTCACGCAGGTCTATCCCGATGAGACAAAGATCAGCGCTGGCGCATTTGTGCGGGCTGCGATGGGCAACTTCGCCATTCTGCATGCACCCATCCAACGCGTGCTGACGGGCAATGGCATATCGTTTCGGTCGGCGCTGTGCGATGAAGCATGCCTGGGAGGGTGAAGTTGCAACCCGTCCCTCCCCTGAGGGAGTCATCGCAGCCTGAAGGTTTGCAGAGGCATGTTGCCCACGCATCGCCCCCAAGTCCAAGTCTCCCTGGATCAAGGGTCAGCCTGCGGCGGACCGCATGGCAATTTGTGACTCCGCGTAAATCCTGCCAAAATCCTACGAGCGCAAACAAGCATATCCAATTTTCTCTTGAATCAAATCAATGCAATGCACCGCCGTCCTCCTGGGGCCGTGGTGTGGCTGACAGGCCTGTCAGGTTCTGGAAAGTCCACCGTGGGCGACGGTCTCCATAACCATCTGCGCGGCCTGGGCCACGCCACGGTACGGCTGGATGGAGACCAACTGCGCGCGGGGCTGTGTGCGGACCTGGGGTTTTCACAGGCAGACCGTGCCGAGAGTGTGCGCCGTGCAGGCGAGGTGGCAGCACTCATGGCCGAGTCTGGCCTCCTCGTGATTGCCTCTTTGATCTCGCCGTTTCAGGCAGGCCGCCTCCAGGTGCGAAAGCGTGTGGCACCGGCCCCCTTCCTCGAGGTTTACTGCGACACTCCCCTGGCAGTGTGCGAAGCCCGCGACCCCAAAGGACTCTATCAACGGGTCCGTGCCGGCCAGATCGCGGAGTTCACCGGCGTGTCCTCCCCCTACGAAGCGCCCAAACAACCCGACCTGCGCCTGGCTACGGCAGAGACGCCCCCGGCTGCATGCATCGAACAGCTGACCCAGGTACTGAGAGACAGGGGATTGCTGTTACAGCCGGAGGTTGCCCTCGAATTTCGGGGTTCATAGCTCAGCCCAGAGAATCTCGGGAAAGAAGTGAAGATATGAACGATGGCGTGGTGAGCAGAGCTAATGACACCTTAGAGTTGACGCACGAGACCGTCACGCAGGTCAAGACAGGCGCGCAGCGTCGGTAGTGGCCGAGACACTGGGCATCCCCAAGGACAGATTGACCAACTGGGCAACATCCTGGCACTGAACGCCGCCGTGGAAGCGGCCCGAGCCGGGGAACAAGGACGGGGCTTTGCAGTAGTGGCCGGAGAGGTGCGCACGCTGGCACAGCGCAGCGCCGAAGCGGCCAAGGAGATCAAAGCCCTCATCGGCCGTAGCGTCGAGCAGGTGGAACAAGGCGCACTCCTGGTCAATCAGGCTGGCAAGACCATGGACGAAATCGTTGGGTCCATCCGCAACGTCAGCAACATCGTCGCTGAGATCTCCCTGGTTAGCCAGGAGCAAAGCACCGGCATCTCGCAAATCGAAGATGCGATCAGCCAGATGGACCAGGTCACGCAACAGAACGCCGCCTTGGTCGAGGAAAGTGCTGCAGCAGCCTCCAGCCTGAATGGGCAGGCCCAGCAACTGGTGCAAGCCGTGGCTGTGTTCAAGGTGGCCCACGAACCATCGGGGGCCACCCATGGGCGGAGACCGGCACCGGGACTGACACTCGCCCACTGAACACCACGGCGAGTCGCATGGTCAGAATGCGGGGGCAAAGCCCCCCTCACTCATGAACGGAGCAGCCGTCCCCCACCCTACCGGCTCAATCTGAATGACCGTATCTGAGGATCGTGATGCAGCCTGGGCAGAGCCTGGGCTCTGCTGGGCCCGTCAGGTCTAATCGATTTGCCATGCGCGCGGAGCGAGACACAGCGCAAGTGTCGTGACTCAAACCATCACCTCGCAATACGTCTGCTGAAATAGTTGAACTCAAGACTCCGTGAGCCGAAAAGCCCTCAGTTTTCCTGCTATAGTTGAGGGCTTCCGGAGAGGTGGATGAGCGGTTTAAGTCGCACGCCTGGAAAGCGTGTGTGGGTTAATCCCCACCGCGGGTTCGAATCCCGCCCTCTCCGCCAAATACAGCCCCAAGTGATTTGCGTCACTTGGGGTTTTTTGTTGCCCGACACCCTTTCACCAGGGCACGGATGGGGCCCAGATCAGCCCATTCATGAGCCCACGCAAGGGACGTTCGTCAGGGCTGGAGAGTTCGCTGCCCAACGGCCGACTTCTCAGCCACCTGGAGTTCAGGCAGTCCACGGGACAGGCGGGTCAACCAGTCTGAAATTTCCTCGGCGGGCATGGCTTTGGCAAACAGGTAGCCCTGCAGCTTGTGCAGTCCTATGCCACGCACCACGGCCAGTTCCTCCTGGGTTTCGATGCCCTCGGCGGTCACCTCCAGGTCGAAATCCTGCGCGATGGCCAACACATGGCTCAGCAAGCGCTGACGCCGCGGATCGAGCAACAGGTTTCGCACAAAGAGGCGGTCGCACTTGATGCCCCGGATGGGCAGCTCGGCCAACATGGCCAGCGATGAATACCCGGCACCAAAATCATCCATGACCACGGCAATGCCCACCCGCGCCATGGCACGCATGGCCTCCAGCATGGGAGCGCCGCTGGCAATGATGGCGTGCTCGGTCAACTCCAGGGTCAATTGTCCGGTCTCGACACCGTGAGCCGCCAAGACCTGTACCAGCCAATGCTCAAACCCTGGCTCCATCAGTGTGGTCGGCGACAGGTTCACCGAAACCCGCAGACCCAGCTGGCCGTCATCCCCCCAGCGCGCCATCTGACCGATGGCCTGCTCCAGGATCAGGCGATCCACCAGCGTGGTCTTGCCCTGCAACTCGCACACCAGCAAAAACACCTCGGGGTTGAGTCGGCCCAGCACCGGATGCTGCAGACGCAGCAGGGCCTCGAAGGCCGGCGGCTGGCCCGCCTTCAACTGCACGATGGGTTGAAAATGCAAGTTCAGGCGCTGCTTGGTGAGCAACTCTGCCAAGTGGTCTGCGATCAGCGCCATCTGAACGTCGTGCTGCGGGTTGGTCACCGGTGTTGCCACTCGCATCATTGACAGGCCTTGCCGCAAGCGCAATTGCAGCCGCTGATCCAAACGCAGGTTGCCCATGTGCTCCAGCGCCACGACCAGGGCAAACACCGCCACCACCGCGATAGCGCCAGCCGACCTGCCCACCGGGTCCGTCAATGGCGACGGAGGAAAGGCGTTGATCAGCAGGCAATGCAGAGCCAGGATGGTCAGGCCACCCAGCACCACGTCGGGCCAGCGCCGCATGGCGTGGCTCTGGATCAACAAACGCCGCTTCGCCGCACGGTGACGGATGGACAGGACAGTCGTCAGGCAAATGGCGACCGCGATGGACGCCAGCAGGGACCCTGCATCGATGTGCGCCAGGCTGGCGCCATAGCCCATGGCCAGCACGAAGTGCCCCGTGAGCATGCCCAGGGCCATCACCACACCCGCCACCACGGTGCGCTTGCGGCTGACGCTGGTGCTGAGCTCAGGCAGCGTGATGCGGGCACTGACCATCATCACCAGCAAGGCCAGCAGCCCCTCATTCAGGTTGGGCGCCCTGCCGCCCAGGTGCTGGTACATGAAGAAACCACCGATGTCCAGCGCCCAGACGATACAGCCGATGATCAGCGCCGCGTGCGAGGCACTCAGGCGCCGATTGCCGGGGTCGACCGACCATGCCGCGTGCTCCACCAGCCGATTGCTGACCTGCACCACCAGAATCGCGAAGGCCACAAATAACAGCATGGACAGTGGCGAAGGGAAACTTGCCGCTCGGGGCACCACAAACCCCGCCACTCCGTACATATATTCATTGACAATCATCAACCCCGCCCCACTCCAACGCAGCACATTTGTCGCCAGAGTCGGCAATTAGAAGCTCGCGCAGCCCCGCAAATGACTCAAGTCAAAAATTTGACACCGGCGAACGCCATTTTGTTGCCAGATTGATACAGATCGTCGAATCACCGGCCCATCAAGCGGGCTGGGGCAGTGGGCTGGCCCACCGGCACGGCCGACGCCGCGCCCATTGCCTGGACCGGAACCCACCGGGGCGGCCCCTGCCCCACGCCTCAGACCCGCACGACAACAAGGCTTGCTCCGCCAGACGATAATCAGGGGCTTCGGCGCTCACCGCCTGTGCGGCACGCTGTTCGACACCAACGATCTGGAACGACCCCAAGGACCTCCTCATGCCAGCTTACCGCTCCAAGACCTCCACTTCCGGCCGCAACATGGCGGGCGCTCGCTCTCTGTGGCGCGCCACCGGCATGAAGGACGACGACTTCAGCAAGCCCATCATTGCGATTGCCAACTCGTTCACCCAGTTCGTCCCGGGTCACGTTCACCTCAAGGACATGGGCCAACTGGTGGCGCGTGAAATCGAGGCCGCTGGCGGCGTCGCCAAGGAGTTCAACACCATTGCGGTGGATGACGGCATTGCCATGGGCCATGACGGCATGTTGTATTCGCTGCCCAGCCGCGACATCATTGCCGACTCGGTCGAGTACATGGTCAACGCCCACACAGCCGATGCGCTGGTGTGCATCTCCAACTGCGACAAGATCACGCCCGGCATGCTCATGGCCGCCATGCGCCTGAACATCCCGGTCGTCTTCGTGTCGGGTGGCCCGATGGAAGCCGGCAAGGTGCGCCTGGCCAACCCGGTGACCCAGACCATCGAATTCAAGAAGCTCGACCTGATTGACGCCATGGTGATGGCCGCCGACAGCAAGGTCAGCGATGCCGACGTGGCCGAGGTCGAGCGTTCAGCCTGCCCCACCTGCGGTTCGTGCTCGGGCATGTTCACCGCCAACTCGATGAACTGCCTGACCGAAGCCCTGGGCCTGAGCCTGCCGGGCAACGGCACCGTGGTGGCCACCCATGCCGACCGCGAGCAGCTCTTCAAGCGTGCGGGCCACCTGATCGTGGACCTGGCCAAGCGCTATTACGAAGGCGATGACGAGACCGTGCTGCCGCGCTCGGTGGGTTTCAAGGCATTTGAGAACGCCATGACCCTGGACATCGCCATGGGCGGCTCCACCAACACCATCCTGCACCTGCTGGCCATTGCGCAAGAGGCCGGCATCGACTTCACCATGACCGACATCGATCGCCTGTCGCGCGTGGTGCCTCAGTTGTGCAAGGTGGCGCCCAACACAAACAAATACCACATCGAAGACGTGCACCGTGCCGGCGGCATCATGGCCATCCTCGGTGAACTGGCGCGCGCCGGCAAGCTGCACACCGACGTGCCCACCGTGCACAGCAAGACCTTGGGCGACGCCCTGACCCATTGGGACATCGTCACCGCCACCGACGAGGCCGTGCGCACGTTCTACATGGCTGGCCCGGCCGGCATCCCCACCCAGGTGGCTTTCAGCCAGGCCACCCGTTGGCCCAGCCTGGACACTGACCGTGCCGAGGGCTGCATCCGCTCGTACGAAAACGCCTTCTCCAAGGAGGGTGGCCTGGCCGTGCTGCGCGGCAACATCGCCTTGGACGGCTGCGTGGTCAAGACCGCGGGCGTGGATGACAGCCTGCTGGTGTTCGAGGGCCCGGCTCATGTGGTCGAAAGCCAGGACGAAGCGGTTGAGCACATCCTCAACGACGAAGTCAAGGCCGGCGACGTGGTGATCGTGCGCTACGAAGGCCCCAAGGGGGGCCCGGGCATGCAAGAGATGCTCTACCCCACCAGCTATATCAAGTCCAAGGGCCTGGGCAAAGCCTGTGCCCTGCTGACTGACGGCCGCTTCTCGGGGGGCACGTCCGGCCTGTCGATCGGCCACTGCTCACCCGAAGCCGCTGCGGGCGGCACCATTGGCCTGGTTCGCCATGGCGACCGCATCCGGATCGACATTCCCAACCGCACGATCGATGTGCTGGTGAGCGACGAAGAACTGGCCGTGCGCCGCGCCGAGCAAGATGCCAAGGGCTGGAAGCCCGTCAAGCCGCGCCCCCGCAAGGTGTCGGCGGCCCTCAAGGCCTATGCCCTGCTGGCCACCTCGGCTGACAAGGGTGCCGTGCGCGACCTCTCGCTGCTCGGCGACTGAACGCCAGCGCCCCCAAGCTCTGAGCTCTGAACGAGAAAAGCCCCGAAAGGGGCTTTTCTCATGGTGGCCCCGTTCGGGGCCGGTGGGGGGCTCAGGCCAGGTCGAAACGGTCCGCGTTCATGACCTTGGTCCAGGCGGCCACGAAGTCCTTCACAAACTTGTCACGGCCATCGTCCTGGGCATAGACCTCGGCGTAGGCGCGCAGCACAGAGTTCGAGCCGAACACCAGGTCCACCCGGGTGGCCGTCCAGCGCACGGCACCCGACTGGCGATCACGGATCTCGTACAGGTTGCTGCCGGCCGGCTTCCAGGTGTAGGCCATGTCGGTCAGGTTGACGAAGAAGTCGGTGCTCAGAGTGCCCACGCGGTCGGTGAACACGCCATGTGCGCTGCCGCCGTGATTGGTGCCCAGCACACGCAGCCCGCCGATCAGAGCCGTCATTTCCGGAGCCGTCAGGCGCATCAGTTGGGCACGGTCCAGCAGCAGCTCTTCAGCGCTGACCACGTAGTCCTTCTTGAGCCAGTTGCGGAAGCCATCGGCCACCGGCTCCAGCACGTCGAAAGACGCCGCGTCGGTCTGCTCTGCCGTGGCATCGCCGCGACCGGGTGCAAACGGCACGGTGAGGTCAAACCCGGCTGCCTTGGCAGCCGCTTCCACCCCCACATTGCCGGCCAGCACGATCACGTCGGCCACGCTGACGCCGAATTTCGCGGCGATGGGCTCCAGCAGCGACAGCACACGGGCCAGGCGGGTTGGCTCATTGCCTTCCCAGTCCTTTTGCGGGGCCAGGCGGATGCGGGCCCCATTGGCACCGCCGCGCTTGTCCGAGCCACGGAAAGTACGGGCGCTGTCCCAGGCCGTGCTGACCAAGTCAGCCGTGCTCAGACCTGTCGCCGCAATGGCGGCCTTGACGGCGGCCACGTCGTAGTCACTGCGACCGGCCGGCACCGGGTCTTGCCAGATCAGGTCTTCCTGCGGCACATCGGGGCCGATGTAGCGGGCCTTGGGGCCCAGATCGCGGTGGGTCAGCTTGAACCAGGCCCGGGCGAACACTTCCGAGAAGTACGCCGGATCCTTGTAGAAACGCTCCGAGATCGCGCGGTAGGCCGGGTCCATCTTCATGGCCATGTCGGCGTCGGTCATGATCAGGCGGGTGTGGCCACTGGCGCCTTCCACATCGGTCGGGCGGTGCTCGTCCTTGAGGTTGATGGGCTCCCACTGCCAGGCCCCGGCCGGGCTCTTCTTGAGTTCCCAGTCGTAGTTCAAGAGGGTTTCAAAATAGCCGTTGTCCCATTGAGTCGGGTGCGGTGTCCAGGCGCCTTCAATGCCGCTGGTCACAGCGTCGCGGCCAATGCCTCGACCGCTGTGGTTGATCCAGCCCAGACCTTGCTCGTTCAGATCAGCACCTTCGGGGGCCGGGCCCAGCTTGGCAGCGTCGCCGTTGCCGTGGGCCTTGCCCACGGTGTGGCCGCCGGCGGTCAAGGCCACGGTCTCTTCATCGTCCATGGCCATGCGGGCAAAGGTCACACGCACGTCGTGGGCGGTTTTGAGTGGGTCGGGCTTGCCGTCCACGCCTTCCGGGTTCACATAGATCAGGCCCATCATGACCGCAGCCAGGGGGTTCTCCAGATCGCGCTCGCCGGAATAACGGCTGTTGGGGCCGCCGCTCGGGGCCAGCCATTCCTTTTCGGAACCCCAGTAGATGTCCTTCTCGGGTGCCCAGATGTCTTCACGGCCGAAGGCAAAGCCAAAGGTCTTGAGGCCCATCGATTCGTAGGCCATGTTGCCAGCCAGGATCATCAGGTCGGCCCAGCTCAGCTGATTGCCATACTTGCGTTTGATCGGCCACAACAAGCGGCGGGCCTTGTCGAGGTTGCCGTTGTCAGGCCAGGAGTTCAAGGGGGCGAAGCGCTGGTTGCCCGTGCCTGCACCGCCACGGCCGTCGGCAATGCGGTAGGTGCCAGCCGAGTGCCAGGCCATGCGGATCATCAGGCCGCCATAGTGGCCCCAGTCGGCCGGCCACCAGGGCTGGCTGTCGGTCATCAAGGCCTTCAGGTCGCGCTTGAGGGCTTCGACATCCAGCTTGCTCACTGCCTCACGGTAGCTGAAGCCGTCGCCCAAGGGCTGGGTCTTGCTGTCGTGCTGGTGCAGGATGTCCAGATTCAGGGCCTTGGGCCACCAATCGACATTGGTCTTGCTGACCGAGGTCATTCCACCGTGCATGACCGGGCATTTGCCGACGGCATTGGCGTTGCTGTTTTCCATTGCGAGTTCCTTTGTAGAAAAGATGACGGTCCGGATCGACCTGACTCGATGCGATGGCCCTGGCATGCCAATGGAGGCGGGGCCAAGCTGCGTCTTGTTGATCACTATCCAGCGGTCTCCATTCTGAAGCCCAAGCCGCTTAAAACCACAAAAATATCACTCCAAAATCATTATCATCACAATAGAAAAATACGAACGACTTTGATTTTTGATAGTTTTGTGCGCCATTCAGTCATTGGCACCGACCGCTCGGTGTCTATCGTGCCTCGCGATGGCGCAGGTGTGTGCGCTTTGCGAAGCACACGGTCGCACCATCCGACGAAAGGAGCCCTTGCCCTCACCTCGCCCTTGGCAGGCGAACGCGCGCCAGCCGCGCTCGCTCGCCGGCCTTCGACCCGGGCCAGGGTGCCTCAGGCCTCGCTGCTGAGACGCGGAGAGGCCGTCAGCGGCATGTCCCGGGTGGGCAGGCTGATGCGGTAGCCCTGGGCGTAATTGATGCCCATCTCACGCAGCGCCTGCAGGATGTCGTCGCTCTCGACAAACTCGGCCACGGTCAGGATGCCGATGTCCTGGCACAGACGCGACAGGTTATGGACCAGGGCATAGTCGATCTTCGAGTTGAGGATGTTGCGCACAAAGGCGCCATCGATCTTCACGTACTCGAACTTCAACTCGCGCAGGTAATGGAACGAGTTGTAGCCGCTGCCAAAATCGTCCAGCGCAAAGGCAAAGCCCCGGCTGCGCAACTGGGTGAGAAAGGTGCGCATATTGGTCATGTCACCAATCGCATCGCGCTCCAGGATCTCAAACACGATGCACTGGGGCGGGATGCCCAGCGCATTGCACAGGTCTTCCGCATAGGCCAGCACGCCGCGCCCCTGGATTTCCTGTGCCGACAGGTTCAGGAACACCTTGATGTCGGGCGCGCCGCTGAGCATGCGCTGGCGTTGGGCCTCCAGGGCTTTTCGGATCACGATGCGGTCCAGCTCGCGGCCCATGCCGTATTTCTCGATGGTCTCGATGAACTGCCCGGCCACCACGATGTCGCCATTGGGCTCGACCATCCGGGCCAGGGTCTCGCAGGCAAAGAGCTCGCCGCTGTGGCAGTCCACGATGCTGTGGAAGTACGGCACGATGCGCTCCTGATGCAACGCCACGCGCAGGCGCTCGGCGTAGTCACGGGTCTGCCGGCCCGCGTGGGCCTTGCCCTTGAGCGATTCCAGCGTGCAGGCGCCGTCCTTGCCCATCTCCTTGGCCCGGTACATGGCCTGATCGGCACCGGCCAGGATATCGGCCTCATTGCCGGCGTCGCCTGGGTACACCGCGATGCCAATCGACACGGTCAGGTGAAAGTGCTTGCCATCGGGCGCGGTGAAGCTGCGTTCGCGCAAAGCCTGCCCCAGCAGGTTGGCCACGGTGCTGGCCCCGCTGCGGCCCGTCTCCATCAACAGCACGGTGAACTCGTCGCCACCGATGCGCGCCGCCACATCCCCCTTGCGGATCTGGGTGCGCAGGATTTCGGCCACACCGCGCAAGGCCTCGTCACCCACCTGATGACCATAGGAGTCGTTGATGTCCTTGAAATCGTCCAGGTCCAGCATGAGCAGCGAAAACTCGTGCCCGTGACGCTCCGAACGGCCAAATTCGTACTCCAGCACGTTGCTGAACTGGCGCCGGTTGTACAAGCCCGTCAGCGGGTCGTGCATGGCGTAGTACTCCAGCTCGGACAGAGTGCGCGACAACAGTTTGCTGGAGCCCACCACCATCACCATCACCGACAGGATGGAGCGCACCACGCTCTCTTCCTGCGACGTCAGCTCGTTGCTGCCCACGTAGGCCACGCCCAGCAGGCCGGCCAGCCGCGGAGTGTGCTCGGGCACGGTCACGGTGATCATGCGGATGTCATCCGCTGCCGCATTTTGCTCGGGCACGGGAATCTCGAACTCGTCGATCTCCAGCAGGGTGTCGGCCGGCAGGTTCAGCCCGGTCAACATCTGGCGCGACAGCATCTCGCGCGCGCTCTTCTTCATGTCTTCCGGGTAGTCACCCAGGTAGTACAGGAACAGCGACAGGCCGTGCTCCTCGGCAAATGCGATGTAGAAGAAGTTGAACGGGAAGATGGCATGGAAATCGGCCAGGATCTCCTGCACAAACGCCTTCCACTGGGCCACATGCTCGTGCGAGAGGATGATGCGCTCCAGCACCCGGCTCTGGCGCTCGAAAAGGTCTTTCTCGATCAGCGTCGAGGCCAGATCGGTCACCGTCTGATTGAACTCCAGCAAGGTGGTCTTGGCATGCTCGGCGTTGCGGCTCCACTGGCGCTGGCGCTCGCCCAACAGCAGCGCCATGGTCTGCTCCAGGCTGCGGTAGGTGTCGATCACGTGGCGCAGGCGCAGCGCCAGGTTGTGCGGCATGGCCTCTTGGGACAAGGCCTCCAGCTCAGCCATCACCTCACTCTGCACCTGGCGAACCAGGGCCCCCAGGTTGCTGGCGAAGGCCCGGCTGCGCGTCTGGCTCTCCAGCAGGGACGCCATGCGGTCCATCACCCGCTGGCGCAAAGCCTCCAGATGGTTGGTGAAAATGGGGGCACTCATCGAACGAATCGCCCGCCGCTTTGCAGCAGATCGATGCCGCATTGCAATTCGCCCAGCCAGGCCAGAAACTGCCCCACCGCGGCCCCACGGTAAACCGGCCCATGCTGGGGCGCGATCATCTCGATGTCCAGGTGCGCGATCGTCTCCAGCCAGCAACGGATGGCCCGGTTCGATCCCATGTAGCGGCGGTGAAAGCCTTCGATGTAGGGCAGGTGCCCAGCCAGATCATCCACAAAGGCCGTGTCCAGATCCGGCGGCATCATGGCCGCCCCGATGTCGCCCGAGAACAGCACCTTGGCCACCGGGTCGTACACATTGATCTGCCCCTCGGAGTGCAGAAAATGCGCCGGCACCACCTCCAGATCAAACCCAGGGGCCACGTTGCAGTGCATGCCCTCGTCGGGAACCCCGACAAAATGGGACATGTCCTTGAGCCCGTAGTGCGGCAAAAACCGCATCCAGATGCTCGACACATAAACCGGTGCGTCCAGCAACTCCAGCCAAGTCGACAGGCCCCCGACAATGTCCGGATCCTGATGCGAGAGAAAAACACCTTTGATGCCGGCAGGCTGCACATAGCGCAGCATTTCAGCCAGCACCCGGGGCATCACGCCAAAACCACCGGGATCCAGCAGCACACCCTGCCCCTCATGAACCACCAGATATTGGTTGGACCTGATCCCATCCTCCTCGCCCGGTTCACTCTCATTCAACAAAATGAATTGATGCTGGTCTGATTCATGGAGCTTGATATTGCGCATAACCTTCTGAGAGCTTCAAGGGGCAGGGTCGATGATCGACGAAACATAAAATGATTTCGGAGCGGCAATCTATTCCATTTGCGTTACGTCAAGGAATCTGAATTGGATTTTTGCTCAAGGGAAAACCCCATCTTCGGCGTGGCAACGGCGACACAAATCCACTGCTGCCAAAGTCCGAAAAATGAAACGAGCCACGCATTTATTTCATCTATGATTTTTATCTCCAACCCCTGAGCCTGCTGTGCCTTCAACTGCCTTTCAAAAATCCCTGGCGTTGTTGACCAGCCGGCGTTTCGGCACCTTCTGGGTCGCCAGCCTGTTGGCCAACATCGGCACCTGGGCGCAACAGGTCACCCAGCCCTGGCTCATGCTCAGCCTGGGCGCCTCGCCCCTGATGCTGGGCCTGGATGCCTTTGCGCTCAGCGCACCCGCCCTGCTGCTGACCCTGGTGGGTGGCGAATTGGCCGACCGTGCCGATCGGCGCCGCACCATCGCCTTGTTCCAGTCGATCCAGATGCTGTGCCCTTTGCTGCTGGTCGCAGGCGTGATGGGCGGCTGGATCCAACCCTGGGAAGTGGTGCTGCTCTCGCTGGTGGTTGGCGTGACCGACGCCTTGTCCATGCCGTCGTTTCAATCGATTGTTCCGTCCATCGTCCAGCACGAGCAGATCCCGGCGGGCATCGCCCTCAATGCCAGTCAATTCAACCTGTCACGCATCCTCGGGCCTGCGGTGGCGGGTCTGCTGATGGCCAGTGCCGGCATGGCCGGCGCCTTTGCCGTGAGCGCAGCGTCCTACCTGCCCTTCATCGGCGTGGCCCTGTGGGTGCTGCCGCGGCGCTTGCAAACGCCCCCGGCCCCCCCCCAGGTGCCGGGTCGCCCCCCCGCCCAGGCCCTGACCCAGAGCAGCCAGAGGCTCTGGCTGGGCCTGCGCGAGGTGCTGGGCCAGGCCCGGCTGCGAGGCGCCCTGCTGACCGTGTTCGTCAATGCCCTGCTGTGCGCCCCCCTGATCACCTTTTGCCCCGTGCTGGTCAAACAGGCCTTCCAAGGCGATGCTGCCCAGTTCAGCCTGAGCGCTGGCGCACTCGGTCTGGGGGGCCTGCTGGGCGCAGCCGCCTTGCTGGGGTTCAACGCCCAGCGCGACCGACGCCCCTGGTGCACGGGCTTTGCGCTTGCCTATGCAGTGGTCGTGTTGCTGGCCGCCATCAACCCCTGGGCTGGCGCGATGGCCCCCTTGTTTGTCCTGGCCGGGGTGGCCATGACTGCGAGCAATGCCTCTGCCAACACCTTGCTGCAATCGAGTGCACCCGAGCACCTGCGTGGCAAGACGGTCAGCCTGTTCATGCTGGCCATGCGGGGTGGGTTGTCGCTGGGCAGCCTGCTCACGGGGTTCAGCGTGCACCTCATGGGCGTGCGCAGCGCGCTGGCCCTCAATGGGGTCCTGGCCTTGCTTGTCTTGTCGGGCCTGGGTTGGGTCTGGCGGCGGGCGAGCCAGGGTCCCGATTTGTAAGCAGCAGGCAAAGAAACCGCATCAGAAATACCAAATCAGTTCATTTTTGGCTGATATGGCCGATACACAAGGGCATGCAAGTCAATTCCAACACCTCCAGCAGCGCCGTCACAAGCACCACCAGCTCGGGCGGAACCGACAGCGCCAGCCAGATTGCCGCGCTTCAAAAGCAGTTGCGGCAATTGACTCAACAACTCAAGGACATCACCAATTCCGATGGTGACGCCAAGACCAAGCAAAAGCGTGCCGCCTTGCTGCAGGCTCAGATTCAATTGGTTCAGGCCCAGATATCCGCCTTGCAACAACAGCAGCAGCAAGAAAAGCTGGACAAAGCTGCGAAGGCCCAGGAATCCAGGCCCGGCCAGGCCAGCGGTAAAAATCAACAGGCGCAGCAGAAAAAAGCAGCCGCCCAGATCGGCCTGGGCCAGCAGGTCGACGTCTACGTCTGAAAACGTTGAATGGTGGCGCATGCAGATCGCCTCAACGCAATAAGCCGGGATTTTCAGCCGGCTCGGTTCGATACCCCAGCGATACCTGGTGATTCATTGCGATGGGGGCTGGATTATCGAAGCGCTTCGTGTATCTTGTTGTATCAAACAGCCAATGGAATATCCATGCTCTGCTGATGATGCACACGCACCCTGCAATTTCGCCCCCGAATCCAGACGCCTTGGCGCCTGCAGGGCGCGTTTTGCCGACGGTTTTGCTGGTGGACGACACCAAGGAGAACCTCTCCGTCATCGGTCAGATGTTGCGTCCGCTCTACCAGGTCCGGGTGGCCAATTCGGGGCAACGTGCCCTGCTCGCGCTGCAGAACCCACCTCGACCTGATCTGATCCTGCTCGACGTGATGATGCCCGACATGAACGGCTACCAGGTGTTGGAGCAACTGCGGGCTGCCCCCTTGTGGCGCGACATCCCGGTGATCTTTGTCACCGCCCTCAACGCCGACGACGACGAAGAGCACGGTCTGGCCCTGGGTGCGGTCGACTACGTGACCAAGCCGGTCAAGCCGGCACTGCTGCTGGCCCGGGTGCATGCGCAGCTCGAACTCAAACAGGCCCGTGACCGCCTGGCCCACCAGAACGCCTTTCTCGACGCCGAGGTGCGTCGCCGCATGGCCGAAAACGAGTTGATCAAGAACCTCAGCCTGTTCGCCCTGGCCACGCTGGCCGAGAAACGTGACAACGAGACCGGCAACCACCTGCGCCGCACCCAGGCCTACATCGAGGTGCTGATGAACCAGCTGCTCGATCATCCTCGTTTCGCCCAGGCGCTGGCCGCACCCGACGTGCGCCAGCGCATTGCCAAGGCCGCGCCGCTGCATGACATCGGCAAGGTGGGCATTCCGGACGCCATTCTCCTCAAGCCCGGCCGGCTCACGCCCGAAGAGTTCGAGATCATGAAGACCCATGCGGCCATCGGAGCGCAGGCCCTTGAAGAGGCCATTGAACGTGCACGTGAACTGGAGCCCACGCTGACCCCTGTGGGCGCCGGCCCGGACGCCCCGGACGCCCCGGGCGCACCAGACGCACCAGACGCACCAGACACATCCGACAGCAGCCCTTCCCTCGAGTTCCTCGAAACCGCCCAACAGATCGCGGCCGGCCACCATGAAAAATGGGATGGCAGTGGCTATCCCCTCGGGCTGTCTGGTGAAGCGATCCCTCTGCCGGCCCGCCTGATGGCCCTGGCTGATGTGTTCGATGCACTGATCTCGCGCCGCCCCTACAAGTTGCCCTTGCCCATGGACACCACCCGGCAAATCATCACCGAGGGCCGAGGCCGCCATTTTGACCCCGACATCGTCGACGCCTTTCTGGCCCGCTTCGATGAGTTCAGGACCATTGCAGACCACTATGCCGATCAAGCCTGAGCCCGCATCGCCGCGACCGGCCCTACAACGACTCGCAGCCTGTGCCGCGCTGGTGGCGCCCCTGCTGCTGGGTCCGAGCCAGGCAGCCCGGGCCGCGGATGCCAGCCCCATGCCCGCACCGACTCCATTTCAGGAGGTCATGGCCAAACCCGAAATCCTGAGCCAGTTGCGATCCGGCGGCTACGTGCTCTACATGCGCCACGGCACCACCGACAACAGCCGGGCCGATGCCGTCACCGGCCTGCGCCTGGACGACTGCAGCACCCAGCGTGTGCTCAATGACGAGGGGCGCCGTCTCGCGGTCACCCTGGGCAACACCCTGCGCCAGGCCCGCATCCCGGTGGCTGAGATCTTCCACAGCCCCTTGTGCCGCACCACCGAGACCGTGAAACTGGCCTACCCCGACTTCAAAGGCCCGGTGCACGCCGACCCGGACCTGATGTACACCGCCAACCTGACCAGTGAACAGAAAAAGCCCGTGCTACAAGCCACCCGGCGCCTGGTCAGCACGCCGCCGGCGCCAGGCAGCAACCGGCTGATCGTGGCCCACGCCCCCAACATGGCAGACCTGATGGGCTACTTCGTCAAGCCCGAGGGCACGGTGGTCGTGCTGCGCCCACTGGGTTCCAACGGCTTTGAATACCTCGCCAGCATCCCCCCAGCCCTCTGGCCGCAGTTGCTCAAGGCGGCGCCGACGCCATGAAGTGGCGCACCGACTCCAAGCAACTGCATTTTCTGCTGCTGCTCTTTCTGCCGGTGGCGTTGGCCCTGCTGCTGGGTGGTGCGTTCAACCAGTTCACTGAACAGGAACTGCAACAGACTCGAAGCGAGTACGACCGGGCCCAGGCGCGCGACCTGGGCACCGCCAGCGAGGCCTCCTCGATCAGCCTGCAAGCGCTGGTCCTGCAGCAAGAGCTGACCGACGCGCTGGCGCAAGCCCAGGCCGGGCGCATCGACGAGGCCGGTGCCTACCGCCTGCACACCCGCATCGTTGACCAGGTGGCCCAGTTCGAGCAACGCCTGGCCCGTCTGGGGCAGGCCGACCTGTCAAGCGCGCAGGCCCAGGCCCTGCGCGCTGCCCAGACCGAATTCGGCGACTTCAAACGCTTTGTGCTCATGAGCACCGACCTGGCCTCGATCGACACCCGCCTCGCCGGCCAGCACCTGCTCACCGCCCATGAGCATTACGTGAAGCTGGCCTTGCAACTGCAGTCGTTTGACGAGCGACTCACCCAACAAGCCCAGCAGCGCAACGCCGAGGCCGGCCAGGCGCTGGACGCCATCCGCACCCGCATGCTGGTGCTCAGTGGCACCGCCACAGGACTGGTGCTGCTGCTCTGGCTGGCCGTGGCCGTGCGGCTGGCCCGACGCCTGGGCCGCCTCAGCGCCGCGCTTCGCCACCTCAGCGAGCACGGGGACGAGCCCGGCGACACGCCGCTGTTCACCGAACTCGTGGCCAGTGCCCGCCGGCATGGCCTGCTGGGCGACATGACCCGCGCCGTGCTGGCCTACCGCGACGCCCGACTGCAGCGCCGCGCTGCCCAGGACGCACTGGACGCCGAGCGCAGCCAACTGCGAGCCCTGATCCAGGGCATGCCCGATCTGGTCTGGCTGAAAGACCCCGACGGCGCCTACCAGGTGTTCAACCAGCGCTTTCTGCAGCAGACCGGGCGCAGCCCCGAATCCCTGCGGGGTCTGCGCGATCAAGACCTGTTCTCTCCTGAAGTGGCGGCGCTCTACCTCAGCGGCGATCAGATCGCCGTCGACACCGGCCGCTACGAGCTGCCGCCGCACTGGCGCACCTTTGCCGATGGCCACCGCGAGTTGGTGACCGCCATCAAAACCCCCATCCGCGACGCGCAGGGCCAGCTGCTGGGCGTGCTGGGCGTGGGCCGCGACATCACGGCCCTGCACCAGGCCCAGCAAGCCCTGGCCGACCGGGAACGCCAATACGCCAGCATCGTCAGCCAGGCCCCCATCGGCATCGTGCTGGTCGACCAGGCCACCCTGGGCTTCATCAGCTTCAATGAGGCGGCCTGCCAGGCCATGGGCTACGAGCGCGACGAATTTGCCCGGCTGAGCATCTATGACCTGCAAGCCCACCTGAGCCCCGCGCAAGTCGACGCCGTCGTGCAGCGCATCGTGTCCGAGAACGGCCTGGAGTTCGAAAACCAGCGCCGCAACAAACAGGGCGAGGTGCGTGAATTCTGGATCTCCATGCGCCCCCTGCAACTGGACGGGCGGGCCTGCCTCACCGGCGTCTGGATGGACGTGACCGAGCGCAAGAACACCGAGCGGGAACTGCAACGCCATCGTGAGCAATTGGAACAGCGGGTGATCGAGCGCACGGCCAGCCTGGAGGAGGCCAGCCGGCGCCTGTCAGAGCAGACCTTGCAATTGCGCTCGGCCAACAGCGAGCTGCGCGGCATCTTCGACCACGCCACCGCGGGCATCGTGATCCTGCAGTCGCGCCGGGTGTTGCGCTGCAACCGCAAGGTCGAAGAGATTTTCGGCTACCCCCCGGGGGCGCTGCTCAACCAGAGCACCCGGTTGTGGTACGGCAGCGATGCCGACTACGAAGCGGCAGGCCAGTTGATCGAGCGCCAGCTTGATCAACTGGGCCCCCATGTGCGCGAGCAGGAAATGCGCCGGCGCGACGGCAGCCGTTTCTGGGCCCGCCTGACCAATGCGCGCATCGACATTCCCGAGTTCCCCAACGCCATCATCGGCATCATCGAAGACGTGACGGCCGAGCACCGCCATGCCGAAGAGCTGCGCCGCGCCCGCGACATGGCCGAAAGTGCCAACCGCGCCAAGAGCAGCTTCCTGGCCAACATGAGCCACGAGATCCGCACGCCCATGAACGCGATCATCGGCCTGGCCCACCTGGTGCGCCGCGCCCCCTTGAGCGAACGCCAGGCGCAGCAGCTGGACAAGCTGTCGGATGCGGCCATGCACCTGCTGTCCATCATCAATGACATCCTCGACTTCTCGAAGATCGAGGCCGGCAAGATGACCCTGGACCCGACCGACTTCCAGCTCGAACGCGTGGTCTCCAACGTGTTTGCGCTGGTCACCGAAAAAGCCGAGGCCAAGGGGCTGGAGCTGGTGGCCGAAATCGGCAGCCTGCCCCGCATGCTGCATGGTGACGGTGTGCGCCTGGGCCAGGTGCTGCTCAACTTTGCCAACAACGCCGTCAAGTTCACCGAGCATGGCAGCGTGCGCCTGCGCGGCAGCGTGCTGCCCGACCGGGGCGATGGCCACCAGTGGCTGCGCTTCGAGGTGAGAGACACCGGCATCGGCATCACCGCCGATCAGCAAACCCGCCTGTTCAACGCCTTCCAGCAGGCCGACGTTTCCACCACGCGGCTGTATGGCGGGACCGGCCTGGGCCTGGCCATCAGCCGGCGCCTGGCCGATTTGCTGGGCGGCCAGGTCGGTGTCAGCAGTCAACCGGGCCAGGGCAGCACCTTCTGGCTCGAAGCGCCCTTCGAATCAGCCCCCGACAGCCCTGTCAACGGCATCATGCCCCTGCCACCGCGCAGCCGCGTGCTGGTGCTTGATGACATGGAAGAGGCCCGCGAAGCCCTGGGCGACCTGTTGCAGGGCTTGTCCGCCCGGGTCGATCGGGCCAGCTCGGGCGCCCTGGCCCTGGAGATGGTGGCCCAGGCCGACGCGCAAGGCGACCCCTACCTGATGGTGTTCTCCGACTGGCTCATGCCCGGCCTCAATGGATCGCAAACCTGCGAACGCATCCAGCAACTGCCCTTGCGCCAGCAGCCCGTGTGCATCCTGGTCAGCGGCAGCAGCGGCTGCCCCAGCGAGGTCAAGGATGACGGCATCTTTGCCGCCTTCATCCCCAAACCGGTGTTGCCCGCCTTGCTGGCCGACACCATCTCGGCCACCCTGGCCCAGGGTCGTGGCAACCTGGGCACAGCGCCTCACCCGGCCCAGGCCCAGCCCCGGTTCGCCCCCGGCCACCGCCTGCTGCTGGCTGAAGACAATGCCATGAACCAGGAAGTGGCCCTGGAACTGCTCAAGGACCTGGGCTTTGCCGTGGACCTGGCCTGCGATGGCCTGCAGGCCCTCGAGCAGGCCCGGCACCAGGCCTACGAACTGGTGCTGATGGATGTGCAGATGCCGGTCATGGATGGCCTGGAGGCCACGCGCCAGATCCGCCAGTTGCCCGGCTGGGCCAGCACCCCCATCCTGGCCATGACGGCCAATGCCTTTGCCGAAGACCGTGCCGTGGCGCTGGCCGCCGGCATGAACGACCACATCCCCAAACCCGTGGACCCGACCCTGCTGGCCCAGACCCTGGCCAAGTGGCTGCCCGCAGCCCTGCGGGCGCCAGACAAGGCAGACACGCCGCCCGTGTCCAGCCCCGGCACCGCCTCGATGCCGGCGCTGGGCGATACCGAGTTGCGCCAGCGCCTGCACCTGGTCGAAGGCCTGCAACTGGACGCCGGCCTGCGCTCGATGCGCGGTGACCAGCAGCGCCTGCGCAACTTCCTGCTGCGTTTTGCCACCGAACATGGCCAGGACCTGCTGAAGCTGCGCGACGAAATTCAGCAAGGCGAGCACGAGGCAGGCCAGCGCAGGCTGCACACGCTCAAGGGGCTGGGGGGCATGCTCGGACTGGAGCGGGTCCAGCGCCTGGCCCAGGCTGCCGAGCAAGCGTTCAAACATTCGCCCGAAGCCGCCCCGGACATTGATGCGGCCAACACCCAGGCCGTGCTCCTGGCACTGCAACAGGCCCTTGATGAAAGCTGCCAATCCATTCTGCAACGCCTGGGCCCGGACGGGACGGCCAGCACGCCAGCCCCCAGTCCGCTGCCCCAGGCCCCCGCCGGCTCGCTGACCCATCTGGCGGAGCCATTGGCCCATTGGCGCCGACAACTGGCCAGCGACGACCTGGACGCGGCCGAAGCCTTCGAGGCCCTGCGCCCTGCCCTGCAGCAAGCCGATCCGGCCCTGACACGGCAGTTGGCGCAAGCCATGGAGGCCTTTGACCTGGCCGAAGCCCTGGCCCTGCTGGAGCGCCACCCCAAGCCGCCGCCACCGGGCTGAAACCCACCGGGGCCGCCGCCTCAGCCCAGGGCCAGCACCCGCTGCACCCGCGCCAGCATGTCGTCCGGATCGAAGGGTTTGGTGGCGTAGTCGTCCGCCCCGGCCTCCAGGCCGCGCAAGCGATCGGCCTCCTGCCCCTTGGCCGTCAGCATCAGGATGTAGACCCCGGCCAGCGCCGGGTTGGCACGCACCTGCTGGCACACCTCGTAGCCACTGAGCTCGGGCATCATCACATCCAGCAGCACCAGGCGCGGCCGATGCGCCTCGATCAAGTCCAGCGCCTCGCGCCCATTGCACGCGCTCAACAGGCCGATCCCCTGGTCCTCCAGATCGACCAGGCTCTCCTCCAGCAGCATGCGGATATGGGGCTCGTCATCCACAATCAATACGGTGGTTTCCATCGTGTTCCTTGTTCAATTCGCGGCCTCGTGGCCAGGCCATTCCATCCCGACCCGAAACCAGAAACGGCTGCCCTGGCCCGGCACACTGTCCACGCCCAGTTCGCCCCCCATGCGCTCCACCAGGTACTTGCAGACGGTCAGGCCCAGGCCCACGCCTTCGTGGCGACGCCCGCGCTCGCCATCGCCCTGCTCGAAGCTGGCGAAAATGCGCGCCATGTGTTCGGCCGGAATGCCCTCGCCCTGATCCTGGACGCTGAACACCAGCCGGGGGGCACCGGCCGCGCCGTCTTGCAGGGCGGCCTCCACCGTGATCAGCCCCTGACTGGAGAACTTGACGGCATTGCCCAGCAGGTGGCGCAGCACCTGACGCAGGCGATTGACCTCCCCGAGGGCCCCCGCCTCCAGCTCCGGATCGATCCGGGTTTGCAACTGCAGGCCCTTGGCCTGTGCCGCCGGCCGCTCGGCCGCCACCACCGCCTGCAGCAGGTCAACCACGCTGAAGGCACTCAGGCGCCGCGGCCCGTCGTCGTCGCCACGCGATATTTCCAGGATGTCATTGAGCATGCCGTGCAAATGACGGCCTGAGTTCTGGATGCTGCGCGCAAACTCCAGGCTATCGGGTTCCTGCAAGCGCAGCGCCAGCAGGTCCGAAAACCCCAGGATCGCGTTCATCGGGGTGCGCAGTTCGTGGCCCATGTTGCGCAAGAAAGCGTTCTTCGATCGGTTGGCGCTCTCGGCCCGGTCCAGGGCCCCACGCAGTTGGTCGGTCAGCAGCGCGTTCTCCAGCACCACGGCGCCATGGGCCGCCAGGGTGACCAGCAGTTTGAGGTGGTTGGCCTGAAACACCACCGCCTGGCGGCTGCCCACCAGCAAGGCGCCCAGTTCTGCGCGCGGGGTGACCATGGGGGCCACCATCAGACTCCCCTCGCCCAGGGCCGCGGGCAAGGCTTCGCCCGCGTTCACGATGTCGGCCTGGCGCATGGCACAGGCGCGCTGCGCCACCTCGCCGCCCCAGGGCGCGGCCGCGGGCGTGTGCAGGCCTTGCTCGGGGCCCAGGCCCTGCGCCAGCAGGTTGGCATCGGTGCTCAGCAGCAAGACCTCCAGCGGCAGGCCCGGGATCAGGCGCGCAGCCTCGTGGCGCAGCGCCTGCAACACCTCACGAGCCGGCATGTGGTGGTTGATCACCTCGTGCACCCGGAACAGCAGATTGATCTCGCGGTACTTGGCCAGCGCCTCCTCCACCAGCAGCCGGCGCTCTTCCTCCTGCATCAGCAAACCATTCATGGCCGCGGCGAGCGCGGGCGCATGCAAAGGGGCCGCCAGCCACAAGCGCTCGGGCAGCAGGCTGTCCAGCGGCACCCGTGGCCAGGCGCAGGCCGGCTCAGCCTGGCCGATCTGTCCTGCAACGGCTTCGCCCTGCTCATCCATCACGCACCAGGCGCTGTCCAGTGCCTGGGCCACACGGCCCAGCGCCTGGCCCAGCGCCGGCCGGTTCAGGGCGCGGCGGGTGGCGCGGGCGATCATGCGTCAGGCAGGGCCGGCACAGAACCGGTCACCACGAGGTACACCCGCTCGCCCTCCCGCGCCGCCTGCATCGACGAGGCCACATGCAGGGGGTCTTCAGAGGACGAGAACACCACCATCATCTCCGGCAAGGCCGCCGCCCGCTCACCACGCTGCACCTCGGGGCCCAGCACCTCCACCTGGTAACCCTTGGCCCGCAGCATCTGGGTCACGGCCACCACGGGTGCTTCGCCATCGTCCACCAGCAACATGCGCTTGGTGGATTCGCGCCGTCGCAGCAGGCCATCGATTTCGGGCAGCAGCACTTCCATGTTGATGGGCTTGGACAAGTAGCTGTCCGCCCCCACCGCACGGCCACGGGCGCGGTCATCCACGATGCTGAGGATGATGATGGGGATCTTGTTGGCCTCAGGCATGGAGCGCAACACCGCGGCCACCTCGAAGCCGCTCATGCCGGGCATCATCACGTCGAGCAGAATCAGATCGGGCGGCGCCTGCTTCACCTGCCGAATGGCCTGCAGGCCATCGGCGGCCTCGTGCACCCCGTAGCCCACGGCCTCCAGCTCCAGCCTCAGCAAGGCACGGATGTTGGTCTCATCGTCCACCACCAAAATGGTGCGCGGGCCCTCGCTCAGGGCAGCCAGGGCGCTGGCCGGCGGGGCGTCGGGTGCCTGCGCCGCGCCCCCAGCCAAGGCCTCATCGGGCAGGGGCAACGCAAAGTAGAAGGTGCTGCCCTGGCCGATCTGGCTTTCCACCCAGATCTCGCCCCGGTGGTGTTCGATCACCTGCTTGCTGATGGCCAGGCCCAGCCCGGTGCCTCGTGGTTTGTCGGTCAGGGTATTGCCGACCTGGCGGAAGCGCTCGAACAGCTGCTGTTGATCAAAATCGCTGATGCCGCAGCCCTGATCGGCCACCGCCACCGTGAGGCGCCCGCCCTCCAGGCGCGCCCAGCAACGCACCTCGCCGTGTTCAGTGAACTTGGCGGCATTGGACAGCAGGTTGATGATCACCTGCAGCAGGCGATCCGGATCGCCGCGCAGCAGCGGCAAGGGGCGGGCCACCTCCAGTTGCAGGGGCAGCGCCCGCGGCTGGTAGAGGGCGGCCGTGGCATCCACCGCCCGTTGCAACAAGGCGCCCATGTCCACGGGTTCATCACGCCATTCGATCTTGCCCGCTTCGATCTTGGTCAGGTCAAGCACGTCGTTGATCAGATTGGTCAGACGCTCGCCCTCGGACACGATGATGTCGAGCTGCGACTGGATCTTCTCGACCACCGAGATCACCTTGCTGTCCTCGGGGTTCAGCGCCGGCAGCACGCTGCGCTGGAACTGCTTGCGGATCACCTTGGCAAAGCCCAGCACCGAGGTGAGCGGGGTGCGCAGTTCGTGCGACACATTGGCGATGAAATCGGTCTTCATGCGCGACACCTCCACCTCATGGGTGATGTCACGGAAGGTGATGACCAGACCTTGCGGCCCCGGCTGGGCCAGGCCGCTGTCCTGGCCCAACACGGTGGCAACCACCCGTGCAACCCGGCTGTCCAACACCGCCACCTCGGCCGTCAGGGAGGCACTGGCGCGCGGCGTGTCCAAGGCCCGCCCCACAAAATCGGCCACTTCGTCGCCAAACAGGGCGCTCACGGGCTGGCCCGCCACGGGTGAGCCGCTCTCATCGTCCAGGCCATACAAGGCCAGCAGGGCCGGGTTCACCTGGGTGATGCGGCCCTGGCCGTCGGTCACCAGCAGGCCATCGCCCATGTTGTCGAGCACCGCGGTCACCTTGCGCAGCATGGCCTGCATGGCCTCCGCACGCTGACGGGCCATCGAGATGCGGGCCGAGGCCACCAGAAAGGCCAGGCCGCCGAGCAGCAGCAGCACGGTCAACAAGCCCACCACCGTGGCCAGGGCGGTCGGGTCGGTGAACCCGGAGACACCCGAGGCCCCCGCCGGGCCGGGCAGAAAATATGCACCCGCCATGGCGGTGTAATGCATGGCCGAGATGGCCAGGCCAAGCACCGCCCCGCCGGCCAAGGAGCCCAGGAAAGGGTGCCGCCCCAGACGCGTGCCCAGCAGCCGCTGGCGCAGCCACAGCGCCCCGATGGCCAGCAACACCGCCGCCACGATCGACAGCATGAACAGCCCGCTGTCATAGCGCAGCACCCCGTCCAGGCGCATCGCGGCCATGCCCAGGTAGTGCATCAGGCCCACGCCTGCCCCCATCACGCTGCCCGCCAGCCATAAAGTGGCCGGGCCCGCACGGTCGCGTGCGGCAACCTGCAGGGCCACGGCCGCAGCCGCCACCCCCGGCAGCACCGACAGTGCCGTCAACCAGGGCTCATACTGAATACCGCAGGCCAGGCGCAGGGCCGTCATGCCGATGAAATGCATGGCCCAGGTGCCCAGGCCCAGCATCAGCGCCCCCAGGGCGATCCACCGAGGGCGGTGAGTCTTCTGGTTGGCCATCTCCAGCGCGCAGCAGGCCGCAAAGACTGCCAGCAGCACCGAGACCAGCACCTGGGTGGGCTGGAAGTGCATGTCGTAGGCCCGCAGCACCTCGTCGGGTGAGGTGATGAAGCTCAGGGGCAAGACGGTAGACAGGTTCATGAGACGCCTTCGGTGTGAAGCTGTACGGGAGTGGTCTGGCCGAGGGCGTCGGCGCGTGGGCCGCCTTCTGCCGGCTCAGCCTGTGGATCCAGCGGCAATTGCAGGACAAAGCAAGCACCGCCCTGCTCGCGGTTGTGCGCCGTCAGCTGGCCCGCATGCCGGTGCACGATGCCCCAGCTGATCGACAGGCCCAGGCCCATGCCCTGCCCCACCGCCTGGGTGGTGAAAAAGGGGTCGAAGATGCGGCCCAGGTGCTCGGCCGCGATGCCGGGCCCGGTGTCCTCAAAACGCAGTTCGACACGCGCCTCGTCCAGCCGGCGTGTGGCAATGCGGATGCAGCCAGGCCCCTGCAAGGCCTGCACGGCATTGGTCAGCAGGTTCATAAACACCTGATTCAGCTGCGGGGCGATGCAATGGACCAGCGGCATCTCGGGTGCGGGTTCCAGCTGCACCTCGCAGCCCGGCGGAAACTGGCCGGCCATCAGGCGCAGGGTGGCCTGCAGGCCTTCGTGCAGGTCGGCCCAGGCCCAGTCCTCGCGACCGAAGCGCGAGAAGTTCTTCAGGTCGGCCACGATGCGGCTCACCCGGTCAAGCCCGTCGCGGCTTTCGTCCAGCATCAGCGCCAGATCCTCGCGCAGGTAGGGCAAATCCTTGTCTTGGCACAGGCGCAGGTAGTCGGCCCGGGCCGGGCTCGCCGCGGCCTGCTGGCACACCGCATCACCGGCCTGCAACAGGGCCAGCACATCGTCGACATAGCCCTTGAGCGTGCCCAGGTTGGAGCGCACAAAGCTGATCGGGTTGTTTATTTCGTGCGCCACACCGGCCGCAAACTGCCCCAGCGAGGCCATTTTTTCGGACTGCAGCAACTGCAGCTGCGCCTGCTCCAGGCGCTGGTTGAGTTCACGCTGGCGGGCCAGGGCTTCGGACAGGCTTTGCGTGCGCTGCTGCACGGCGGCCTCCAGGCTGTCGTTGCGCAACTGCAGTTCGTCGCGGCCCTGCTTGAGCTCCAGCTGGGTGCGCACCCGGGCCATCAGGATGGGCGAGCGAAAGGGCTTGGTCAGGTAGTCAACCGCCCCCAGCGTCAGGCCCACCCGCTCGTCGTTCTCGTCGGTCATGGCGGTCACGAAGATGACCGGGATCTCACAGGTTGCCGGGTCGGAGCGCAGGCGCCGCAACACCTCGTAGCCATCCATGTCGGGCATCATGATGTCGAGCAGGATCAGGTCGGGCCGCGGGCTGGCGGCAGCCAGTGTCAGCGCCAGGGCGCCGGAATCGGCCTCCAGCACCTGGTAGGCCGGGCTCAGCAGGCCACGCAGCAGGATCAGGTTGACGCGCTGGTCGTCCACCAGCAGAACCACCGGGGCAGCAGGTCGCGTCGCAGGCTCACAGGTGCTCGAGGTCATCAGGGTCTCCGTGGGCTGGCAGCCCAGGGCCAGCGGATGCACAGGGTCAATTGCAGCCCCCCAACCAGTCTGGCGGGACGGCCTCAAAGGACCAAATGAACACGTTCATCAAAGAACGCATTTCACAGAGCGTGTTTATACCTCACAAACCCTTTTTTGCCACATTGAAACGGCATAAATAATTTCAGAAAATCATTTATGCAATTTTAAAATCTGCAAAACCTGGGTCAAGCTACGTGCGTTTGACCCGACGCTGTGCAGCCCCGGGCTTGCCTTTGCCCTTGGGCGGCTGGGGCTTCTGGCCGGCAGCGTCCAGCCACAGCAAGGCATCGACGTGCGTCACAAAGCGGCGCAGGTAGTCGGGCGACAGGCCCCGCATCAGGTCCAGCGAGCGCAGCAACAGCGCGTGCGAATTGAGCGGGCCGGCGTTCTCTGGCTTGCGGCCCAAGGCTTCCGTGACGCGGGTCTCGGCGCGCAGGCGCGACCAACCCTCGCGAAACCGGGTCACGCTCTTCATCTCGGGTCGGCCGGCCGGGCTGCGCACGGGCGCCGACACCGCCTCCTCGCCATCGGCCAAGGGGGCCGGCGCACTGGCCTCACGCAGCAGGCGGTTCAGCTCGGCCAGCACCGCGGCCGGTGCGGGGCGGGTCAAGGCCGGGTCGCCGGGCGCCGGACGGGGCTCGTTCACAGCCCGGGCCAGGGCCTGCTCAAAGCGGTCCAGCGCCTCACCCAGGCGCCGCTGCAAGCGGGCCCGCAAGGGCCCATAGTGCGCCTGCGCCTGCGCCTGGCGGGCCAGGCTTTCCAGATAGGCCAACCCGATGGGGTCGGCCTGCCCCGCCCCGGCCTCGTGCAAGGCCTGCAAGCGGGCCAGGGCCCTAGCCAGTTCGTCTGCGTCGGCCAGGGCGGGCTCCATCGCTGGGGGCACAAGCGACATCATGGACGTGGGTCGCGGCCGTCAGTCACGGCCGCCGGGGCCGGGGCCGATTTGGGCACAGGCGCCATCTCGACACGCCGGTTCAGCACCCGGCCGGCCTCGTTGGCGTTCGAGGCCACGGGCTGCTCGGCCCCGAAAGCGGCGGCAAAGGTCTGCGACGAGGGCATGCCCTCGTCCACCAGCGCCCGGGTCACGGTCAAGGCCCGCTGGGCCGACAGCTCCAGGTTGTCGGCAAAGCGTCGGTTGCCTTCCTGGATCGGGCGGTCATCGGTGAAACCACTGACCATCAGCATCTCGTCACGCTCGGCCAGGTACACCTTGAGGGGCTGCACCAGGCTTTTGAGCAAGGCCCGGCCTTCGGGCCGCAACTGGTCTGAGTTGAACGGAAACAGCACGCTGCCGCTGATGCCGATGCGCCCGTTGTTCAGCGTCACCCGCCCTGCCGCCAGCGGGCCCGCCAGCGCCTTTTCCAGGCTGATGCGACGCCGTTCCTCGACCTGGCGCTTCTGCACCTCGACCTGAAGGTGGTCCACCAGGTCCATCTGCACCACCAGCACGCCCAGCAGCACCAGCACAAAGGCCCCCAGCAGGCCGGTCATCAGGTCGCCGAACACGGCCCACACCGGAGCGGTCTGCTCCAGGCCCTCGTCCATCTCCTCCAGCTGGCTCATCAGGCGCTCCCGGCCGCCGTGGCCTGGGCCTGCAGGCGGCGCAGATCATCCACGATGCCGCGCTGCGCGCTGATGCTCAGGTCGATCACCTCGCGGGCCTGGGCCACGTAGTAGGCCAGTTGCTCGTCGCTGCGCGCCATCGACTGGGTGATGGCGGTCTCGACCCGTTGCAGGCCCTCGGCCAGCTTTTCATTGCTGCTGCTGAACAACTGCACCCCTTGATGGAAGGCCTCGCCCAGGCTGGACAGCTCGATGGCGCCGCCGCGCAGGTGCACGGCCAGGTCCTCGGCACGCACGGCATGGCTGCTCAGGGTCTCGGTGAACTGGGTGCCAGCCTGGCCCAAGGTGCCCAGCGCCTGGCCCAGCAGGGCCTGCACGCTGTCGCGCTGCTCGGCCGAGGCCTGCTCCAGGCTCAGCAGCAGTTGGTTCAGGCGCTCCATCAGGCCGCTGCGTTCTTGCAAGGCGGCCTGGTCACGCAGGTCCAGCGCGCCCATTTGTTCGCGCACCTGGGCCAGCAGCGCGGTGGCGGCCTGCGGCACCTCGGCGGCACTTTGCATCAGGCGCGCCATCGGCGCCTCCAGGGTCTGGCCCAGGGTGGCCAACTGGCTGGCCAGTGCCGCCTGCAGATCGCCCAGGCGCTGCACGGCAGCGTCGCCGCGGCGCGCTTCATCGTCGCGCAAGGCGCCCAGCTCCTGGCGCCACAAAGCGGCCAGCTGGTCCATGCGTTCGCCCTGTTGCTGCAACCAGCGCTCCTCGGCGGTGCTGCGGGCCTGGGTCAATTCGTCCTGGCGGGCCACCAGGGCGGCCATGTCGGCCAGGGTGCGGCGCGCCTGCTCGGCACTGCGCTCGCCCAACTCACCCGCCGTCTTCTCCAAGGTCTGGCACAGCTGCTGCTGACCGGCCAGGGCCTGCTGGCCCACGCGCTGCCACTCGACCTGCAAGGTGCCGGCCATGCTGCCCAGGGCCTGTGACCAATCGGCCAGGCGCTGTCGGTCTGCCGCCTCCTGTGCGGCCTGTGAGCGGATCTCGGCCTCGGAACGGGCCTGGGCCAAGGCATCCAGGCGGCTGAGCAGCTGGCGGGTCTCGGTCAGGGTCTGCCGCGCCTGCTCGGCGCTGTGCTCGCTGATGGTGGCCGCCGTCTGCTCCAGGGTCTGACTCAGGGCCTGCTGCTGGGCCAGGGCCTGCTCGCCCACACGCTGCCATTCGCCCTGCAGGCTTTGGGCGACCGAACCCAGGGCCTGGCCCCAGGCTTCCAGGCGCTGGCGGTCAGCCGCCACTTGCTCGGTCTGGGCCTGGGCCTCGGCATCGAGCCGGGCCTGGGCCAGTTGTTCGAAGCGGGTCACCAGTTGGTCCAGGTCGGCCCGGGTGCGGGCCGCTTGCTCGGCGCTGCGCTCACCGATGGCGGCGGCCGTCTGCTCCAGCGTGCGGCTCAGGGTTTGCTGCTGCGCCAGGGCCTGCTCGCCCACACGCTGCCACTCGCCCTGCAGGCTTTGCGCCACCGAGCCCAGGGCCTGGCCCCAGGCTTCCAGGCGCTGGCGGTCAGCCGCCACTTGCTCGGCCTGGGCCTGGGCCTCGGCATCGAGCCGGGCCTGGGCCAGTTGTTCGAAGCGGGCCACCAGTTGGTCCAGGTCACTTCGGACGCGGCTGGCCTGTTGGGCGTTGCGCTCATCCAGGGTGGCGGCCGTGGTCTCCAGCGCGGTGCAGACCGCCTGCTGCTGAGCCAGTTGCTGGGCCCCCAGTTGCCGCCATTCGGCCTGCAAGGCCTGGGTCATGCCCCCCAACCCCTGCGTCCAGGCCTGCAGGCGCTGCTGGTCGGCCTGGGCCTGTTCGGTGCGTGACTGGCGCAGCGCGTCGTGCACGCCCTCCACCAGGTGCAAGGAGCGCTGCTCGAAGCCGGTCGTGAAGGCGCTCAGGCTCTGGTCCAGGCCCTGCATCAACTGGGCCCCGGTCTGCGACTGCTCTTGCAAGGCCTGCTGCCAGTGGGCGGCCACCTGGCCCACGGTGGCACTGAATTGAGCCGACAGGCCCTCGGCCTGGCTTTGCGCCACCTCACCCAGACGCTGGTGCAGTTGCCCAGCCTGCTGTGCGATGTCAGCCATGGCGGCCTGCACCACCGGCTGGATGCTTTCGCCCGCGGCCCGGGCCCCGGCGCTCAGGCTGTCCTGCAACGAACGGCCCACGGCCGTGGCCAGGTCGGTGTAGGCCACGCCGGCCTGTTGATGGAACTGGTCCTGGCGGGCCAGCAATTGTTCGTTCAGGCGTTCGCTGCGCTGCTCCAGCTGTTCCATCAAGGTCTGCAGGCGTTCGGCCACCACCGGCAAGGCTTGTGACTGACCTTGCAAGGCCTTGTAGGTCTGTTCGCGCTGGTGGCTGAGCGAGAAGGGCCGAAGCACACCGGCCACGCGGCTGTCCAGCAGGCGCGAGACCTGCAGCCGTTCGCGCCGGCTCAGGGCCGACAGCAACCCCAGCACGGCCGATGCGGCCACGCCGGCCACCGAGGTGCCAAACGACAGGCCCAGGCCCTTGATGGGCGCAGCCAGCGCGCTGCGGATGGCCTGCAGATCGGTCGACCCCTCCAGGGCAAACACGGCGCCCTTGAAGGTGATCACCATGCCCAGAAAGGTGCCCAGCATGCCCAGCATCACCAGCAAACCCACCAGGTAGGGGGTGAGCGCCAGGCCCGGCAAGGCGGCCCGCTCGCCCTCGACCCGCAGGCGCACGGGGTGGCGCAACGCCGATGGCAGCTGTTGCAGCCAGGTGGCCAACTCGGCCGGTGGCTGGCTCAAGCCCTCCAGCGCCTCTTGCAAAGCCTGCGTCGCCGCCCTGAAACGGCGGACCTCGAAGGCGCCCAACAGGTACACCCCGGCAATCACGCCGGTCATCAACAAGGCCACCCAGCTCGACCCGACAAAACCCCAGGCCACCCAGCCCACGCTCAGCAGCCCCGTGGCAAAGGCCAACGCAAAAACAAACCTGTTCATTGAATTCTTTTCTCGATCTCGTTGCCGAAAGCTTCCATCAACCCCACCACCGGCTGCAGCCGGACCTCCAACTCGGCCACCAGGGCCTCCTGCCACTCGCGGCTGAAGCCATGCAGCCAGCCGCCTGGCCGCCAGTCAGCGCCCGGTGCAGCCGCTGCCTCTGGCGCTTGGGCCGCCCGGGCGGCCTCGTGGGCCTGGCGCAGCTGCTCGAAGCGCCGCTCCAACAGCGGACTGACCCGACCCAGCAGTTGCTGCCGCCGGGCGTCAATCATCTTGTCCATCGCAGCGTCCAGGGCGGCCAACTGCTGCAGGCGCGGCGTAGCCGCCCCCAGCACCTGGCGCACATGGCCACGCAGGGACGCGATTTTCGTCTCCATCTGGCGCTGCTGATCGAGGTAACGCTGCTGAAATGCGGCATAAGTCCCCTCCCCGCCCGGCAATTCGGTCTGGTCGACGTACTTGCTCATGCCCGCAGGCAGGCGCATGCCGGGCAGCGAGGCCGGCCCCTGCCCGGCCGCAGCCGAGGCCACGGCGGCCGCATTCACATCGGCCAGGCCACGCAGCAGGCTGCCGCGCACGCGCTCCAGCAGCTTTTTCAGGGCGGCCAACTGGGCCTCGGTGGGCGGTGTCGCCGGCGCCGCCCCGTCGGCCAGGGCCTGGAGCTGCTGCTGCACACCGCGCAGGGTGATGGCGTCGAACGCACTGAGCCACTGGCTCAGACGCTCGGCGAAATCGCGCTCTGCCCCCCCGGAAACAGGCCCTGGCACACCGGCGCGCTCGGCCAGCAGGCGGACCAGCGCAGAGCTGGTGAAATTCGTTTGCAACTGAAAAAATCTCGTCTTCTGATAAAAGCCCGCGCGCGGCAAGCCGCCCCGCAGCACAGCCCGCATGCCCCCCGAACACAGCCCCGGACCGGGGTGCCAAAGGGTGAGATTGTCTTACAGACTGCGCCCTACCCTGTCGAGCAGGGTCCGGGCAGGTCAGCAGCGAGGTTCAGGCAGCCGCCAGACGGAAGCGGTCCACCGCCTCGGCCAGGTGACTGGCCTCATGTTGCAAGGCCTGGGCCGCGGCTGTGCTGTCCTGCACCCGGCGGGTGTTTTCGCGGGTCACCGCATCGAGCTGACCGATGGCACCATTGACGCTCTCAATGCCCTGGCTTTGCGAGGCCGTCGAGTCGCTGATCTGGCGGATGGCCTCGGACACCTGGGCCACGCCAGCCACGATCTCGCGCATGGTCTGGCCGGCATCGGTGACCAGCCGGGAGCCAGCCTCGACCCGCTCCACACTGCCGCCGATCAGGGTCTTGATCTCGCGCGCGGCGGCGGCCGAGCGCTGGGCCAGGGTGCGCACCTCGCCGGCCACCACCGCGAATCCGCGCCCCTCCTCACCGGCACGGGCTGCCTCGACGGCGGCGTTCAAGGCCAGGATGTTGGTCTGGAAGGCAATGCCGTCGATCACGCCCACAATGTCGGCGATGCGGCGGCTGGCCTGCGAGATCTGATCCATGGTGCTGACCACCTCGCCCACCACCGCACCGCCCCGACCGGCCACCTCAGAGGTCTGTTCGGCCAGATGCCGGGCCGTGACCGCGGCATTGGCCGCCTGTTGCATGCCCTGATGGATCTCGCCCATGGCATCGGCCGTGGTCTTGAGCTCATCGGCGGCCTGTTCGCTGCGCTGGTGCAGGTCCTGGTTGCCGCTGGCGATCTCACGGGTGGCGGTGGCCATCTGGCCCACCGAATGCTGGATGTCGCGCAAGGTGCCCCCCAGGCGCTGACGCATGCGCTCCAGGGCGCGCACCAGGTCACCGAGTTCATCCCGGCGTTGCGACTGCACCGACTGCCCCAGATCGCCCGCGGCGATCGCCTCGGCGGTGCGCAGGCCCGCTTCGATGTCGCGCGCGATCCGGCGGCTGATGCGCAGGCTCAAGCCCAGGCCCAGCGCCACGGCCACGGCAGCACCGGCCAGAGCCAACCACAGCACGTCGCGACGTTGGGTTTCATAGGCCTTGGCCTGATCGGCCGTGGCCTGGGCCACCTGGGCGCTGTAGGCCTGCAGCGATTTCAGCTGCGCCTCGACCAAGGGTTTGAGTTCGCGGTTCACGCCCAGCACGGCCCGGGCGAGTTCGCCCGCCGCCTTGGTCTGCTGCAGCTTGGCAATGGCCGCCGCGACCTGGGTGCCCTGCTGCTGCACCTGGGCCATGGCCTGCTTTTCGGCCTCGCTGGCCTGGGCCCGGCCCAGCTGGGCGCTGAGCTCGGCAATGGCGGCCGAGCCGGCCTGAACCCGCTGGTCCAGCACGCCCTGGGACACCGGGTTGGTGTTCATCACGGACGACAGTGCGGCATCGTTGGTGATGCGGATCTCGGCCTGCCAGCGCAGCACCAGTTGATGGCGCTCGGCCAGCGCCTGCTGGGCCTGCAGGGCCTCGCCGTCGATCCAGGTCACGGCCGTCAGGGCCAGGCCCCCGACGGTCATGCATCCCAGAACCAGCGCCCCCATGAGGCCGGACAAGGTGTGGGCGAGCTTGTGGCCCGAGGAGGCGGAGGCAGTGTGGTTCATGACAGGGGTACAGGACAGGGTGCGAACAATGGCGCGGCCAGGACCAAAGGCCCCAGGGGGGCCATGTTAGTTTCTAAATGTAACCACTTGACCCAAGATGCTGGTCTCGGGCGCCATCAACTTGATGAAGATCAAGAATTCATGACTCAGCCTGCCGCCCCTTTGGCATGGCGCTGGCTGTTGCAATGGCCGTGGCTGATGGCGAGGTTCTCCAGGTGGCTGTTGCCCCCCTCGCTCAAGGGCTGGATGTGCTCCAGCGTGGCCTCGGCATGGGGCACATGCTGGCCGCACACCCAGCACGGCACCTGACCGTGCAGCTGGCGGGCCACAGTTTTGTAGATTTTTTCGCGGGTCAGGCCCAGTTTGCTCATGTCAGGTTCCAGCAGTGGCCCCGGCGTCTGCTGGGCCGCCGGATCATACGGAAAGCGCCGGCATCAGCTGTCGTCACGCAGCCACACCACGCCCCCAGAATGGGTGACCGCGCCCTGGTGCGCCGGGCGCACGGTGGCGGCGTACTTCTCCAGCACGCCGCCCAGCGGCGGGCGCTGGTGGCGGGCTGCAGCAGCGGCGCGCCGGGCCAGTTCGGCCTCGCTCAAGTCCACGCTGATGCTTCGCGCCTCGGGCCGGGCATCGATGCGCACGATGTCGCCGTCCTGCAGCAACCCGATCGGGCCCCCGGCCACGGCCTCGGGCCCGGCATAGCCGATGCACAGGCCGCGGGTGGCGCCTGAAAAGCGACCGTCGGTCAACAAGGCCACCCTGTCGCCCACCCCCTGACCGTACAGCAAGGCGGTGATGCCCAGCATCTCACGCATGCCAGGGCTGCCCTGGGGGCCTTCGTTGCGGATCACGATCACATCGCCCACCTGGTAGCGCAGGCCCTGCACGGCGGCCTGGGCCTCTTCCTCGCTCTCGAACACCCGCGCGGGGCCGGTGTGCACCAGGGTTTTGAGGCCGGCCGTCTTGAGCAGGGCCCCATCGGGGCACAGATTGCCCTTGAGCACGGCGACGCCACCGTCGCGGCTCAGGGCCTGGTCGATGGGCCGCACCACGCGCCCATCGGGGGCGCCCGCCGTGGCCAGTTCTTCGGCCAGGGTGCGCCCGGTGTAGGTCAGGGCCTGACCATGCAGGTAGCCGCCCGCCAGCAACTCGCGCAGGATCACCCCGGCCCCGCCGATGTAGTGCACATCGCGCGCCAGGTAACGGCCACCGGGGCGCAGGTCGGCGATCAGCGGGGTGCGGGCGAAGACCTCGGCCACGTCGTCGAGGTGAAAGCGGATGCCGGCCTCGTGTGCGATGGCCGGGATGTGCAGGGCCGCATTCGTCGAGCCCCCCGTGGCCGACACCACGGCGCAGGCGTTCTCCAGCGCCTCACGCGTGATCACCTCGCGCGGCAGGGGCCCGCCGCCGGTCAAAGAGGCCTGCACCGCCGCCATCAACTGGCGTGCCGTGCGCCGCATCAAGGGCGCGCGCTCGCTGAACACGGCGGGCAGCATGCTGGAGCCGATGGGCGCCAGGCCCAGGGCCTCGCTGACCATGCCCATGGTGTTGGCCGTGAACTGGCCGGCACAAGCCCCGGCCGTGGGCAGGCAGGCGTGGCTGACCTGGGCCAGTTCCTCGGTGCTGGCCTGGCCGGCCAACACCTGGCCGATGGTCTCGTAGGTATCGACCACATTGAGGTCGCGCCCGTCGGGCCCGGGCATCTGCCCCGGCAACGCCGAGCCGCCATGCACGAACACGCCGGGCACGTTGCAGCGCACGATGCCCATCATCAGGCCCGGCAGGTTCTTGTCGCAGGCCCCGATGGCAAAGATGCCGTCCCATTGGTGGCCGCGCACCGAGGCCTCGACGCTGTCGGCAATCAGCTCGCGCGAGACCAGCGAAAAGCGCATGCCCGAGTGGGCCATGGTCAGGCCGTCGCTCACCGACACCACCGGGCATTCGTGCGGTGTGCCGCCCGCGGCGTAGATGCCGGTCTTGGCGTGTTGGGCCTGCTCGCGCAGGTTGAGGTTGCAGGGGCTCATTTCACCGCCGGTGTGAAACACACCGATGTGGGGCCGGGCGATGTCCTCATCGTCCTGCCCCAGGGCGTACAGAAAGCTGCGCGTGGTGGCGCGGATGGTGCCTTCGACCAGGGTGGCCGAACGGTAGCGGGGCGGCTTGGCCGCAGAGGAATCGTCACTCATGGGGTACAGGTCTCCTGGCCCCGTTCTGAGGGCGGCGCCCTGCGGGGTGAGGGGCACTTTAGCACCCCATTCGCCAGCCTGCAGGGCGCTCACCGCGCCCGTCTTGCCGGGTCCAGGTCAGGCCGCGCGGCGTCGGTCCGCGTGCGGTGCCGCCTGGATCAGGCTGCGGGTGTACGGGTGTTGCGGTCGCTCCCAGATCTCGCGGTGGTGGCCGGCCTCGACGATGCGGCCCTGGTTCATCACCATCACCCGGTCGGCGATGTGGCGCACCACCGACAGGTCGTGCGAGATGAACAGGTAGGACAGGCCGAAATTCTGCTTGAGATCGACCAGCAGGTTCAGGATCTGCGCCTGGATGGACACGTCGAGCGCCGACACCGGCTCGTCGAGCACCACCAGGGCGGGCCGCACCACCAGCGCCCGGGCTATGCCGATGCGCTGGCGCTGGCCGCCCGAGAATTCATTGGGGTAGCGGCTGGCGGCCGAGGCGGGCAGGCCCACACGCTCCAGGATCTCACCGATGCGGCGGCGGCGCTCATCGCGTGAGGCCACGTCATGCACCTTGAGCACCGTGTCCAGGATGTCCTGCACGCTGCGCCGGGGGTTGAGCGAGGCGTAGGGGTCCTGGAACACCATCTGGATGCGGCGCCGCCAGGGCTTGAGCGCTCGCTCAGGCAGCCCGGCGATGTCGGTGCCGTCGAGCACGATGCGGCCCTCGGCCGGGTCGAGCAGGCGCAGCAGGGTCTTGGACAGGGTGGACTTGCCGCAGCCCGACTCGCCCACCAGGCCCAGCGTCTCGCCGGCCCGCAGTTCGAACGACACCCCATCCACCGCATGCACCAGGGCCCCGTCGCGCCCCCGGTAGGCGGTGCGCAGGTCCTGCACCTGCAGCAGGGGCTGGCCGGTGGGCAGCACGGCGGGCTGCGGGGCCCGGCGCGCCGGCTGCACCAGCTCGAAGCGGCGCTGGCCCGTGGCCAGGTCGATGGCGGTGTTGATCTCGGGCAGGCGGCGTTCGCTGCTGTGCGGCACCTGGCCGGCGTGCAGCGAGGCCCCCAGCAGGCCGCGGGTGTAGGCGTGGCGGGGCTGGGCAAACAGGGTGGCCGTGTCAGCCTCTTCGACTTTTTCGCCACCGAACATCACGGCCACGCGATCGGCCCATTGCGAGACCACGCCCAGGTCGTGGGTGATCAGCAGCAAGGCCATGTCCAGCTCGCGGCGCAGCCCGTCCAGCAGCTCCAGGATCTGGGCCTGGATGGTGACATCGAGCGCGGTGGTCGGCTCATCGGCCACCAGCAGGCGCGGGCGGCAGGCCACGGCCATGGCGATCATCACGCGCTGGCGCTGCCCGCCCGACAGCTTGTGCGGGTGGTCATCGATGCGGCGCTGCGGCTCGGGAATGCGCACCAGGTCCAGCAGTTCGATGGCCCGGCGCCGGGCCGCCAGGGCCGACAGGCCTTCGTGCAGGCGCAGGGTCTCGGCGATCTGGTCCCCGATGGTATGCACCGGGTTGAGCGAGGTCATGGGCTCCTGGAAGATCATCGAGATCTCGCGCCCGCGCAGGGCCCGCAGCTCGGGCGGGCGCAGTTGCAGGATGTCGCGCCCCTCGAACAGCAGCCGGCCTGTCACCTCGGCCCCGGGGGCCAGCAGGCGCAGCAGCGACAGGGCCGTGGTCGATTTGCCGCAACCCGACTCGCCCACCAGGGCCAGGGTTTCGCCGCGCTGCAGGCTGAGGTTCAGATGGCTGACGGCATGGACCCAACCCTGGGAGCCGCGAAACGCGATGCTCAGGTCCTGGATGTCGAGCAGGGGAGCCTGGGCCTGGGCGGCCTGCTGGGATGCAATGGAGAGGGTCATGGTGAGCACGCGGTGAGGTTCAGTGTCAACGGCCACGCAGGCGCGGGTTGAAGGCGTCGTTCAGGCCGTCGCCCAGCAGGTTCAGGGCCAGCACGGTCAACACAATGGCCGCGCCGGGCAAGGCGGTCAGAAACCAGGCGGTGCGCAGCAGCTCGCGCCCCTCGCCGATCATGCTGCCCCACGAGACGGCATTCGGGTCGCCCATGCCGAGAAAGGACAAGGCCGATTCGATCAGGATGGCGCTGGCCACCAGCACCGAGGTGGTGACGATCACCGGCGGCAAGGCGTTGGGCAGCATCTCCTGCGCCATGATGCGCAGGTGGCTGAAACCCTGGCTGCGCGCCGCCAGCACAAACTCGGCCTCGCGCAGGGTGCGGAACTCGGCCCGCACCAGACGCGCAATCACGGGCCATGAAGCCAGGCCGATGGCCAGCACGATCACACCCACCGAGGGGCGACCGATGGCCACCACCACGATCACCAGCAAAAAGGTGGGCACGGTCTGCACCAGCTCGGTCAGGCGCACCAGCACGTCATCCACCACACCGCCCAGGTAACCCGCCGTAGCGCCCACCGCGATGCCGATGGCCAGGCTGAGCACGGCCGCCACCACGCCCACCGCCAGCGACACGCGGGCGCCATGGGCCATCCCGGCCAGCACATCGCGGCCCAGTGAGTCGCTGCCCAGCGGGTAGGCCGCGTCCTGCCCCGGCCACAGCAGGGGCTGGGCCACCATGTCGAGCGGGTCGCCCGGGAACAGCCAGGGCGCCAGCAGCGCCAGGGCGGTCATGCCCAGCAGGATCACCGCCCCCAGCACGGCCGCCGGGTTGCGCAGCAAGGTCTTCAGGGCCACGAAGCGACGGGGGCCGGGTTCTGGTACGAGCAGAGCGGGCGCAGGCTGCAGGGCCACGCCAGGCACGTGGGCGGCCACGCCGGTGCTGGCAGAAAGAGGAACAGACGACACGTTGGCGTTCTCCGAGTGACAGATTCAAGAGGTGAGGTTCCGCGGGCGCGCCTCAGCGCAAACCGATGCGCGGGTCCAGCGCGGCATGCAGCAGATCGACCAGCAGATTGGCCAGGATCACCAGCAGCGAAGACATCAGCAAAATGCCCAGCAGCACGGTGTAGTCACGCGCCATCACCGACTCGAAGGCCAGCCGTCCCAGCCCGGGCCAGCTGAACACGGTCTCGACCACCACGGCACCGCCCAGCAAGGTGCCGAAGTGCATGCCGGCCACGGTGGTGACGGGGATCAGCGCGTTGCGCAGCACATGGCGCAGCGTGACCGCCCAGGGGTGCAGGCCCTTGGCGATGGCCGTGCGCACAAAGTCCTGCTGGCTGACCTCGAGCATGGCGGCCCGGGTCAGGCGCGAGAAGATCGCCACATAGAAGCCCGCCATGGCCAGGGCCGGCAGCACCAGATGGCGCAGGGTGTCGAGCACCCGGTCCAGCCCGCTCAAGCCGGCGTCGATGCTGCCGCTGCCGCCGGTGGGCAACCAGCCCAGCTTGACCGAGAACAGCACGATGGCCATCAGCCCCAGCCAGAAGCCCGGGGTGGAATACAGAAGCAGGGCCAGCACCGACAGCACCCGGTCGGGCCAGCGCCCGACCTGGCTGGCCATCACGGTGCCCAGCGCAATGCCCAGGGCCAGGGCCAGGCTGAGGGCCGCCACCATCAACAACAAGGTGTTGCCCAGGCGCGCGCCGATCAGCTCGGTCACCGGCAGGTTGTAGCGCGGTGAGGTGCCCAGGCTGAAGTGCGCCAGGTGGCTGAGGTAGTTGGCCAGTTGGTGCAGCACCGGCAGGTCCAGCCCGAAATGGTGGCGCAGCTGCGCCATGGTCTCGGCCGTGGCCGAGCCCGATTCAGCGGCCACCACGTCGGCGGCATCGCCCGGCACCAGTTGCATCAAAAAGAAGTTGAGCACCACCACGCCCAGCACGGTCGGCAGAGCCTGCCAGGCCGTGCGGCGCAGGGTCCGCCCGATGGCACGCCAACGCTCAGCGCTCAGGCTCATGGCACGCTCCGGTGGGGGGCCTGAAAGGCATGAAACAACATGAGAGGGGCCTTGGAAGGTCTGAAAGTGGGCGATGCTAGCCAGCCCCTCCCCCGTGGCCAACGAACAAATCGTTCTATGCATGCACGTTTCATGAACGCGCGCCGCAGGCCCGCCCCCAACGCCACCCCACACCCAGGCAGCAGAAAAGTAGTTAGCAAGCGACCAAAGATTCGTTGTCAGGGGGGCGGCCGGGCCGGACCATGCGCAGGTCCAAGACTTTTGCAACCCGAGAACACGCGCATGTCCGCAAGCACCCTGCCCTTCTTCCCAACCGCCTTGAACCGCCGCCGGGTCCTGGCCCTGTCCACGGCCGGCCTGCTGGCCTTGAGCGGCCAGGCCGCCCTGGCCCAGGCCAAGCCGGGTGGCACCCTCAACTGGGCGATCAGCCCGGTGCCCGCGTCCATCGTGCCCCTGACCACCACGGCCGGCGGCAACACCGAGATCGGCCCCAAGATCGTGGAAGGCCTGCTCACCTACGACGAAGAGCTGCGCCCCAAACCCCTGCTGGCCACGGCCTGGACCGTCAGCAAGGATGGCCTGCAGTACAGGTTCGAGCTGCGCCGAGGCGTGAAATGGCACGACGGCAAGGATTTCACCGCCGCCGACGTGGCCTTCTCGATCAACACCTTGAAACAGGTGCACCCACGCGGCCGCGCCACCTTTGCCAACGTGACCGAGGTGCGCACCCCGGATGCCCACACCGCGGTGATCGTGCTCAGCAAGCCCTCGCCCTTTCTGCTGACCGCCCTGGCCGCGGCCGAATCGCCCATCGTGCCCAAGCACCTGTACGAAGGCGGCGACGTGGCCACCAGCAAATACAACAGCGCCCCCGTGGGCACCGGGCCTTTTGTGTTCAAGGAGTGGGTGCAAGGCAGCCACATCATCCTGGAGCGCAACCCCCACTACTGGGACAAGCCCAAGCCTTACCTGGACCGCGTGGTGGTGCGCTTTGTCACCGATTCGGCCGCACGCGCCGCCGCGCTGGAGTCCGGCAGCCTGGACCTGGGCGCCGGCGGGGGCGGCATTCCGATCACCGACGTGGAGCGCTTCAAGAAGCTGCCCAACGTGAATGTGGAATCGCGCAACTGGGCCTATGTGGGCGACCACCAGCAGATCTACTTCAACCTGGACACCCCGGCGCTGCAGAAGATCGAGGTGCGCCGCGCCCTGGCCCAGGCCCTCGACCTGAATGCCTTCAACCGCACCGTCTGGCTGGGCCTGGGCAAGTTGTCGGCCTCGCCCATCGGCACCTTGCAAAGCCGCTACCACGACAAGAGCATCCAGCCCTACCCCTTCAACCCCAAGCAGGCCGAGGCTGATCTGGACACCGTCGGCTACAAGCGCGACGCCCAAGGCACGCGCCTGAAGCTGCGCCTGCTGTTCAACCCCTTTGTCGACCGCCGGGCGGTTGACTTTGTGCGCCAGTCACTGGGCCGCATCGGCGTGGACGCCAACATCGAGGCCTACGACTTTGCCACCTACGTGACCAAAGCCTACACCGACCGCGCTTTTGACGTCACCTTCGAATCGCTGACCAACATCTTCGACCCCTCGGTGGGCGTGCAGCGCATCTTCTGGTCCAAGAACTTCAAGGTCGGCCTGCCGTTCTCGAACGCACCGCACTACGTCAACCCCGAGGTGGACCGCCTGCTGGAGGCCGCCGCTGTCGAGGTGGACGAGGCCAAGCGGCGCGACCTGTTCGTGGCCTTCCAGCAGCAGGTGCACAAGGACATCCCGTCGATCGAGGTGGGTGCCAACCCGAACGTGACCGTGAGCAGCAAGCGCGTTCACCAATACGCGCCCACCGGCGAGGGCATCCGCGGCAGCTTCTCCGAGCTGTACCTGGCGCCCTGATGCCAAGGCGGCCCTGGGCCGCCCTTGTCCACCCTTGCCCGCGTTCCAAACAAACATCCACACCACGCAGTAGCTTCACCCCTTTCCCTCATTTTTCAAACACAAGGAAAAAGAGAACACCATGAGCCTCGACATCTTCTGGTTCCTGCCCACCTCGGGCGACACGCGCTACCTGGGCAAGTCCGACTTCGGCCGCCCCGCCACCAACGCCTACATGCGCCAGATCGCGGTGACCGCCGAGCAACTGGGCTATGACGGCTTGCTGATCCCCACCGGCAGTTCCTGCCTGGACCCTTGGGTGACGGCCTCCAGCCTGGTCGGTGCCACACAACGCATCAAGCTGCTGGTGGCGCTGCGCACCTCGCTGTCGGGCCCGACCGCCTCGGCCCGCCAGGCCGCCACGCTGGACCAGGCCCTGGGCGGCCGCCTGCTGCTCAACGTGGTGCCCGGTGGGGATGCCACCGAACTGGCCGCCGACGGCGTGTTTCTGGACCACGACGCCCGCTACGATGCAGCGGACGAATTTCTGACCGTGTGGAAGCGCCTGCTGCAGGGCGAAACCGTGGACTTCAAGGGCCAGCACCTGCAGGTGCAAGGGGCCAGGAACCACTTCCCGCCGGTCAGCCAGCCCTACCCGCCGCTGTACTTTGGCGGCTCGTCACCGGCCGCGCACGAGCTGGCGGCCAAGCATGTCGACGCCTACCTGAGCTGGGGCGAACCGCCCGCTCAAGTGGCCGAAAAGATCGCCGATGTGCGCGCCCGGGCCGCCCAGCATGGCCGCACCGTGCGCTTTGGCGTGCGCCTTCAGGTGATCGTGCGCGAAACCCGGGCCGAGGCCTGGGCCGAAGCCGAGCGCCTGATCAGCCGACTGAGCGATGCCGACATCGCCGCGGCCCAGCAGAACTTCAAGCGCATGGATTCGGTCGGCCAGCGCCGCATGGCCGAACTGCATGGCGGCCAGCGCGACAAGCTCGAGATCAGCCCCGATCTGTGGGCCGGCGTGGGCCTGGTGCGCGGTGGCGCCGGCACCGCCCTGGTGGGCGACCCCGAAACCGTCGCCAAGCGCCTGAAGGAATACGCCGACCTGGGCGTGGACAGCTTTGTGCTGTCAGGCTACCCCCACCTCGAAGAAGCCATCCGCTTCGCGGAGCTGGTCTTCCCGCTGCTGCCCGGCAAGAAACCGGTCACCCTGCGCGATCAGGTGCTGACGGGCGGGGCCTTTGATGGGCGGGCGGTGGCGGCATCGTGACAGAGCTTCGGGTTGTCACGCAGGCGGACTGCCCTCATCGAGCAGAACGTTCATGGGATGGCCCAACGCTCGCGAGGCGCTATTTCACAGGCAAATCAGACAGCGCCTCACGCAGTTGTTCGGCGCGTCTGTTGTTCAACGTTGCAAGGCAAGCCAAGCGGCCCATCTCATGGCCATTGCCCGCCCCGCCACCGCTGAGCGAAGCCGAAAATTGACATTGGGTTTCGCGGTACTTGGCGAAGGCCGCGTTGGCGGCCACCAGCTTGGCTTTGGCGCCCTTGACATATTGAACGTCCTCATCCCACCGCAATAGCATTCGAGCACCCATCTCTTCAGCTTGCCGCAATGCGCTCTGACTGGCTTCGGCCTTCGCGGCAAGGCAGTCCCGCATTCCTGCTTGAGAAAATGCGCCACACTCCTCCAGCAGCCCTCGTTCACTGCGAATCGGATCTGCTGGGGCAGCAGATACCGAAAGAGCGAAAGGTACAGCCAGACAGAAAACCATGCGATTCAGGGTGTGCATCGACCGGACTCCCCTTGACGCATCAACAACAAAGCATGATCCAACTTTTTGGCGTAATTGATATCTCGTCGCATGGAGTTGTAATTCAGGGCCACCGACAAGGTCGAAAAATTCTTCCAACCAGTAATGACCTTTTGAATCGATGCTTTTTTGTAATTCAACACCTGCCCCGGCCGAAGAATGCCGGATGAGGGATTTAATTTTTTGAGCATATCGACGGTTGTTCCATGCGCCTTCGCCACTTTTTCAAAACTGTCACCCGGCATGATCACAACCTGATAGGTTCTGGTGTCTGCGCTCGGCTGACTTTGGTATTCAAAATTGGCCATGCGCATGAGCAAGTACCCGATCCCAGCCCGGATATTGAGAGCCGGAACAGCACGGATGCCTACCGGGGTCAACCTGCCTTTCAAAGCCGGTGGAATGATCAAATGCCCCCCTTCTCTGTCAGAGAGAAGCGCAGTCATCCCTGGATCGCCAACGACACCAATTTGCATGGGTTTGATTTTCCATTCTGAAGCATGCGCGCCAGTTTCAACCCACAGGATGGCTTTGATGAGTTGCCAGTCCAACGGAAGAAAACCTGGGGTACGGGAAAGGTGGCGGTTGTACTCATTGACTGCCGTCTGAACTTCGCAATCCCATTCGTTCCAACGGGCATCGCCAAGGGCCTTGCTGATGCCGTCCTGCCAAAGCTGGAGGCCCGTCTTCACAGGTGCCTGCACGGTCATACATCTCCTTTCAAGTGAGGGGCACAATCGGGTGCCTATGCTGCGGCAAGCCATTCAGAAGATGGGGGCAATCCAAAAGATCTCGGTATCGGTGGAGTCCTGCGGCATACAAGCGACCAGCGCACCAGCATCCGGCCATGGCACTTCAGCCGCAAAACTGCCCAGGCGCCCATCAAGCCGTACGCGGCAACCTCAACATGACCATCTGCCTTATTGACGGGTCTTCCCGCTGCTGGCCGGCAAGAAACCGGGCACCCTGCGCGATCAGGTGCTGACGGGCAGGGCCTTTGATGGGCGGGCGGTGGCGGCGTCGTGACACAGAGCTTGAACAGCGCACCCAACCGTCTCCTCAGATTGAGGCCCAGCGTCTGATACGCGAGCGCAGCGTGCGCTGCTGTGAGACGTCCAAGGGCATGGTGCTCACCAAGGCCATGGCGGCAGACAAGCTGACATGCTGGTGAACCAGCAACGCGGTGCAAAACACCCTGTCCTTCTCGCGCCCAGCCGTGGCTTTGGCAAGAAACAGGTCCAAAACATCGAGGCAGTACCCCACCCGCCCGCCGGTGTTCAGGTTTTGTACACGGTGCACACGGTTCATCCAGTCATGCGGCAGCACGGCGGTTTCTGGCCCCCACAGCCTGGGCGTAGTAACCAAACTGATCGTGAAACATCGACCCTTCGCCGATGGCCCCTTCAATCAGATCGGCCAACTCTGGCGCCGTAAGGGGATAGATGTCGGCTTCCATCGAAACGGTCAAAGCAGCATCAGGCTCGCTGATGGACCCCAATATGGACTGGCTGCCGATGATCACGAACTCGTATTGATCCGTGATCTGGGCGCTGGCCCGAATGATGTGCTCAAGGTCTTCACGATTCATGGAGGGTGACCGGTTTTGCTGGCTCAGCAGGGCTTGCCAAATCACTGCTGATCTCCATGCCCTCTCTGAGGGCTCTCACTTGCTGAAGAACCTGCTGGCGACAGGGTTCTGTGAGAACCGTCACCAGCGGCGATGCCTGCCTCAATTGCTGAGCGCGGCGACTGCGACCCAAGACCTTGCGCCAAGCTCCCGCATCCAGAATTTCGATCCACTCACACCACAAGCCTCTGGATCGTGACTCGCCCCGATCCAGCCAACACTCTGCCGTCTGGCGAGCCTGGGCCAACAAGTCGGGGTTGGTCTTGACTTGCCGGACCGCTTCTTCATGCAGGGCCAGACTTTGCAGATCCTGGAGTTGGTGCTTTGTCGGATCAACAGAAATCCGCACCTGGACGGCGGGCGCAATTCGACTTGATCTTCCGGCAGCCGACCTGGCTGAAGCGGGATGCAGCGTATCGCCACACAACAAAGCCAGATCCGCTGCGACACCTAGAACCGACATGACCCGCAAGTAATTGCCCATCGCCGGGCCGGGATCACCTGCCTCAATGGCTCTCAAGGTATTGCGAGAAATGCCGGCAAGCGCCGCCATCTCCACAGTGCCCAATCGCTTGTCTTGACGCAGGCGCGACAAGCGCTCCCCTAATTGCAAAAGCAACTGACGCTCGATGACTGCACTCAGAGTAGAAGTGTTCATTTGGTCGTTATTTTTAGCAAAAGCTATATTTTTTGGTCATTTTATTGACCAGTTCAAGCCCTCCCCCGCCATTGTCAGATCGCCCCGCGCTGCCCATCAAGTCACGCAACGCCAAGTGGCGCTTGGTCAACCAGCTTCCCTTCGGTATCACGCCGACAAGGAAACTGAGAGATGGGTCTAGGGAGACAGGAGCTTGGCATGCATTGCAGCCAGGTACACACGCACCTGCTCGGCGGTGACAAGCTGTGATGGGTTGGCCTTCAGCTCGTCATGGCCTGGGCCCACCTGCTGATGCAACCAGTCGTCCACCGCTCGATCCCAGGCCGTCAACGCTGGCAAGCCGTCGCGGACCACTTCGCTTTCGCTGGCGTACTCGCCCGCACTGACCTTGGCTTTGACCACGTCAGCCATGTCCTTGGCCGGGTGATCCTCATTTGTTGAGTGGTCCTCATGGCGCATTCTCCACCGCATAACGCTGCCGCACGAAAAAGCCATTGATCCGGTGCGGCGCCTCGGCCTCGATGCTGAGGTCGAGGGCCTGGATGCCCCGCTCGCAGCGCAGCAGCACGCTGGCCGAGCTGGGTGTCGGCCCCGGGGCCTGGGCCAGAGGCCGACAAGGGCCCAGGCGGCTGCGCAGGTCGGCCAGCAGGGCCTCCAGGGACGAGGCACTGACCTGCTCGCGGAACACGGGGGCAAAAATGGCCATCAGCTCGGGCTGGGGCTGGTTGATGCGGCTGACCAGCTCGGCCAAGCTTTGCTGCAGCGGGGCCTGCAGGCCCTGGCCCTGGGCCTCGGCGGGTGCCTGGGCCAGACCGGCGCAAGCCATCAACAGGATCGACAAGGGTTTGAACAAGCGCATGGGGTGCCTCCGGTGGATCGGTCAGTCTAGCCATCGGGGCGCTGCAAAATGGCCCGCCCATCCGGCCCCCAAGGCCGCCGTCGGGCGAAGAACCGAACCGAACCGAACCGGACCGAACCGAGCCGATCGGCTGGCTGGCACAGCACCCGCGCAGGCGGCCACCAGAGACCCCAGGCACGCCGACCAACACGGCGGTCTGGCGGTCTGGCCGCTCAGCCTGGGTGGGGCAGGCTGCGCAGGCCGGCGGCCAGTTCGACCACCTCGGCCGTGATGGCTTCCTGGCGCAGGCGGCGTTCGTCGGCCTGCAGGCTCTCTTTCAGGTGCCCGATGTTCTCTTGCGCGGCCGCCATGGCCTGCAGGCGCGACAGGTTCTCGCTGGCGTGGCTGTGCAGCACGGCCTGGGCCAGGCGGGCGGCCACGTACTCGCCAGCCAGGCCCTGCAGCAGGCGCTCGGGGCTTTCATGCACCACCGGGGCCACGCGCGCTGCCTCGGGCAGGGCCTGCCAGTCCAGCGGCAGCAGGCGGCGGCACACCACCTGAAAGTGCTGGCCCGGCCCCAGTTCGGCATAGACCATCTCGACCGCGTTCGCCGGCTGGCGGTGCAAGGACTCCAGCAACAAGGCATGGAGGCGTTCGCCGGCCGCCAAGGCTGATTCGGCGTGGGCCACCAAAGGCGCACCGCCCTCCACCGCCAGGCCGCGGGCGGCTGCCAGCCGCTGGGTCTGCGAACCCAGCACCAGACAACGGAGACCGGGCGCCCCTGGGGCCGCTCGGGGGAGGGCAGCCAGCACCTGTTCGGAAAACCCGCCGTTGAAGCCTTGCTCGGCCCCAAACACCAGGCACAGGCCCTGCGCCCGAGCGGTGGCGCTGCCCGGCAGGCCGGCCCGGGCGTCGGGGGCCTGGTCGGTCGGCAGCAGGCTCAGCACCTGGCCCATGGCCTGGGCCACGGTGTCGGCATAGGTGTTGACCCCGACGATCAAGCTGCGGGCCTGTTGCGCCCGGGCCGCCGCCATGCCCCGCATGGCATTGACCAGCCCGCCAAAGCCCGTCACGGTGGCCAGGCGGGCCTGCACCTCGGCCGGACCGGTCTGACTCATGCCGGGCCTCGGGCGGGCACGTCAGCCACCTGGCTGAACCAGTGGCCCAGGTCTTGCTGCAAGCCCTTCAAGGCCGGGGCATCGAGGGCCTCGCGAGAAGCCAGCCGTGCGGCCAACTCAGGCACACCGGGCAAGGCCCCGCGCAAGCGCTCCAGCAAGGCCGGTAGACCGGCCAGGTTCTGGCCATCCAACCAACCGGACTGCAGCGCCATCAGCAAGGCCAGCTGCAGCGCCGCGGGCTGGGGCGCCAGCCGGGGCTGGGCCAGCACCGCACGGATGCATCGGCCCCGCGCCATCTGCTGCTGCACCCGGGTGTCCAGCTCGGTGCCGAAGCGGGTGAACATCTCCAACTCCTGGAACACCGCGTAGTCCAGGCGCAGCGAGTTCACCGCCTCGCGCATCAGAGGCGCCTGGGTCTTGCCGCCCACACGGCTCACGCTGAGGCCGGTGTCCACCGCCGGCAACTGGCCCAGGTCGAACAGGCGGCTGTCCAGCACGATCTGACCGTCGGTGATGGAGATCAGGTTGGTGGGAATGTAGGCCGACAGGTTGCCGGCCTCGGTCTGGGCAATGGGCAAGGCGGTCAGCGAGCCCCCGCCCCGTGCGGCCGAAAGTTTGGCCGCGCGCTCCAGCAAACGGGCATGCACATAGAAGATGTCGCCCGGGTAGGCCTCGCGGCCCGGGGGCTGTTGCATCAGCAGGGCCAATTCGCGGTGGGTGGCGGCGTGCTGGCTGAGGTCGTCGACCACCACCAGGGCATGGCCGCCGCGGTCGCGAAAATACTCGGCCATCGAAAAGCCGGCAAACGGCGCCAGCCACTGCAGGCCCGGTGCGTCGGTGCCGCTGGCCACCACCACGATGCTGCGCGCCAGGCTGCCCTGGCGCCTCAAAGCCTCGATCACGGCAGCGGCCGACTCGCTTTTCTGTCCCACCGAGATGTAGACGCAGACCAGATCGGTGTCGCGCTGGGCCAGCAAGGCGTCCAGCGCCAAGGCGGTCTTGCCGGTGCCTCGGTCGCCAATGATCAGCTCGCGCTGGCCGCGGCCCAGCGGGAACAGCGCATCCACGGCCAGGGTGCCGGTGTGCACCGGCTCATGCACCAGGTCGCGGTCAAGGATGCCCGGGGCCGGGCGCTCGGCCGGCAACCAGTCACTGGCCTCGATGGGGCCAGCGCCGTCCAACGGGCGGCCCAGCGGGTCCACCACCCGGCCCAGCAGCGCGGGGCCCACCGGCACGCGCACCACGTCGCCACTGCGCAACACGGCTTCGCCGGCCCGCAGGCGGCGGCTGTCGTCCAGCAGCACGCAGGCCAGGCTGTCGGCCTGCAGGCCGGCCACATAGCCCAGGCGCCCATCGTCAAAATGCAGCAATTCATTGAGCCGTGCACCGCGCAGGCCCGTGACCCGGGCAATGCCGTCGGCCGCACTGAGCACCCGGCCCCGCTCCTCAAAGCGCGCCTGCGGCTGCAGACGGCCCAGTTGTGCGCTGGCGCGCTCACGCCAAGCGGCCAGGCCCAGGGTCAGGTCGGTGTTCGGTTCCGAGCTCAGTTCTGCGGCCGTCATGCCCCCTGCTCCGGTGCAGGCTGGTCCGCCAGTTGTTGCAACTCGGCCCGGGCCGCCTGCAACTCGGCCGCCCAGTTCAGGCCCAGCACACCATGGGCGAAGCGCAACTCCAGGCCGCACAGCAAGGTGGCATCGGGCTTGAACACGCAGCTCAGCTCAGCGCCCTCCCCGGGGTCGCCGTCGGGGCTCAAGACGCCCTGCAGGTCCAGGGTCAGCCGCGCCTGCACCGGCTGTGGCAAGGGATGGGCACTGGCCACCTCCAGCACCGGGGCACTGTGGCCCGTGGCCAGCCACTGCGCCCGTTGCGCGGCCGGGGTGGCCTGCAGGCGGGCCAGCAGGGCCGGCCAGAAGGCCTCGTCGGGCACGGGGGTGAGGCTCAGCAGGCGCTGCGCCAGTTCGGTGGCCAAGGTGGCCGAGGCCTGGTACAGGGCCGTGCCGGCCTGCACGCGCTCGCGCCCGATCTGGGCCTGGGCCTCTTGCAGGCATTGGCGCACGGCGACCCGGGCCGCCTCCAGGCGGGCCGCGCTGTCTTTCTCGGCTTGCTCACGGGCCGTCTGCAGCACCGCCTGGGCCGCCAGGTCGGCGGTCTGGCGCTGCTGATCGAGCGCGCTCAGTTGGGCACGGGCCTGATCGCGAGCGGCCTGGGCCTCAGACAGGGTCTGCTGCACAGCCTGGCGTCGCGCCTCGATCACGGCCAACAAGGGGCGGTAGAACAGCCAGCGCAGCAACAGCAGCAACACCACCAGGTTGCAGGCCTGCAGCAACAGCGTCCAGAGATCGATGTGCATGGGCGGGCTTCAGTGCACAAAGGGGTTGGCAAACAGCAGCAGCAAGGCGATCACCAGGCAGTAGATGGCCATGGTCTCGATCATGGCCAGGCCCACGAACAAGGTGCGCGAGATGGTGCTCGCGGCCTCGGGCTGGCGGGCCAGCGCGTCCATGGCCGCAGCCACCGCCCGGCCCTCGGCCAGCGCGGGCCCAATGGCCCCAAAGGCCACCGCCAGGGCGGCGCAGACGATGCTCACAAATTGAATCCAGCCAGTGTCCATGGGAATACTCCAGTAGAAAGACGTCAGCCGCCGTGGTCGCCCGCCGCCGCAGCGATGAAGACCATGGCGAGCACGGTGAAGATGTAGGCCTGGATCACCCCGGTGAGCAGTTCCAGCGCCATGAAGGGCACGGGCACGAGCAGCCCGGCCAGCCCCAGCACCACGGCCGAGATGAACATGCCGCTCATGATGTTGCCGAACAGGCGCACGGTCATGGAGACCACCCGGGTCAGGGCCTCGATCAGGTTCAGGGGCAGCATCAGCAGGTTGGGCTCGGTGTAGGTCTTGAGGTAGCCCCACAGGCCGTGGCGCCGCACGCCCCAGCCCAGCACCGCGGCAAACACGGCCAGCGCCAGGGCCAGATCGGTCTCCAGCGCGCCGGTGGGCGGCTCAACGCCCGGCACCAGGGAGCACAGATTGGCGCCCAGGATGTAGATGAACAGCGTGGCGATCGGCGGCAGAAAAGGCGCCGGGTCGGCGTTCATGGTGGATCGCATCTCGGCCTGCAGGGTGTCCAAGGCCATCTCTGCCAGCAACTGCAGGCGCCCGGGGCTGTGCACCGACAGGCGCCGGCGCAGCCAGGCGGCCAGCACGGCCAGCACCGCGATCAAGGCCCAGGTGGTGATCACCGGGCCGGTGATGCCGACCGGGCCCAGTTGCCAGACCACCTCGTGCAGAAAAGGCTGGGCCTTCATGGTGCCGCCTCCGCCGAGCCGGCCAGGCCGCGCCGGACCCTGCGGACCCACCACTGGCGGGCCAGCAGCACGCCCAGGCCCAGGGCCAGCAAGGCCGGTGCACCCTGACGCGCCGTGGCCCAGCAAACACCCCCCAGCACCCCCAGGCGCAGCAGGTGCAGACCCAGCAGAAGGCCCCAGCGGGGCTGGGCCCCGGGTTCGACCAGTTGCCGGCTGAGCCAGCGCAGTGAACCGAAATGCCAACCCCCCAGGGCCAACCCCAGTGCAAAAAACAAGACCATCAACAGGCTCATACAGCGTGTGTCCTCATCGTTGGTGCATCCAGCGCCACGCACCCCAGGCCCCCACAACCACACCCAGCAGCAACAAGGCGGCACTGAAGGTGATGCCCGTGCCCAGTCGGTGGTCCAGCCAGCGGCCGCCCGCCAAGCCCAGCAACATGGGCAGCACGATCACCCAGCCCAACACCCCCAGCGTGGAGAGCTGACGCAGCAGCGTGGGCTCGCCCTCGCGCAGGCTGCGCTGGCGCCGACCGGCCTGGCGCTGGACTTCTTCGAGCAGGGCGGGCTTGTCGGTGCCGAGGCCTTCGCCGGGACGGGGTTCACTCATGGCGTGCTCCAGGGCACCTGGGGCCGGCGCTGCAGCGGACGGATCAACTCGCGCAGCACTTGCACCTCCAGGTGCCGGCTTTGGCGGCGCGCCGCCTGTTCGACCTGTTCGCGCTCACGCAGCCGGGCCAGCACCTGGTGCTCCAGGTGATCCAGGTCCTCGCCCAGCACGGCTTCGCGGGTGGCCACCTGCAATTCGCACCCCCGCTGCAGTGTCAACACCCCGCCGCTCACGGCGCAGTAATGCCAGTGCTGTTGCGCGTCGCGCCAGCTCAGCACCCCCACGCCGAGCAGCGACAGCAGATCCGCATGGCCGGGCCAGAGACCAAAGCCGCCGCTGGCGTCCTGGGCCCGCACCGAGCGCACACCGGCCTCGTCCACCAGCACCGAGCCGAGGCTGCTCAACACCAAATGCAGGCCGTCCACCTGGGGCCAGGCCGGCAAGCGGCCGTCAACGGTGCCGGGCTCGCTCATGCGACCCCTTTCTGCCGGGCTTCTTCGAAACTGCCCACCATGTAGAAGGCACTTTCGGGCAAGGCATCGCCGGCTCCGTCCAGGATGGCGCGACAGCCCTTGAGCGTATCGGCCAGGCGCACCTGGCGGCCCGGCTTGCCGGTGAACGCCTGGGTGACGGCAAAGGGCTGGGTCAGAAAGCGCTGCAGGCGCCGGGCCCGCGCCACACGTTGCTGGTCTTCGGGGCTGAGTTCGGCCACCCCCAGCAAGGCAATGATGTCTTGCAGCTCGCGGTAACGGGCCAGGGTCTCGCGCACCTCGCGGGCCAGGGCACAGTGCTCGGCCCCGACCACGGCCGGGTCGAGCAGGCGCGACTGCGAGGCCAGCGGGTCTACCGCCGGGTACATGCCCTCGGCGGCCAGGCTGCGCGACAACACGATGCGGCTGTCCAGGTGGGTGGCGATGGCGGCCACGGCCGGGTCGGTGAAATCGTCGGCCGGCACGTACACGGCCTCGATGGCGGTGATGGCCGCGTGCTCGCCACAGGCGATGCGCTCTTGCACTGCGGCCACCTCGGTGGCCAGGGTGGGTTGGTAGCCCACGCGCGAGGGCAGCCGCCCCAGCAGGCCCGACACCTCGGCACCCGCCTGCACAAAACGGAACACGTTGTCCATCAGCAGCAGCACATTGCGCTGCTGTTCGTCACGGAAATACTCGGCCAGGGTGAGCGCAGCCAAGGGAGTGCGCCAGCGCGCGCCCGAGGGCTCGTTCATCTGCCCAAACACCAGCACGCTTTTGGCCAGCATGCCCGAGTCGCGCATGTCCGTCAGCAGCTCATGCCCCTCGCGGCTGCGCTCGCCCACGCCGGCAAACACCGACAGGCCCTGGTAGGTGTCGGCCATGGCGTGGATCAGCTCCATCACCAGCACGGTCTTGCCCACGCCGGCCCCCCCGAACATGGCCGCCTTGCTGCCCAGGGCCAGCGGGGCCAGCAGGTCGATGACCTTGATGCCGGTCTCGAAGACCTCGGCCACGGCCCGGCGGCGCGACAGCGGTAGCGGCTCGGCATGGATGGGGCGGCGTGGCACCTGCGGCCCCAGGGCCGGGCCGCCGTCGCCAGGCTCGCCCAGCACATTGATCAGGCGCCCCAGCAGGGCCTCGCCCACCGGCACCATGACGGGCGCCCCCGTGTCGAGCACCGCGGTATCACGGGCCAGCCCTTGGGTGTCTTGCAGGGCCACCGTGCGCACGGTGTCGGCATCGAGTTGCGCCTCGACCTCCAGGGTCAGGGTCTGGGGCTGATCCCACAACACCAGCAAGGCGGTGGCCGGGGCCGGCAACTGCCCGTCTTCAAAACGAACATCCACCACCCCGCCCTGCACGGCAAGCACACGACCACGGGCCTGGACGGGAGAGGCTGAAGACACAACGATGGGCATGGGTGACTGGAACGAGGCAAGCCCGATGCCCCATCGTCGCCCAACCGCATGGCGCGGCGATGACAAACGGCGATTGATAAGGCTTGATCGGTCAGCTCATTGAAGCCCAGTGGACCTCAGGAACACTTGACCCAGGTCAACCCGAAGCGCAGCCCCCGGGTAAAGAACTTGTTTCAGCAGACCAGATCGTCGGGGCTGGCGTAGCCGGTCTGCTCCAGCAGCTGGCTGACAAAGGCGTCAAAGTCAGGCAGCTCGGGGCGCTGCAAACCGCTGGGCTGGGCCACCCAGCCTTCGGCCTGTCCCAATAGACGCAAGGCATCGAAATGGGGCTCGGCCCCAGCATCAAAGCTGTGGGCGAGGCCGGATGGCAAGGCCACCCAGTCGCCCGCCTCGCACAGCAGGCCCACAAAGCCCTCGGGATGGCGCACGGTGAACAGGCCGGCACCGGCCAGGAACACGCGCAACTCGGCCTCGCTGTGGCGATGCTCCTGGGTGAACTGCTGGCGCAGCGCGGGCCAGCCGGGCTGGCCGGGGGTCACCCGCACCCGGTCGATGCGGTGCAGGCCCAAGCCCTGGCCCAGCGTGGCCAGCCGGCCCTGCTGGACCTGCAACCAGGCCTCGGCGCCGGGTTCATCGGGCTCGGGCGCCGGGCCCAGGTGCAGCACGCCCCACCCCACCCCCAGGCCTTGCAGCCAGGGGGCCATGCGGTGCTCGCACACCAGGGTGTCCTGCCAATGCCCGGCAGCATCAAAGAGTGCCAATGCAGCCATGCCCTGCCCCGTCCGTTTACTGCAGGAAGGCCGGTTTGGCGTAACCGGCAAAGCGGCTGTCCACCACGGCCTTGAACTCTTTCGATCGGTAGGCCTCGGCGATGTCGCGCGCCCAGGGCGTGTCTTGGTCGGCACGCTTGACGGCCACCACGTTCAGGTAGTGGTCGGGGGTCTTTTCCAGGGCCACGGCTTCGGTCAGCTTGAGGCCCGAGGAGATGGCAAAGTTGCCGTTGACGATGGCGTACTCGGCATCGCCCAGCGAGCGCGGCAACTGAGCCGCCTCCAGCGGGATCAGCTTGAGCTTCAAGGGGTTGGCCTCCAGGTCTTTTTCGCTGGCGCGCAGCGGGTCGATGCCGGGCTTGAGCTTGACCAGGTGGTTCTGCTCCAGCAGCACCAGGGCGCGGGCCAGGTTGCTGGGATCATTGGGTAGGGTCACGCGGTCACCCTCACGGGCTTCAGCCAGGGTCTTGCGGCGGGTGGAGTACACGCCCAGGGGCGCGATGGGGCCTTGCACCAGCTCGACCAGATCGAGCTTCTGGTCGGCCGCGAACTTGCGCAGGTACACGCGGTGCTGGAAGAAGTTGGCATCGAGCGAACCCTGGGCCAGGGCCAGGTTGGGCTGCACGTAGTCGTTGAATTCGACCAGCTTGACCTGGTAGCCCTTTTTTTCGAGCAGCGGCACGATGCCGGCCTTGAGCTGGTCGATGTTGGAGCCGGCGGTGCCACCGATCACCAGTTCTTTCTTGCTGGCGCTCTGGGCCAGCGCGGCGCCCGGGCCCAGCAAGGCCAGGGCGGTGGTGGCGGCCAGGGCCGACAGCCAGGCACGGCGGGGAAGAAGGCGTTGGAATGCGGTCATGGGGAGGCTTTCAAAAACGAGGGGTGGGAGGGGTGAAGGGTTCAGCGCTTGTCGAGGCGACGCGCCACGGTGTTGCCGGTGAACTGCACGGCCTGCACCAGCAGCACCAGCAGGGCCACGGTGAGCACCATCACATCGGTCTGGAACCGGTAGTAGCCGTAGCGGATGGCCAGGTCGCCGATGCCGCCACCACCCACCACCCCGGCAATCGCCGAGTACGACAGAAAGCTCACGGCCAGCACGGTCAGGGCCAGCACCAGGCCCGAGCGGGCCTCGACCAGCAGCACGCGCCAGACGATCTGCAGCTCGCTCGCGCCCATCGCATGGGCGGCTTCGATCACGCCCCGCGGCACATCGCGCAGGCACTGGTCCACCAGGCGGGCCAGGTAGGGGATGGCCGCAAACGACAGGGGCACGGCGGCCGCCAGCGGCCCGATCGAGGTGCCGACAATCGAGCGTGTGAACGGCACCAGGGCCACCAGCAGGATGATGAAGGGGAAGGAGCGCACGGTGTTGACCAGCCAGTTCAACACCAGAAAGGCCGGCTTGTTGTCGAGCGACTGCCCCGGGCCCAACAGGAACAGCAGGACGCCAAGCGGCCCGCCGATCAGCACGGCGGCCGACAGGCCGATGGCCAGCATCAGAAAGGTCTGGGCGGTGGCCAACCACAGCTCGGGCAGGATGGCGGCGATGTTCTCAGGCATAGGCCAACTCCTTGGCGGGGACAGAGGTCAGGGCGGGACGGGCGGTGTCACGAGAGGTGTCACGAGAAGTACCCCGGGCCGCATCGCGGGCCGGGCGGGTGCGCACCTGCTCGGCCAGTTCGCGGCCCAGCACGGTCTGGCGCGCCACGCCCAATTCGTCGACCGCAAACTGCTCGACCAGGCTGCCTTGCTCCAGGATGGCGACGTGGCGGCACAGCAGCTCGACCACCGAGAGTTCATGGGTGACGATGACGAGGGTCACGCCCACCTTCTGGTTGATGTCGCGCAGGGTTTCGAGCAGCGAGCGGGTGGTCTCGCTGTCGAGCGCCGAGGTGGGCTCGTCGCACAGCAGCACCTGGGGGCGCGGCGCCAGCGCGCGGGCAATCGCCACACGCTGCTTCTGGCCGCCCGACAGTTGGGCCGGGTAGCTTTGGGCCTTTTCGGGCAGGCCCACCAGGGCCAGGCACTCATGCACGCGCTCGGCGATCTCGGCGCGGCTGTGGCGGCCGTGGATCTTCAGCGCAAAGGCCACGTTGTCGAACACGGTGGCGTTCTGCAGCAGGTTGAACTGCTGGAAGATCATGCCGATGTTCTGCCGGGTGTCGCGCAGTTCCCGGCGCGTCAGCGCGGTCAGGTCCCGTCCGGCCACCAGCACGCGGCCGCCATCGGGCTTTTCAAGCAGGTTGATCAGGCGCAGCAGGGTGGATTTGCCGGCGCCGCTCTTGCCGATCAGGCCGAACACGTCACCGGCCTGGATGCTCAAAGACACCTCACGCACCGCGTCGAAGGCGGCGCCGCCGGGCAGGGCAAACGATTTGCGCACCGCCTCCAGCCGGATCACGGGGGCCGCCTCGGCGGCCTTGGAAGTCAAACCAGTCATGGGTTGGGGGGTGATGAAGAAAGCCCGCAGTATCCGCAGGCCCCCGCCGAAGCGGAACGAATGAAACAGCCGACGCTTATCCGGTTTACGCATAAGGCCAACCCAGCGGCCATCGCCTCACCCACACCCGATAAGCACATGCGAATTGCTTCCTTGGCAGCACGCGCCAAGGCTTGCACAGTGGGCCGCCTGTCTGAAATGAACCGGCGGCCCGCGCCGCCCAAACTTGCCATGTCCCTGTTTTCTGCACGCCCCACCCGTCGCCACCTCGCCCTGGGCCTCAGCGCCCTGGCCCTATCGCTGGCCGCGCTGAGCCCCGCCCAGGCCCAGGACAAAAAAACCCTCAAAGTGGGCATCTCGGTCGGCCACGCCGAAGAGATCTTTGCCGTGGTCAAGAAGGTGGCGGCCCGCGACGGCCTGAACATCGAGGTGATCCCCTTCAACGACTACCAGTTGCCCAATGCGGCCCTGGCCGCTGGCGACCTGGACGCCAACGCCTTCCAGCACAAGCCCTTTCTCGACAACCAGATCAAGGCCCGCGGCTTTGACCTGGTACCGGTGGGCCTGACCATCACCGCGCCGCTGGGCTTCTACTCGCGCAAGATCAAGTCCATCGCCGACCTGCCCGAGGGCGCCTCAGTGGGCATCCAGAACGACCCCAGCAACGGCAACCGTGCGTTGCTGCTGCTGCAGTCGGCCGGCCTGATCACCCTGAAGCCCGAAGCCGTGAAGAACAACACGGCCTCCCCGCTGGACGTGGTGAGCAATCCGCGCAAACTCAAGCTGGTGGCGCTGGACGCCGCCCAACTGCCGCGCTCGCTGGATGACCTGGCGATCGCCTCGATCAACAACGACTACGCCTCACAGGCCGGGCTCTCGCTGCAGCGCGACGCCGTGATCAAGGAAGCCCCCCAGGGCCCCTACGCCAACCTGATCGCCGTGCGCCGCGCTGATCAAAACCAGCCCTGGGTGAAGCGCCTGGTGGCGGCCTACCAGTCGCCCGAGGTGAAGCAGTTCATTGAAAGCAAGTTCAACGGCGCCCTGGTGCCGGCCTTCTGAAGGATGTCCCATGAGCACCGCCACCGCTGAGCACAACGACACCCAGGTCAACCCCCACCCGGCCCCACTGGGCCGCGCCCTGCCCCCGGCGGCCGATGCCGCCATCCTGCACGCCCGCGCCCAGGCCCTGCTGCCCGAGATCGCCGCCAGCGCCGCCGAACGCGAGCGCCAACGCGAACTGCCCTATGGCCTGGTGCGCCGCATCGCCGAGGCCGGCCTGCTGACCTGGCGCATCCCCAAGGCCCAGGGCGGGCCAGGCGCCTCGGTGCACGATGTGATCCGCTTCGTGATCGACCTGGCGGCGGCGGATTCGAACGTGGCCCAGGCCTTGCGACCCAATTTCGGCACCGTCGACAGCCTGCTCTATGGCGGGACCGAGGCCGAGCAGCGGCGCTGGTTCCCGCGCCTGCTGGCTGGCGAGATTTTCGGCAATGCCGGGCTGGAGCGCGGGGGCGCCCATGGCGCCAACACCGCCCAGTTGCGCCGCGAGGGTGAGCATTACCGCATCAGCGGCAGCAAGTACTACAGCACCGGCGCCCTGTACGCCGACTGGATCGGCTCGCTGGCCCTCAACGAGGAAGGCCGCGAGGTGGCCTTCACGGTGCCGCGGCACCGCCCTGGGCTGGAGATGGTGGACGACTTCGACACCACCGGCCAGCGCCTGACGGCCAGCGGCAGCACGCATTTTCACGACGTGCTGGTGCGCGCCGAAGAGCTGCGGGTGAACTCGTTCCCCCGCGACCGGCGCAGCCCGATTGCACCGCTGTTCCAACTGTTCTTGGCCGCCGTGCAGGCCGGCATCGCGCGCAACGCCCTGAATGATGCCGTGGCCTTTGCCCGCCACAAGGCCCGCCCCATCCGCCACAGCACCGCCACCCGTTCGGTGGACGACCCCTATGTGCAAGAGACCGTGGGCCAGATGGCCGCCCAGGCCTATGCCGCCGAGGCCACCGTGCTGCGCGCCGCCGACGCGATTGACGCCGCCTGGGCCGACCAACTCAGCAACAGCACCCTGACCCAGGCCTCGATCGAAGTCGCCCAGGCCCAGTACTTTGCGGCTGATGCGGCCTTGAAGGCCTCCGAGTTGGCCTTTGACGTGGGCGGCGCCTCGGCCACCGACCGCAACGTCAACCTGGATCGCCACTGGCGCAATGCCCGCACCGTGGCCAACCACAACCCGCGCCAATGGAAGGCCGCCGCCAGTGGGGCCTGGCATCTGAGCGGGACGGCGCCGCCGACGACCGGGTTGTTTTGAGGCAGCCTTGAAAAGGGCAGCACCAAGCTCACGGGCTTGGCCTGCACCTGCGTCACTGTGCTTTGGCGATCGGTGTAGGAAGCCAATCACGCAGTGATTCTGAGCACACCTCTATTTCCCGGCTTCAGGCCGTTGAATCAGTCGATTTATTTCTGCAGTCACGCAAATCGAAAAAGCTGTCAACTTCATCGATCCATGGCCAAACTCTCTTTTTTCAGATTTCTCGCACGCTGAATCTCGTCTCTTTTCCCAGTCCGAAATCACATGCTTAAGAGTGATTTCTGCAGCAATGCGGTCACGGTCAGCACAAAAATTTGTGTTGACCTGGCTGGCATCACAATCCTCTAGACGCTGTTTCAAATCGGCCTCAGACAAGTGACTGCGACGCGAGAGCTCCCTGATCATTTGGCTCTCTGGCGGGGCCTGATGGCTAGCCCCTATCGCCAGGCCTGTGGCACCCATCAGGATCCAAAACAAGTATTTCTTCATTTTTCAAATGCCGCATCCTCTTGTTGGCGTCGAATCATCAAGCCCGGAACACGAACGGTGGGCAGTCTCTTGCCTTTTTCATCGATCGGGTACAAATACACTTTTCTTTTCATATGAATCACCACACTGGTGGCATCCCCTTGGCTTGCTTCATTGCCTCACCTGAATAACAGTGGATCAGATTTTTGAATAATCTGTGGCTCAACTATGAAGTGATCCACGAGTGGACCAAATTCTCAGGCAACTAATTAATTTGATTGACGCTCCCCACAGGGGGCCAAGCCTCCGTGAGAGTTCATACACCAAGAAGTCAGGCTTTCTTTTTCGTGCTACAGAAATTCTCCACGCAGTGCAAAAAACTAACCCACTCTCATTCATTGCGGGACACCTTGCAATGAAAATTTGCTTGCTATTTTTCTAAAGATAGCCAAATCATCTTCTTGATGAATTCTATCGGTTTGCAACACCAGATAATAGAGTATGCCACCACTTTCATTTCTGTATTGGAGAATCGCATAAACAGGCTCATCCGCAACCCTACCCTTGAGTAGGCTGGCTACAGAATTAGCTAACAGGTATTTTTGGAAGAAGGCCCCTTTGACACCCCACTCATCAATGAATGACTTTTTCTGCCCCGCCAACCCCCCCAGCAGGAGGGCATCATGATCAGCCCATATCGAAACCCGTCGACGATTCCCCAATAGATAAAAAATACCATGATCCGGGTTAGGAGATCTTGCTCCATACGCAACCAGTCCTGGTAAATTTTGAACACTAAAACCAAAACTTTCATTGTGGTAGTTGCCAGCCACCACCTCCGAAGTAGAGATTTGTTTTTGCAACCAACCAGCATCAGCTGATGACGCCGATGCGGAAAGGGATAGCTGAACACCGATGAGCGCCAGCGCCATCCATTTTATTAAACACCTCATTTTATCGCCACACATTGCGCCTTGCGCGCCAAAACCGATCTATATACTGCCTGAAAATTTTCATAATATTTTGGATTGACTGTGTTGTAGCCTATCTTCTTCATGGCCTCGATAAATTGAGACATTGTTCTACAACCAAACAAAAAAGATCGGTATGTGCTTTCAAAATATAAAACACAAGCTTCATAGCTGACAAAGCTCATATTTGCCTTGCCAGCATGAGTCAATCCAAATATATTATGCAAGCACTTGTTATGCTCATCTCGACCCCATGCATTCTCAAATGCAACAAGTGCCAATAGAAAATTCTCATCCACATCAAGTCGATTTGAAAGAGGTCTTATCAAAGGAATGAAAGTCTCAAAAAAATATTGAAAATCCGCATTGCAAATACCTTTCTTATGAACAACCACCGGCATTTAACCCCCCTGAATGCATGAGCAAATAGATATCAAATAAGTTTTTAATTACAGCCAACACCACTGCACAAATTGGTCATTTTTTGACACTAGCGACATCCCAGGAGCAGGATAAATTTTAATATCGAGCAAGATCCTTTGACCAAGACGCTGCTCATCTTTGTTGCACTTCGTCCTTGAATATACCAGCGCCAAAAAATATTTCTAGCACTTTATTTTTCACGTAACTCGTATTTGCCAATATCAATGAGTTTGATTGAAAAGTGGTGGAGCAGGTTTTTCTCATCGTGCTCATACAAAGCCTTTACAGTGACATACACACCAACCCCTTTCTTTTCACAATCAGCAGTCTGAATCAGGTATTGCGAGTGATCGTCATTCAACTCAGAAAACGCCAACGTCTTGATCAACTTTGATTTTTGTTCCAACGTCGGATTTGCGATCCATTGCACATAGACCTCACTGCCTGCCCCATCATCAACATCAGCAACGACAAGGCGGTAATAGCCATGCGTGTTTTTTACCTTCCAGTCTCCACAGGTTTTTATGATTCTGTAATTAAGCGGCAAAGCTTGAACGCGCTCCAGCAGGATGGATTCAAGAGAGGCCGCGCAGCCAGAGATTGAAATCAATATGAAAAATATTATTTTTCTCATGTTAACGAGCATTCAGCAACTCTGCGCTGGCTCCCTCGCTCTATTGCTTGCAAGAGACATCAGAGTGTCTGAATATTTCTGCGTGACTAACATGCTATTCCTTTGATTGCAGTCACGATTGACCGGTTGGCTATACGTTCGCCGTCGAGACGGGAACAAGCATAGAAATAAAGCATTGATCGCCTCCGCAATTTAGAAACCGATAAACCAAGCATGTCCAAAAAACACAACAGGCCTCTAAATAGGCGTGCGTTTTGATTGATGCGTGATTTCAAATTCTAAAATTCAACAAAAGCGATTCGAGCCCATCAAAGATGGGCGGCCGCTCCTAAATGCTGAGCGCTGAAGCCGATGGCCAGGGGCTTATCCGGAAATGCCCCTGGATGGCACTGGCAATGCAGCCGCCCTACTTGCCCGCCACCGGCTGCAACCAGGCATCGGCATACGAGGCAAACAGGCCATCCCCTTGCGCCACGGTCTTGTGGAAGCGCGCGGTGGAGACGGTGACCCAGGTCTGTTCGATCAGGTCGAGCACGGGCAGGTCTTCTTGCACGATCTGTTGCCACTGGGTGATCAGGGCCTTGCGGCGGGCCGGGTTGGCTTCGTCGGCGGCGGCTTCCATGATCTTGTCCAGGGCGGGGTTGGAGTAACCCGAGCCATTGGTCCAGGGGGCGCCCTTGATGATGTTGCGGGTCCAGAACAAGCGCTGCACGCCCAGGGTGGGGTCGGGCAGGCGGTGCAGGCTGGAGATCATCAGGTCGTAGTCCTGGTCGGTGAAGATGCGGCGCAGGTAGCTGACCGTGTCGCCGCCGCGCAGCACCACCTCGACGCCGATGCGGGCCAGCGACTGGCGGATGAATTCGGCCTCACGGGCACCGCCACCGCCGTCGTAATCGAGCGTGACCCTGAGCCGCTTGCCATCGGCCGCCTTGCGAAAGCCCGCCTCATCGAGCAAGGCCTCGGCCTTTTTGAGGTCATAGGGGTACTGGCGGGTGTCGGGCGAGTAGTAGTTGACCACCGACGAGGGCACGGGTCCGGTGGCGGGCTTGCCATAGCCCCAGAACACCACCTTGAGCAGCGCGTTCTTGTCGATGGCATGGGCGAAGGCCTGACGCACGCGTTTGTCGCTCAGGTAGGGCCGGCGCACATTGAACTGGGTCAGGAAGATGGTCGACAGGTAGCGGCCATCGTCCAGGTTGATGGTCCATTTGGCCGTGTCGCTGAAGCGCTCCAGGTTGGACAGCGGGATGCTGGAGCCCAGGGCCACGTCGATCTCACCCGCCTCCAGGGCCACGGCGCGGGCCGCGGCGTCGGGGATGAACTTGAACACGATGCCCTGCAGGTAGGGCTGGCCCTTTTGCCAGTAGTTGGGGTTGCGTTCCAGCCGCACATGGCTGCCCTTGACCCATTCCTTGAACACAAAGGGGCCTGTACCGACGGGGGCCAGGTTGGCCGGATTGTTCAGCACATCGGTGCCCGCGTACAGGTGTTTGGGCAGGATCTGGGCACCGTAGCTGTTGATGTAGTTCAGCAGGTAGGGGGCCGGCGAAGACAGGTGGATCACCACGGTGTGCCTGTCAGGCGTATCGACCTTCTCGACGTTGGCAAAGGCGGCCCGGCCGAAGGGGTGCAGCTTCTTCCAGACATTGAGCAGGGTGTATTCGACGTCGGCCGAGGTGAAATCCTTGCCGTCGTGCCATTTCACGTTCTCACGCAGCTTGAAGCGCAGGGTCAGGCCGTCTTCCGACAATTGCCACGAGGTGGCCAGCGCCGGCACGGGTTGCAGATTCAGGTCAAAGCTGACCAGGCCTTCAAGCACCTTGCTGGAGACCTGTCCGATGTTCATGGTGGTGATGAAGGCCGAAGTCAACAGCGTGGGCTCGGGCGACACGGCCACGTTGAGCACACCGCCGCTGACGGGGGTCAGTTCGGCGGGCTTGGCCGCGTTCGCGGCTTTGGGAGTCTGGGCCTGCACCGGGCCCTGAAGGATGCCCATCAAGGCCAAAGAGGATGCCAATGGAACGGCGAGGCGGCTCAAGGCGCCGCGGGCAAGAAGGGTTCTGCGCTTCATGTGGGATAGGTGGGGTGGGTTGAAAATGCGTGGCCAAGCCAACAGCGGAGCCCAAGGCTCCGCTGCGGTCAAAAAATTGCAGGGGAACCCCCTGCCGAGCGAGATCTCAGGCGGCTTGCAGGCGCGGGTCGCGCGCCACAGCCGGCCGGGCCAGGCCCAGGTGCTCGCGCAGGGTGCGGCCTTCGTAGGCGTGGCGGAAGATGCCGCGCTGGCGCAGCAGCGGCACCACGCCATCGACAAAATCCTGCAGGCCGCCGGGCAGCACATCGGGCATCAGGTTGAAGCCATCGGCGGCCCCGGCGCGGAACCAGTGCTCGATGTCATCGGCAATCTGCTCAGGCGTGCCCACGATCACGCGGTGACCGCCGCCGCCGGCCAGGGCCCGGATCAGCTCGCGCACGGTGTAGTTGTGGCGGGTGGCCAGGGCGCGCACGAAGTTGAAGAAGGTGTGGTTGCCGTTGCCGCCACCGGGCAGCGGCAGGTTGTCGGGCAGGCGCTCGTCGAGCTTGAGGCGGTCGGCGCTGATGCCCAGTGTGCCTGCCAGGCGGTTCAGGCTGTAGCGCCAGGGGATCAGGTCGACCAGTTCATCGCGACGGCGCAGGGCTTCGGCCTCGGTGCTGCCGATGATGGTGGTCAGGCCGGCCAGCACTTTCACAGCGTCTGGGCCACGACCCAGGGCCTCGGCACGGCTTTTGAGCTCGCGACCGTAGGCCAGGGATTCTTCAAACGATTGCGAGGCCGAGAACACCGCCTCGGCATGCCGGGCCGCCAGTTCGCGCCCGTCGGCCGATCCGCCGGCCTGCACCAGCACCGGGCGACCTTGCGGGCTGCGCGGCAGGTTCAGCGCACCTTGCACCGAGTAGAACTCGCCCTGGTGGTGGATCGGGTGCACCTTGTCAGTGTCGACAAAGCGGCCCGAAGCCTTGTCACCCACGAAGGCGTCGTCGTCCCAGCTGTCCCACAAGGCCTTGACCACCTCGGTGAATTCAGCAGCCCTGCGGTAGCGCTGGGCGTGCTCGGGCACTGCATCGCGCCCGAAATTGCGGGCCGACGGCAGGTCGGCCGTGGTGACGATGTTCCAGCCGGCGCGGCCAGCGCTCACGTGGTCCAGCGTGGCAAAGCGGCGGGCGATGTTGTAGGGTTCGTTGTAACTGGTGGAGGCGGTGCCGATCACGCCGATGCGGCGCGTGGCCGCCGCCACGCTGGCCAGCAGCACGGTGGGCTCGAGTGCGGTGATGGGGCGGAAATCGATCTGGTCGACGATGGCCGCGTTGTCGGCCAGGAAGATGGCGTCAAAGGTGCCCAGTTCCGCCAGTTGCGCGGCACGGATGTAATGCTGCACATCGATGAAGGCCTTGGGGTCGGCCTCGGCCACGCGCCAGGCCGAGGGCAGAAAGCCCGAGTGCAGGGCATTGAGGTTGAGGTGCAGTTGACGGGGCGGTGGGGCGGCAGGTGCGCTCATGGTGGGTTCCGATGCAGGTGGCGGCCAGCGGCCGAAGTCCTGATTGCACCGGAGGCCCGCACTCAGGCCAACAAAGCTTTCCGAATTTGCATCCTCAGAAAACGCACCCGCCCTGCCCTGCCTCGCTGCGGTCAGTGATCCTCGTCCGACAGGCTGATGGCAATGCGACGGAAGTCAGACTCGACGTCCAGAAAGACATCGAAGACCTCGGGATCGAAGTGCGTGCCTCGCCCCTGGCGCAGGATGATCATGGCCTCTTCGTGGCTCATGGCCCCCTTGTAGACGCGCCGGCTGATCAACGCGTCATACACATCGGCAATCGCCATCAGTCGCGCCGACAGCGGGATCGCCTCGCCCACCAGGCCCTCGGGGTAGCCCGAACCGTCCCACTTCTCCTGGTGGTAGAGGGCGATTTCCTTGGCTGGCTGCAGGAAAGGCAGGTGCATGTCCATGGATTTCTCGGCGCGTTCGATGGCCTGATAACCCAGCGTGGTGTGGGTTTTCATGATCTCGAACTCTTCCGGGGTCAGCTTGCCAGGCTTGAGCAGGATGCGGTCTGGAATACCAACCTTGCCAATGTCATGCAAGGGCGCCGACTTGTACAGCAGGTGGATGTAGGCGTCGGTCAGGACGGTGGCGTACTTGGGCAGAGACTGCAGCTTCTGGGCCAGGCAGCGCACATAACGCTGGGTGCGCAGGATGTGGTTGCCGGTCTCGTTGTCACGGGTCTCGGCCATCGAGGACATGGCCAGGATGGTGACGTCCTGCATGGCCGACAGTTCGCGGGTTCGCTTGCCCACTTCTTCTTCGAGAAAGCCGTTCTTGTCACGCAGAAAATCCGCCATGCGCTTGAGCTGCAACTGCGCCTGCACCCGCGCCAGCACCACCGGAGGGCTGATGGGCTTGGCGATGTAGTCCACACCGCCGACCTTGAAGCCCGCAGACTCCGATTCGATGTCGGTCTTGGCCGTGAGGAACAGCACCGGGATGTGGGCACTGCGCGGGTCTTGCTTGAGGCGGCGACAGACCTCGTAGCCATCCATCTCGGGCATCATCACATCCAGCAGGATGATGTCGGGGGCTGGCGTGGCTTGGGCGATCTGCAAGGCGCGCTCGCCCTTGCTGGCCACACGCACCTTGTAGTGGTCCTTGAGCACGGCGCTCATCAACGACAGGTTCTCGGGCGTGTCGTCCACCACCAGCACCACGGGGCGCTCTTGATTCGTGTCGGGGCTGGCGAGCAATGCACCGGCAGCGGTCTCTGAGGCAGACAGCGGGGTCCTTGGCGCCGGTGCCACCTGGGTGGCGGCGCCCGCCGCTGCCGCCAGCGGCTGCGGGTTCAGTTGGGCCTCGATGCCGGCAATCAACTCGGCCAGCTGGCGAGCCAGCAGCGCGGCCTGAGCATGCGCATCCGGGCGCCGGGCCGGCTCACGCAAGGCCTCTTCGAGGCGGCCGGCCTGCGCCTGCAGCCCATGCGCGCCAATGTTGCCGGCCACGCCCTTGAGGGTGTGGGCCACCATTTCGGCGGCACTCCAGTCCTGGACCTGCACCAGGGCCTGGATCTCGCTGCCCACGCTGCGCTGGCCGGCCACGAAACGACGCAACAGGGACAGGTACAGAGGGATGTTGCCGATGGCACGTCGCAGGCCTTGCGCCACATCGAGGCCCGGGATCTGCAGCACGGCACTTCCCACCAGGCCGCCGCGGCTTTCGGTGACCTCGGCGGGGCGCGTGCCCTCGGCCTCGCCTCGGCTCGGAATCCAGCGCAGCAGGGCTCGCCAAAGCTCATCGGGCTCGATGGGCTTGGTGATGAAGTCGACCATGCCGGCGGTCAGGCACAGTTCGCGGTCGGTCTGCCGGGCGTTGGCCGTCATGGCAACGATGGGCACGTGCTGGTACTCGTCGAGCTTGCGGATCTCCTGGGTGGCGGTCACGCCGTCCATGACCGGCATCTGCATGTCCATCAGCACGATGTCGTACTCGCTGCGGCGGATCTGGTCGATGGCCTCCTGGCCATTCTCGGCAATGTCCACCAGCAGACCCGACAGGCGCAACATGCCTGCCGCCACCTCCTGGTTGATGTCGTTGTCTTCGACCAGCAGCACCCGGGCACCGCGCAGGCGCTCAAGGGCTTGCGGCTGCGGGCTCTGCCCCATCTCGCGCGAGGCAGCCACGGCGGAGGCGACCTTGCGAAGTGTGCGGCTGCCCAGCACCTGCATGACCGTATCAAACAGCACCGAAGGGTTGACGGGCTTGAGCATCACGGCGTTCACACCTGCACCGAAGGCCTCCATGCGGATGTCATCGCTGTTGTCGGCTGCCACCAGCACGCAAGGCGGTACCTTGCGCAGCGCCTGACGGCGCAACTGGTCGGCGACTGCCAGGCCATTGAGACCGGGCATCTTCCAGTCGAGAAAGACCAGCTCGAAGGGAGTCGTGTTGTCGTCGTGCTCCTGAATGAGCTGCAGCGCCACTTCGCCCGAGGCGGCCTCGTGCACCACGAAGGTCTGCTGGCGCAGCATCTGGCACAGGATTTCGCGGGCACGGGCGTTGTCGTCCACCACCAGCATCTTCTTGCCGCGCAGATCGGGCTCTGGCTGAGGCAGGCTGCGTTGCTCGCTGCTCTTGCCCAAGCGGGCGGTGAACCAGAACGTGGCGCCCTGGCCCAGCTCGCTCTCCACCCCCACCTCGCCGCCCATCAGCGCCGCCAGCCGCTTGCTGATCGCCAGCCCCAGCCCCGTACCACCGTACTTGCGCGTCGTCGACGAATCCGCCTGCTGGAAGCTCTCGAACAACCTGTCCTTCTGCTCCTCGCTCAGCCCGATGCCCGTGTCCCGCACCGCCAGGTACAGCAACACCTCGCCTTCGCTCTCCTCGCGCTTTCTCACCTGGATCGTCACCTCGCCACGCTCCGTGAACTTCACCGCGTTGTTGGCATAGTTGATCAGCACCTGCCCCAGCCGCAGCGGGTCGCCCACCAGCAGCGTGGGCACATCCGGCGCCACATCAAACAGCAACTCCAGATCCTTGGCCTGCGCCTTCTCCCCCACCAGGTTGGCCACGTTCTCCAGCACCTTCTCCAGGTCCATCTCGATGTGCTCCACATCGAGCTTGCCCGCTTCCACCTTCGAAAAATCAAGAATGTCGTTGATGATCCCCAGCAGGTGCTGCCCCGAGTGCTGGATCTTGCTCACGTAGTCCGTCTGCTTGCGGTCCAGCGGCGTCTGCAGCAGCAGGTGCGACATCCCCAGCACCGCGTTCATCGGCGTTCGGATCTCATGGCTCATGTTCGCCAAGAACTCGCTCTTCGAGCGGTTCGCCGCCTCCGCCTCGGTGCGGGCCTGGATCAGGGCCTGCTCGTCGCGCTTGCTCTCGGTGATGTCGGTCTCAATGGCCATGAAGCCCTGCAAGACCCCGGCGCTGTCGCGCAGATCGTTGCAGCTGATGTCGATCCAGTAGGGCGCGCCCGATTTCGCATAGTTGAGCAGATCGACCCGAAAGCCATGCCCGGCCCGCAGCGAGCGGCGCATGTGGGCCACCGTGCCCAGGTCGGTGTCAGCCCCTTGCAGGAAATGCCCCGGTCGCAGGCCGCGCACCTCCTCCAGGCGGTAGCCGGTGATGCGGGTGAAACCATCGTTGACCCAGTCGATCTCGCCCCGGGCGTTGGTGATGATCACGCCATTGGTGGTTTCACTCGCGACCCGGGACAAGCGGGTCAGTTCGCGCTGGATGCGCGTGTTCTCGGCCTGGATGCGAGCCGCTTCGATGAGCTGGCCGATGGTCACCAGCAAGGGCCGCAAAAAATCCGTCAGACCTGCCTCATAGGTGCTGCGAAGCTTGCCCACCCCCAGCAGCGCCACCAGGTCTCCGCCATGGTGGATGGGCACGGCCAGAAAAGCACTGAGCCGGGCGTCGCCCCAGACCAGTTCATCCGCGGCTGTGGTCCCTTGCTCCTGCAGCAGGGGTTGACCGTCCGACAGCACGCTGGCAAACACCCGCTGCAGGCTCTTCAGGTCTTCACTGAAGGGGTCGGCCTCCAGGGCGACGTCCATGGACTGAGTGGACGGCGCGTGGCTTTGCAGGCCATGGATGGCCTGGATCTGCAGGCTCGGGAAGTCATCGCCCAGCTTGTAGACCTCGCCCAGAAAGCCGACATCGCTTTCGGTGAGTTCCAGCAACTGGCTCAGCAGGTTCTCAAACACCGAAGAGCGGTCGGCATCGCGGATGAACAAGGCCTGGGTGTCAACCAGGACCTCGCCCAGATAGCGCGCGCGCTGCAAGGCCTCGGTGCGTTCGCGCAAGACCTGCTGATTGACCTCTTGCTCCACCAGGTCGGCCAGATCGCGCAGGGTGCGCCGCTGCTCGGGGTTGAGCAGGCGAGGCTCATCGTGGATCACGCACAGCGAGCCCAGGCGCAGGCCCTCGGGCGAATGCAGGGGAGCCCCTGCGTAGAAGCGGACGTGCGGCGGCCCCAGCACCAGGGGGTTGTCGGCGAAACGCGGGTCCAGCAAGGCGTCGGGCACTTCAAAGATGTCAGACTGCAAAATGGTGTGCCCGCAGAAGGACACGTCACGCGACGTGGCGCTGGCATCCAGCCCATCGCAGGATTTGAACCATTGGCGGTCACTGTCGACCAGCGACACCACGGCGATCTTCACGCCCAGCAACAGGCGGGCCAGGCGGGTGAGCCGGTCAAAACGCTCTTCGCGGGGCGTGTCGAGCAGGCCCGTGTCGCGCAGGGCAGCCAGCCGCAAGGTCTCGTCAGGGGGTAAGGCAGGAGCTTGCATGGAAACAACCAGTCATGTCGGGACGCGCGCACCTGGCCACCAGGTCGCGTTGAAAAGGCGTCGAAGCCGGAGCGCAGGACAGCATCATGATTCCGCCGCGCCGCGCAAGGCCTGCAAGGCCGCCGGAAAATCAAAGCCACGGATGCCCGCCTCCAGGGCACGGTAAGCGCTGCCAAGCTCGCGCTTGAACACTTCGGTGTGCTGCGCCAGCAGCTCGGCCGCGTCGGGATCGTCGTCGGCCAGCAGCGCGTCGAGTTGCTGCAGGAGTTGAAGGCGCTGCTGACGGGCCGCTTCGTCAGCGACCGGTGCCGATGCTGGTACGGGTGCGGCAGCCGGCGTCGCCGGCGCCGCTGGCGACAGCTGCGATTCGATCCCGTGCACCACCACGGTCAACTGCGACTTGAGTCGCCCGGTCAGTTCGAGGGCGGCGTCGGGATCCAAACGTTCGCTCACAAGCTCGTCGAGTTCGGTGGCCAGTTGTTGCAACCCGGTCGCGCCAATGTTGCCGGCCACGCCCTTGAGGGTGTGGGCCAGGATTTCGGCCCGCTCCCAGTCGCGCTGATCCAGGGCCTGCAGGATCTGATCAGGCACATCGCGCTGACCACTGACAAACTTGCGCAGCAGCGACAGGTAAAGCGGGATGCTTCCGATCACGCGGCGCAGGCCCTGCCCCACATCGAGGCCCGGGATCTGCAGCACCGCCCGATCCAGCAGCGAAGGGGCTTCGGTGGCACCGCTGCCCCCCGCCGAGGTGGGGGCAGCGGTCGAGGCCCGATCGTCAGTGTCTGTGCCCTCCCCCGCCCCCGATTTGTCTGGAATCCAGCGCAGCAGCACGCGCCCCAGTTCTTCGGGCTCAATGGGTTTGGTCACGAAATCGACCATGCCGGCCTGCAGGCAGCGTTCGCGGTCGCTGTCTCGCGCATTGGCCGTCATGGCCACGATCGGAATGTGCTGCCACTCTTCGCGCTGGCGAATGGCCTGGGTGGCGGTGATGCCATCCATGACCGGCATCTGCATGTCCATGAGCACCAGGTCATAGGGGTTCTGGGCCACCTTGTCGAGGGCGATCTGCCCGTTGCCAGCGATGTCGACCATCAGGCCCGCGAGCCGCAGAATGCCCGCCGCCACCTCCTGGTTGAGGTCGTTGTCCTCGACCAGCAGGACGCGAGCACCGCGCACCGGCAACAGGTCCTGGCTGGTGCCGGCCCAATGGGCCTGGGCCCGGCGCTGGCGCCGACGCGCGCCACCCGGTGAGCCGAGCAGGCTGATCAGGGTGTCAAACAACAGGGACGGATTGATGGGCTTGACGATGAGGGCATCGATGCCGGCCTCGCGCGCAGCGGGCCGCAGATCTTCACGCCCATGCCCACCCACCAGCACCAGGCGGGGCGTGCCGGCACGGCCCTGTGCCCGGATCTGGCGCGCCAGGTCAAGACCGGCCACGTCCGGCATTTTCCAGTCGAGAAAGGCCAGATCGATGTTGCTGTCCGGGCTACTCTGGCCCAACAAGGCCAGGGCCTCGGTGGCCGTGCCCGCCTGAAGCACCTGAAAGCTCAATGTGGTGAGCTGCTGACTGAGCAGCGCGCGGGCGCGGGGGTTGTCGTCCACCACCAGCACCCGCTTGCCACGCACGTCGGGCAGCGGCTCATGCAGCACCGGCAACTGCGTGGATTTGCGCAGGCGGGCGGTGACCCAGAACGTGGCGCCCTGGCCCAGCTCGCTCTCCACCCCCACCTCGCCCCCCATCAGCGCCGCCAGCCGCTTGCTGATCGCCAGCCCCAGCCCCGTGCCACCGTACTTGCGCGTCGTCGACGAATCCGCCTGCTGGAAGCTCTCGAACAACCTGTCCTTCTGCTCCTCGCTCAGCCCGATGCCCGTGTCCCGCACCGCCAGGTACAGCAACACCTCGCCTTCGCTCTCCTCGCGCTTTCTCACCTGGATCGTCACCTCGCCACGCTCCGTGAACTTCACCGCGTTGTTGGCATAGTTGATCAGCACCTGCCCCAGCCGCAGCGGGTCGCCCACCAGCAGCGTGGGCACATCCGGCGCCACATCAAACAGCAACTCCAGATCCTTGGCCTGCGCCTTCTCCCCCACCAGGTTGGCCACGTTCTCCAGCACCTTCTCCAGGTCCATCTCGATGTGCTCCACGTCGAGCTTGCCCGCTTCCACCTTCGAAAAATCAAGAATGTCGTTGATGATCCCCAGCAGGTGCTGCCCCGAGTGCTGGATCTTGCTCACGTAGTCCGTCTGCTTGCGGTCCAGCGGCGTCTGCAGCAGCAGGTGCGACATCCCCAGCACCGCGTTCATCGGCGTTCGGATCTCATGGCTCATGTTCGCCAAGAACTCGCTCTTCGAGCGGTTCGCCGCCTCCGCCTGCTCTTTGGCCGCACGCATCTCCAGCTCGGCCAGCCGCAGACTGGTGATGTCAAAGTCGACGCCGACCATCTGGGCCAATCGCCCGTCGCTGTCGCGTGTGAGGGTGGCGGCACAGCGCAGGTAACGCTCGCTGCCATCGGCCCAGATCACACGGAACTCGATGCGCATGCCCTTGCCATTGCGCAGGGCCTGGGCGAAGGCCTCGGCCACCGCCTCACGGTCGTCGGGATGCAGGCGACGGGCCAGGTCTTTGTAATCGCCGCTGAAATGGTCCAGATCGATCTGGAACAGGCGGGCCATCTGCTGGTCCAGCCACAGTTTGTGGGTGTTGATGTCCCAACCCCAGACCCCGACGCCTGCCGAACTGGTGGCCAGTTCCAGGCGGCTGGCAGCCTCGGCCAGCGAGGCTTCGATCTGCTTGCGGCGCGTGATGTCGGTGCGGATCGCCACGTACTGGTAGGGCATTCCATCGGCATCGAGTGACGGAACAATGGTGGCCGACACCCAGTAGATGGAGCCATCTTTGGCCCGATTGCACAGCTCGCCCTTCCAGACCTGGCCGCCCGAGATGGTGTGCCACAAAGACTCATAGAGCGATGCCGGGTGCAGCCCCGATTTCACGATGCGGTGATTGCGCCCCACCAACTCGTCACGGCGATAGCCGCTGATCTCGCAGAACTTGTCGTTGGCATGCAGGATCACGCCTTTCAGGTCGGTGACACTGACGATGGCATGCTGGTCCACCGCAAATTGCTGGTTGTCGCGCTCACGCCGACTGGCCTCCCGCTGAGAGACCAGGTCCAGCAGCAGCGAGGACAGCGACTCCAGGCTCATGTCCACATTGACCTGATCCGCCACGTCGGGCAGCAGATTGCGCACGGTGGTGTGCAACGATTCAATGGCCCGGTCACGGCTGGCAAGCTCTTGGCGCAGACGCAGGTTGGCGGCGTCCATTTCGTCAGAACTCAGCATCAGGCTGCGGGTGCGCAGCTCAAGATCCCGCTCGTATTGATCATAGGCCTCGTCTACCTGCTGAATCAAAGGCCCCAGCCCCTTCAATACCTGTGCCAGCGGCGCAGGCAAGCCGGTCGCCAAGCCCTGCAACTGGGCCAGACAGGCCTCCCACGACGGCTCGTCATCGATTCCAAGTTGGCGCTTCAGTTGGCGCCGGAGTCCACGGTGCATCAAATCTCCAATGCTTCAGCCATCGTGGTGATGGTCATGGTCTGGTTGTGCAGTTGGCAGGGCCCTGTTTCGCCCACGGGACAGATTTCGCCATTGGAATAGAAACCTGTCAGCACGGGCCGCGGCCCCAGCACATCGCCCACCGCCTCCACTTCATCATCAACGCGGCTGCCCATGACCAGCTTGCGCCCCACACAACTCACCAGAATGGCCAGCTCATCGGCCGGCGGCGTCAGGGCCAGCGCGGCCTCGGCCGCGTGTTCAGCCCCATCGATCAGGCGATCGGTACTGGCCTGCATCAACTTGAGCTGCGCCCCCAACGGCACTTCGCCGGCCAGAATCAAGCTGCCCGTGACCTCGTCCACCCCCAGGATGGTCCGGATCAAACCGCCCGCGCTGGAACTGGTGTCTTCCATCAGAAATGGAAACAGCAGGCCCGAGGCGGGCAGATCCCTGGCATGGTCACCGAGATAGCGTTTGTAGATGGTGAGAGCAGGTTCACCATCCAGCTCTTGCAAGACATTGCCCTGCACGCGTGTCACCCGCCGGGCCGGCCCGAAAGGCAGCCAGCCGCCGTAGGAACCATGCCCCAACAGCAGGCTGCTGCCATACAGGCCCAGCGCCACGGCATTGCGATCGGACACGCCTTCGTCGCCCATCACCCAGGTGCGCTCGAAAGCACCGTCGTCCCCGGCCAAGCCACCCGTGATCGGCACCGGCCGTCCCAGGCCCTGGGTCAAACCGGCCACCAGTGCACTGCCGTTGATGGCCACGCCCGGGCCATAGACCAGCACGGCCTGCAGATCGGGTGCCGCCAGCGCCTGGCCCAGGCCCTGGCCCGTCGGGAAGGAGTCCTCCATGCGGGGCACCGGCAATGTGATGCATCGCAGCCGGGTGCGATCGAACTTCAGGGCCGTGACCACACAGGCCCCCGAGGAGACCCCATCGCGCGAAATTTCACCGGCGGTCGAACAGCCGAGCAAGCGGGCCTGCGGGAAGCGCTCGCGCAGGGCCGGGTACAGGCCGCTTTGCTCAAACCAGGACACTGCACCGAACACCAGCAGGGCGTCCGGGTCCAGCGCGCGCAAAGCCTCCAAGGAGGCCCAATCTTGGGTTGTCGTCAGGATCACCTGCTGTACACGCATCTGCCAACTCCTCGCAATTCAGGGCCGGTGCCGCACGGTCGCGAAGCGAGCCGGCCAACATCAACTGTAACCATAAGAACAAAGAAAAATGCCTTGCACGGCCAGGACGTGCACCCCAATTTCATCGCGGTCTTGCCCCCGTGCGGGAGGTCAATGGCCTCCCTGTGCGGGTCGCGACATGGAATTTCATTTATCGTGTTTTTTTGTATTTTTTGAATCAATTTATTTGATTCATATGATAACCACACACTGTCCCAGCAAACGATCAAAACCGACTTGCGCAGCCTGATTTTCAAACCGCCTGCGCTTTACCGTCCAGCCATCCACAAGCCAACAAGGCGCCACATGACACCGGCAGCATGAGGCCTTCAACACGGAGGACATGCACCTTGAAACCCATCCCCATCTGGCTCCCCATGGCACTCAGCCTGGCCTGCATCAGCACTGTGCAGGCACAACCCTCGGACGGCGCGGGTGGCCCCCCGCGTGGCGGCCCCCCTGCCGAGGCCGTTGCCGCCTGCAAAGGCAAGACCTCAGGCGCCAGTTGCAGCTTCACCGGTCGCCAGAACGAGACCCTGAGCGGCACCTGCGACAGCCCGCCTGAGGGCCCGCCGGGCAGCAGCAATGCCAGCAGCTCCAGCACATCGGGGGCCTTGGCCTGCCGTCCGGCCCGCCCCTCGGGGCCGCCACCGCAGCGCTGAAGACCGGCGCCAGCCATGAAAAAAGCCACCCGAAGGTGGCCTTTTGAGAGCGGCAGGCACCGCTCAAAATCGCTTGAAGATCGCAGCCG